>JANMLJ010000263.1:0-44598 GCA_031372465.1 Chitinophagaceae bacterium | reverse complement strand
GAGTTAACGGTATTGCCTAACTGCTTTCTTGACTGTTTCAAAGAAGAACCAATTACTACTACCTCATCCATTTTCAATGCATCATCCGATAATTGAACATCGGATGTGTACGCAGCACTATTGCCAATATTTATTGATTGTTCTTTACTTTTAAAACCTACCCCGGAAAATTCAATTCGGTATGTACCTGGTTTTAAATTTGCATTTATGCTATAAAAGCCATCAGCATCAGTTGCAGCACCAATTGCGGTGTTTAGGATTGCAACAGAAGCAGATGGGATACCTTTTCCATCTGACCCGGTTACTTTACCACTGATTTTAATTTGGGATGTTGCAGCTAAAGCAAATAGCTGTAATAAAAAAATAAAGGAGATGCGTCTGCATTTCCAAAGCAATAATCGTTGAAGTTGATTCATTGTTAGCAGTTTTAAGTTCTTAAAAATGGAATTAAAATTAAATTGTTTCAAATACCGAATAAAAAAACAAGATAATTAACTTAGACAAATCAGAAATAAATATGTTGCACAAAGTGGCAAATAATTGCAAATAACCTTGAATTCGCCTGCAAAAACCCGCAAATTTATTTATCTAGGATAAGCTAACATAGAAAAGGGCTTATTTCTCCAGCAAATCTTTCAATTTTTGCAGTCCATTTTCCATCACCGGGCCATATCTTTTTTCCAGTAAGAGGCTGGAAAATTTTTCCCAGGGATACCAACGAAGCTTAATATCCATATACCATTGCACGGTAACGGAATTAGATGTATTGCCATCATAAATATTCCAACCAGATTCGGCTTTTCTGGAATTGGGTCCAGCATTTGTTGTTATTACAGTACTATCTGTGGCTGCTGTTATCATCAAAATCTGTTTATCTGTGGTTACAATCCCCACAATTTTATTAGCCACCAAAAAATAATCGGATGAATCTGCGCCGGGGTACCAATTCTTCCAGTTTACCGGATTGGCGATTTGCACCAGTAGAGAATCTTTACTGGCAGTAATTTCCAGTGCTTTGGAAATACGAATATGTGATGGAATAAAAAGAGAAATGCCTGTAATCAGCAGGGCAAAAACAATCAGGCTGATAAATCCAAGTTTGATTATTCCCATTTAATTACTCTTGCTGCGATAATATAGATAATAGCCATCCAGATCCCCAATATTCCAATTTCTTTCCAGCAATCAAGAATACTCAAACCTTCAAAGGAAATTTTCCGGATGCTGTCATTAAACTGTGTTAGTGGTAAAATATGACATATTTCCTGCAACCATTTTGGAAAAACTTCTATTGGGAAAAATGTACCCGACAACATCATTTGCGGAAAACCAAACAGATTTATTAGTAAAGGAATTGATGTATCACTTTTTGCAATGCTACTAAAAATAAGCCCCACCCCCATCAGTAGAAAAAGCATGATAACCGTCATCACTAATATTTCAACAAAAGTGACGGCTCCATGTTGTAACGTGAAGTTGAGGAAGAAATGACCGAACAATACCAGCACAACAATATTTATCAATTGGAAAACCAACCGGCTCATACCGATACCCAATAATATGTTGAGGCGGTTAACAGGTGATGCATAAAACCTTTTCAGGACTAATTGCTCCCTTAATCCAAAAAAAGTAAAAGCAATACCAAACAAGGTTGAAAACAAAATTGAAAACCCCAGCTGCCCGGGCAGAATGAAATCTATCTGGCGGTATTGTCTCACTTTTTCTACAACTGGTTCTTCTATCCTGATAGCAGTTTCTGCAACATCTGATTGTGTTGCTTCAATTCTTAACCTTAGATAATCCAACACCGGCATAAAAGAACCAATCGTATTTGAACTTGCCGAAGTTGATTTTACCCGGATAGTAGTCAATGGTTGCTGAGATGTATCTGTGGTAGTTATTATACTCAGAATAGCCGTCAGCTTACCTCTTTGAAGATCTTTTTTCAATAAGGCTGAATCGGAATAATTAACAATACGGATCACATTGGCTCTTTTCAATCCCTGGTAAAAATCACTGGTGGTATCACTTTCCGGAGATAAAGCAATCCGGTAAACAACCCCTCCACCACTACCAAAAGATCCGAAAATCAGAATAAAAATAATAGGAAACAATACACTGAAAATAATGGCACTTGGATTAGAAAAAATAGCTTTGAAACTGGCTCTGGTAATAGCCCATAATGCCCTTGACTGACTATATTTTTGTTTTTGCTGTTTCATATAAGTGGACAAATGTAAGCCTCCTTCAGGAACTTTGTTTGCAACCTATGCAAAATACAGTAGTCTTTTAAAGTGAAGTCAACTTTTTCAACCCAAAAAGAATTATTTTCTATTCACTATTCAAAATAAAGATATTTGAGCCTTATATGAACAAAGCTTTTCTACTTACCGGTGGTAATCTTGGTGACAGGCAACAAAACCTGTCAACCGCAAGAACATGTATTACAGAACAATGCGGAAAAATAATAGCTGCTTCTTCCTTATACGAAACAGCCGCATGGGGAAATACGGACCAACCTGCATTTCTCAACCAGGCACTTGAAATCTCTACTTTATTTAATGCCCGTCAACTTATACGCCGGCTACTGAAAATAGAAAAACAGATGGGCCGGGTAAGAAAGGAAAAATATGGCCCCCGCCTTATTGATATAGATATATTACTCTTCAATAATGAAACATATAATTATCATTTTTTGAAATTACCTCACCCCGAAATGCAAAAAAGGCGGTTTGCCCTGCTTCCACTTGCTGAAATAGCGCCGGATGAAATTCATCCGGTATTAAATAAAACAATTACTGCCTTACTTAAAGAATGTAAAGATGAACTGGAAGTTAAAAAGTATTCCTGATTTTTTCCACAATCTTCGATTAAGGATTTTACACCTTTGCATTTAACCTATTTTGCAATCTTTATGGCATAGATCATAGACCATAGACCATAGACAATAGACCACAGACCATTGACTATTGACTATTGACCATTGACCATTGACCATTGACCACAGACCATTGACTATTGACCATTGACTATTGACCATTGACCCTTGACTATTGACCATTGACTATTGACCATTGACTATTGACCATTGACTATTGACCATTGACCCTTGACCACAGACCATTGACTATTGACCTATTGACCAATGACCTATTGACCATTGACCATTGACCTATTGACCATTGACCATTGACTATAAACCATTGACCATTCACTATTCACCATAAATGAAGTATAATTTCATCACGATAGAAGGTAACATCGGTGCCGGGAAAACAACCCTGGCTCATTTATTGTCCAAACATTATAATGCCCGGCTGATACTGGAAGAATTTGCCGATAATCCATTTCTTCCCAAGTTTTATGAGAACCCGGGCCAATATGCATTTCCGTTGGAACTTTTCTTTATGGCAGAACGCTTCAAGCAACAGAAAGAATTTTTGCAACAGAAGGATATGTTTCAACTTCTTACCATTTCTGATTACCTGTTCACCAAATGCTTACTCTTTGCCAAGGTAACTTTGCCCGATGATGAATTTCGTTTATACCAGCGGCTATTTGATATCATCACCCAGCAACTGACCAAACCGGATATCCTTATTTACCTTCATTCCCCTGTAAAAAAGTTACAGGCAAATATCAAAAAACGCAATCGTTCTTACGAACAAAATATTTCTGACGAGTATTTGTTCAATATTCAGGAAACTTATACGCATTACATTAAACAACACAATATAAAAACATTGTTTGTCGATTGCAGTAATGCCGATTTTTTGGGCAACGAAAAGCACCTGCAAATTATCTATGATGCGTTGGATAAAGAATATGAAGACGGGCAGCATTATATTACACTTCCATAGCGTATTTTATAACAGGGAACCCTACCTTGAACATTGAGCATTGAATAGTTGACCAGAAAAAATATTCAAGAATCAATTTTCAACAAACAATTTTCAAGTAAAGAATCCTTCTGTACTTATCTTTGCTTCAATGGACAGCAAATCTCCTGTCACTCAAATCACCAACGACCCTTTTGCAGCAGTTCGTATTCCTGAATTTAGAAACCTGATGCTTGGAAGGTTCACCTTCATTGCTGCGCTGCGGATGATGGGAACATTGGTAGCCTGGTGGGTATATGAATTAACCGGTGACCCATTTGCTATTGGTTTAGTGGGATTATCAGAAGTTATTCCTGCCCTTTCCATGGCTCTTTATGCAGGACATATAATTGACAAGAGTGAAAAAAGAAAATTAGTATTGACAGGAGTTGTTTTTTACACAATTGCTGCCTTACTATTATTATTTGTTTCCACTAATTATATTGGCAGCCATTTTAGTAATCATACAATTGCTCTATTAATTTATGCGGTAATTTTTTGCACCGGAATCATCCGTGCTTTTACTGGACCTAATTTTTCGGCTATGCTGGCCAGTATTGTACCACGTCAATATTTGCAAAATGCAACTACCTGGACGCAGGGATCCTGGCTTTCGGCATCTGTTACCGGTCATGCTGCCGGTGGTTTCCTGATCTGGAAACTGGGCATCACCGGAACACTTATCATCATTTGTTCATTACTTGTCATTGCCTTCTTTTTATTTATTCAATTGAAGCCAAAGCCTCCAATGGCTCAAT
Organism: Chitinophagaceae bacterium; assembly: GCA_031372465.1. Lineage (GTDB taxonomy): Bacteria > Bacteroidota > Bacteroidia > Chitinophagales > Chitinophagaceae > JJ008. The sequence goes on along the minus strand of JANMLJ010000263.1, from coordinate 39,962 downwards.
CGGGTGAAAAGAAAACCTGGGAAAGTGTAAAAGAAGGATTGCGCTTTGTTTTTAAAACAAAAGAAATACTGGCGGCTTTTTCACTCGATATGTTTGCTGTATTATTTGGTGGCGCAGTAGCCATGGTACCGGTTTATGCAAAAGACATTTTAAAAATCGGGCCGCAGGGATTTGGCTGGCTGAATGCAGCTATAGATATGGGTTCCATTTTTATCATTATACTGCTGACAATTTTTCCAATGAAAAAAACGCAAGGCAAAAAATTAATGATAGCCGTTGCTGGTTTTGGTATCTGTATTATTCTTTTTGCTGTATCCACCTGGTTTATTCTTTCCTTCGCTGCATTGATGATTGCAGGAATGCTCGACGGTATCAGTGTAGTTGTAAGAGGCACTGTTATGCAACTTAAAACTCCGGATCATATGCGAGGCCGGGTAAGCAGTGTTGGTTCAATGTTTATTAATTCCAGCAATGAACTTGGCCAGTTTGAAAGTGGTGTGGCGGCAAAACTGATGGGTGTTGTTCCCTCGGTTGTTTTTGGTGGATGTATGACACTGGTAGTAGTTATTATTACCTGGTTTAAGGCACCGACGTTAAGGAAGTTTGAGTATTAAAAACCTCACCACCAACAATATTATTCGTATCAAAAACCAAGAATGATGCTTACTCCAAAAGAAAAGAGTTTCAACACAGAGCGCAACAGAGGAACACATGAGTTTCACAGAGAAAGCTAATCAGGAAATCAACCCTCTGTGTAACCCATCTACTCAAAATCTCTGTGTTGAAACACTTTTGAGGCAGCTTCAATCGGAGACTCAGTAAATCGGGGTACTAGCAGGCTGAGGTTTAATTGCCGGCTAAAATGTAACTTCACTATAGAAAAATTTTCCCTCAACTACAAACCACCAACAAAAAACAATAAACTATTACCATGAACCGCCGCTCCTTCCTTCAAAATTCAGCACTCACTGTAGGTGCATTATCATTGGCTCAGCAAAATGTATTGACGTCTTTATTTGAAGATCCCTGGAAAATAACCATGCTCCGTAATGATGTGGGTATTTTTGAAGAAAAAGGCGGTACGATTGCCTTTCTTTTATCAAAAAAAGGGATCGTTGTAGTGGATGCACAATTCCCGGAACAAAGCAAGCATTTGATTGATGAATTGAAAAAAAGAAGCGAAAACACTTTCAAACTTTTAATCAATACGCACCACCATGGCGACCACACATCCGGAAATATTTCTTTTAAAGGAATAGTACCACATGTAGTAGCACATGCCAATTCCAAAACCAACCAGGAAAAAGCTGCGAAGACAAATAAATCAGAAGACAAACAGCTATATCCCGATCAAACATTTACCGATACCTGGTGCCAGAAAGTTGGTAAAGAAAAGATCTGCCTGAATTATTACGGTGCCGGTCACACGAACGGCGACTGCTTTGTTCATTTTGAACATGCCAATATTGTCCATTGCGGCGACTTGCTTTTTAATCGTCGTCATCCATTTGTAGACCGTGGTGCTGGTGCTAATATGAAAAGCTGGATGCAGGTGCTGGATAAAGCACTCAATAAGTTTGATAAAGAAACGATCTATGTGTTTGGCCACGCAGGCCCAGGCTATAAAGTAACCGGTACGGCTGATGAACTGAATAAGTTCAGGGATTATATCGGCAATGTGCTGAAGTTTGTAGAGGGTCAGATAAAAGCCGGTAAGTCAAAAGACGAAATATTAAAAGCAACCATCATCCCCGGTGGAGAAGAATGGAAGACGGATGGGATACAAAGGCCGTTGACAGCGGCATGGGAGGAATTGACGATGAAGTAAATTTTTGACAGAGATTTTTGGCAAACCAGCTGCTGGATATAACAAAGTAAAATTGAAATGTTTTATCTTTCTATATAGGATGACAAAAACTATTCTGTATATTTTTCTGACATCCCTTTTAGGGGCTGGGCTAAGTTCTTGCAAAATTTATTCTATTAGTGTTGACAGTTTCAAAAATCAGTTTTCTAAAAGACCCTACCGCATTGACTCTATCAGCTGTACGGATAAAAAAGGAACCACTGTAAGTTTTGAAAACAGTTCATCATTCGAAATTCATATCACCGACTTAAATGATGAAAAATTTATTTTTAACGCCCAGGCAGTCAGGGTTAAAAATGATACAGCATTAGCCTGGAAAACAACACAAGATGAAACTACTTTTCAAAGCATGCCATTGCCGGCATTACAGACTCTTTACTCAACGAATAGAAAAGAGATTCCACTAAGTTCGATAAAAAAGATTGTTCTGGTTAAGTGATAAAATTCTTTATTCTTATCGGACTAATCCTTTGAAAATTTATGATTCACACCACTATAACACATTACGTCGAAGTTTACTTGCGGTAATAAAGAATGATGAGAAATAAAGCCTATAAATACTAGCCTCCGTGGAGTTGATAAAAAATGAGCCTTTCTTTCCAATCAATTTTAGACTACATTTATTATACTATTTATGCAGGATAAACTCTATATAGTTAATCTATTTTACTACCCTAAGAAATACTCAACTATGACAATCCCAAAAAACAAATACTGGTTTCTTTTTCTTACAATTATTCTTTTAATCACAATCACAGGTTGTCACAAGAGTAGTTCTAATGACAATATTCCCCCACCAAACCTTCTGCCAACAATAACAAACTTTACTCCTGCTAATGCCAATATTGGGAGTCAGGTTGTAATCACAGGCACAAATTTTAGTACTTCCCCGTCCGGCAATATTGTGAAATTTAATGGTATAACAGCATCTGTTATTACCGCATCATCCACACAATTAACAGCTTCCGTACCTGTCGGGGCTACTACCGGCAGAATAACTGTTACTGTAGGTAGCCAAACAGCAGCAGCAGCGACTGATTTTATCGTGACCGTAACAGCCAATCTCCCTGTAATAACAAGTATCAGCACTACTACAGGAAGACCGGGAGACCAGGTCATCATTTTGGGAGCTAATTTTAATAATATTGCTTCTTTTGATACGGTACGATTTAATGGAATTTTAGCCTTCGTGACTATTGCTTCACCGACTCAGTTAACGGTAAGGATACCTGCAGGAGCAAGTTCTGGCAATATTTCTGTAACTGTCAATGGCCTGACTTCAACATCATCTATAACATTCATCATTTCAGATTATCAGGTAAGTACTTTTACGGGGAGCGGAGTTGGAGGCCTGTTAGACAATGTTGGGACAGCAGCTAAATTTAGTTATCCGGAAGGTATAGCAAAAGATAATTCGGGAAATTTGTACGTAGCAGATCAATATAACAGGAGTGTCCGTAAGATTACTCCATCAGGCCTGGTAAGTACAGTTGCAACATTCGCCAACCCTTCCAGTACTCCAAACGGACTTGCCGTAGATGCATCTGGGAATATTTATGTAACAGAACGTGACATTAACATAATCCGGAAGATATCTTCATCCGGAGTAGTAAGCGATCTTACCGGTACTGGTCTTTTTAATTATCCTCTTGATGTGGCGGTTGATGCTGCCGGCAATGTATTTGTAACAGATTGGGGCAATCGAAGAATTCGAAAAGTTACTCCTGCTGGGGTAGTCAGCACTTTTGCCGGCAGCGACACTTCTCTAACATATGATGGTACCGGGTTGGGATCACGCTTCATAGGTCCGCGTGGAATTACAATCGATGCAGCCGGAAATTTGTATGTTACCGATTATTCAAAAATTCGAAAAATTACACCGACTGGTGTAGTCAGTACAATAGCAGGAAGCAACGCAGGATATGCTGATGGACCCGCTTTATCAGCTATGTTTTTTAATCCTAAAGGCATAGCAATTGATGCTTCAGGAAATATTTTTATAGCTGACAAAGTAAAAATAAGGAAACTTACTACAGACGGATTTGTAATTACAATTGCAGGCACAGGGAATTATGGCTTTGCAAATGGCCCCGGATCTATGGCTGAATTTGATTATGCTGAAGGCCTGGTAGTGGATGCTTCAGGAAACATTTTTATTGCTGATAATACAAATAATAGAATAAGAAAAATCACCTTTTAGCCCGCAAAACTGATTAATATTATTATTGTTTGCTCTTATGCCAGTGTTAGTTTTTTTCTTCCGGCAACAGCCTTAATAAAGAGATTCACAAATACCCAGGCAGTAACGCAGCCTGCTAAGTAGTCCTCCTTCACATCCAAAAATCACTCCGCCGTCACAGGGTTGATCATATTTTTTATTTCTTCGATCCTGTTGGCCGGAAACCCTCCTTTTTCGGCATGCTCCCTGAGTATTTCTTTGTTGGGCGCATTATAGATACAATAGATCTTATCTTCCGTTACATAACTTTCCACCCATTGAATAGATGGTCCCAACTCACTTATTACCCCACAGGATTTTTGTGAAATACCATGAAGATCCTCAGCGTTCAATTTTCCGGCACCGGGCAATTCTCTTTCGATTACATAACGTGGCATAGTATAAATTTTAAGATAGAAAGAAAGGGGAAAATCTATTTCCCTTTCTCCGCCGCGATCAATTTCTCGATCACATAATAAGTAATAGGGCAGAAAGTTGAATTTTTTAATGCCAGCGGTTGCCGCTTCAGCATAAAATCATTATCCATATAAGGGAACCTGGCACAATCAATTGGCCGCACATCATAGATGCCGCATTTATTATCTGTACCCAGAAAAGGACAAGGCTTAGTTTTGGTTACATTATCACCTTCATCATCCTGCATAAGATAGGTTTCTTTAAACTCGCCATCTTTTATGCCAAGATATTTACTGATACGTTTTATATCGGGCGGGGTAAAGCGTGGAGAATAACTTTTACAACAATTGGCACATTGCAAACAATCTATTTTTTCAAAAGCCTCTTCATTCAGATCGGGCAATTGCCGTAGTACATTGTTTTTATTAGCCCGGTGGAGAAATTTTTTATATTCCTTCTGCCGTTCACCTGATTTCTTTTCCCAATTGATTAACAGATCCTGTGCCATGCTGCAATATAGTCCGGAAATAGAAAATACAAGTCGGAAAAGTCGGGAAGACCGAAAGTCCGAAAGAAATTTTCCTCTATTATTAACTTTCTTCCAGTCTTTCCGACTTTTCTGTCTTTCGGACTTTCGGTGTTTCCAACTTTCGGTCTTTCGAACTTTACCGTCTTTCGGACTTTCTGACTTTACTGACTTTCGGTCTTTCCGTCTTTCCGACTTCCCGTCTTTCCGTCTTTCCGTCTTTCCATCTTTCCGTCTTTCGGTCTTTCCGTCTTCCCGTCTTCCCGTCTTTCCGTCTTTCGGACTTTACCGACTTCCCGACTTTCCACTATTTTTGGTGCCAAATGGGAACAGCCAGGGAACAATTACTGATTTTAATTACCACACCACTCTATCTGGTAGTAATTGGCATTGAATTATTTTTCAGCAAGCTTCATAAGCAAAATACCTATTCGCTTAAAGATACAGCACAGAATATTTATTTTATGCTGCTCAACGGAGGTATTGACCTGGCATTTCGGATCGTTTATATAGGTTTTATCCTTTCCTTCTTTTATGACCACCGACTGGTAACGCCTATCCAAAACGCCTGGGTCTATTGGATCGTATTGCTGGTTTTTGAAGACTTTATGTATTACTGGCTTCACCGGGTGGATCATGTATGCCGTTTGTTTTGGGCCACTCATGTTACGCATCATTCGTCTCCAAAATTTAATTTAACTGTTGGCTTCCGGTCGTCAATTTTGGAACCGTTGTATCGTTTTGTGTATTTTATACCGATTGCTCTGCTTGGTTTTCAACCGATCGATATTGCGTTTATATATGCCGCCACACAGACCTGGGGTATTCTTATTCACACAGAAAAAATAAATAAAGCCGGGTGGTTAGAGTATCTTTTTGTAACCCCATCCCATCACCGGGTACATCACGGTATCAATCCAAAATATTTAGATAAGAACATGGGAATGTTTTTGATAATCTGGGATAAACTTTTTGGCACTTTTCAACGGGAACTGCCTGCCGAACAATACCAGCCGATAGTTTATGGACTTACAAAATCATTGGAAAAAGAAGACCCGGTTAATCTTGTCATGCACGAATGGAAAAATATTGGTAATGACCTTCGAAAAAAAGGGCTGACCTTTAAACAGCGTTGGAAATACCTTTTTGGTCTTCCCGGCTGGAGCCATGATGGCAGCACACATACAAGTAATGAACTGCGCAAAATAGAAGCAGAAAAAGAGCGATTGAATAAATTTTGAGTATTCCATTATCGCTGTGAATCTTATTCATCCACTGCTTATCCACCAAGTTCAACAACTCATCATTATTATCCCTGCTGCCCCTAACTTTACACCTCTTTACAATACAATAGTTCATCGTTGATGATTAGTTGTGGGTTTGTCCATGAACCATGAACTATTAACTATGAACCATTTTAAAACAACTAATAACTATGACTCTCTTCGAACAACAGGCAAACGGATTTATCCCCCGTCACATCGGTCCGCAAGAAGCTGACACAAAGAAAATGCTGCAAAAAATTGGTGTTGAAAGTCTGGATCAATTAATCAGCAACACCGTACCACCTGCTATACGTATGAATCATTCGCTGAATATTCCTTCAGCGATGAGTGAACATGAATACCTGAAACATATCAAAGAGATATCGCAGCAAAATAAAGTATTTACGAATTATATCGGGCAGGGGTATTATGATACCATCATCCCTTCGGTGATCTTGAGAAATGTTTTTGAAAATCCTGGATGGTATACGCAATACACCCCTTACCAGGCAGAAATTTCACAAGGACGTTTGGAAAGTTTATTAAATTTTCAAACAATGGTCTGCGATTTAACCGCCTTACCCATTGCCAATGCATCGCTGCTGGATGAAGCAACTGCAGCTGCCGAGTCTATGACTATGTTTTTTAATATGCTCAATAAGCAAGACCATATTGAGCGGCCAAAGTTTTTTGTTGACAAGGATATATTTCCACAAACAAAAGAAGTATTGCTGACAAGAGCAGTTCCTATTGGCATTGAAATTATAGAGGGCGAATACACAACTGCAACAATTGATTCTTCTTACTTCGGGGCAATTATTCAATACCCGAATGATAAAGGCTCCGTAGAAGATTACCGGGATTTTATTCAAACAGTTCATGCTGCCGGTGCATATGTGGTGATGGCTACGGATTTATTGGCACTTACATTACTAACACCTCCGGGTGAGCTTGGCGCCGATGTAGCTATTGGCTCTGCACAACGATTTGGCGTACCGTTGGGCTATGGTGGACCACATGCTGCTTTTATGTCTACAAAGGATGATTTTAAAAGAAATATCCCTGGTCGTATCATTGGTATCAGTATTGATGCCCAGGGAAACAGGGCTTTACGGATGGCCCTGCAAACAAGGGAACAACATATCAAAAGGGAAAAAGCTACTTCTAATATATGTACAGCGCAGGCATTACTGGCTAATATGGCTGCGATGTTTGCTGTCTATCATGGCCCCGCCGGATTAAAAAGTATTGCTAAAAGAATAGCATTGCTAACACAGACTGTTGCAGATGCTATAGAAGAAAGAGGATTTGAACTGGCTGCTGATAATTTCTTTGACACAATTGTTGTTAAAGTGAATGAAATAGACGCCATTAAAGCAAAGGCAGAAAGGCAAATGATCAATCTCCGTTATATTGACAACCATCATATTGGAATTTCAATAGACGAAACAACAGATATTGCTGATCTGTATGATTTGATTAATTGTTTTGAAAATGACCAGGACCCGGTGTCATTTGAAATCAGACAGGATAATGAATTTTCATTTCTCCCTTCTACTTTGCTTAGAACTTCCTTATTCTTAACACATCCTGTTTTTAATACGCACCACAGTGAAAGCCAGATGATGCGTTATATCAAGCAGCTGGAAAATAAAGACCTTTCCTTAAATACTTCGATGATTTCGCTGGGAAGTTGTACCATGAAATTAAATGCTGCATCAGAAATGATTCCACTAAGCTGGGCACACTGGAGCAAGATTCATCCTTTTGCACCAACTGATCAGGCACTCGGCTATAAATATATTATTGATGAACTGGGAAAATATCTCTGTGAAATTACAGCATTTGACGCCTGCAGCCTGCAACCAAACAGTGGTGCGCAAGGTGAGTATGCCGGTTTGTTAACCATTAAATCATATCATGAAGCAAACGGGGATCATCATCGTAAAGTAATGCTGATTCCAATTTCCGCACACGGTACCAATCCTGCATCAGCAGTTATGGCAGGTATGAAAGTAGTAGTGGTAAAAGCATTAGCTAATGGCTATATTGATGTGGATGATCTGAAGGAAAAGGCGATTCAGTATAGCAATGATCTTGCGGGCATCATGATCACTTATCCGAGTACCTATGGCGTATATGAAGAAACGGTTAAAGATATTACCGACATCATTCACCAACATGGCGGGCAAGTGTATATGGATGGTGCCAATATGAATGCACAGGTAGGTCTTACAGCACCCGGATTGATAGGTGCTGATGTCTGTCATTTGAATTTGCATAAAACATTTGCAATACCGCATGGTGGCGGCGGACCGGGAATGGGACCGATTTGTGTGAAAGAACACCTGGCCAAACATTTGCCGGGGCATTTGTCTGACGGAGACCGTCAGACGAATGACGTTAATTTTGGTCAGACGAATAGTAACCCGACAGACGGTGACCGTCCGACAGGTGCAGTATCAGCAGCACCATATGGAAGCGCATCTATTTTATTGATCAGCTACGGTTATATCAGAATGTTGGGTAATGAAGGCGTAAAAGCCGCTACTGAATATGCTATACTAAATGCGAACTACATGCGGGCAAGATTGGCTGGTCAGTATGATATTTTATACACTAACAATAACGGTCAATGTGCGCATGAATTTATTGTTGACTTAAGGCCTTTCAAAAAAATTGCCGAAATAGAAGCAGAAGACGTAGCAAAACGTTTGATTGATTATGGCTTTCATGCCCCTACCATGAGTTTTCCTGTGCCCGGAACAATTATGATCGAGCCAACAGAAAGTGAAGACAAAGCTGAGCTTGATAGATTCTGCGATGCAATGCTTTCAATCCGCGAAGAAATACAAGCCATTGAAGAAGGCAAAGCTGATAAAAAAGATAATGCCTTAAAAAATGCACCACATACCCAGTTTGTTATTACTGCTGATGAATGGAATCACTCCTACTCAAGAAAAGAAGCGGCCTTTCCGTTGTTTTATGTTACACAGAATAAATTCTGGCCATCCGTTGCAAGAGTGAACAATACTTACGGAGATAGAAACCTTATTTGTAGTTGTGAACCGGTAGAAAGCTATATGGAGGCTGAAGCCTGATAGAATTATTTTTTGTGATTTACTTATAAATCAACTCCGTTCCAATAAAAGGGCGGAGTTTTTTATTTACATTTAACGATGCTTTCCGGAATACCTGCTTATATTATAATTGCTTTTCTGGTCACCGTTTTTTTAACCGGGCTGCTTTTTATCCGTGCAGTAAAGAATAAAACAATACCAGTAATAGTACTGATTCTATGGCTTGCTGTAACAGGTATTTTGGCTTTTAAAAAATTCTTTATTGAAACAACAGCTACTCCTCCGATGTTCATTTTTGCTGTAGCACCAGCTTTCATTTTTATTCTTATTGTAATGGTTAGTAAAAAAGGTCATGCATTTACCAATACGCTCGATGTACGTCAACTCACCCTCCTTCATATTGTCCGGATACCTGTTGAAGTAATACTTTATTGGCTGGCTGTCGAAAAAGTTATCCCTGATCTTATGACGTTTGAAGGAAGAAATTTTGATATTATTTCCGGCATCACTGCACCAGTAATTTATTTCGTATGTTTTAAAGACTCAAAAGTTTTAAACAAAAAATTATTATTAGCCTGGAATTTCATTTGTCTTGGATTGCTGCTGAATATTGTACTACATGCCGTGTTGTCTGCCCCATTTTCTTTCCAGCAATTTGCTTTTGGCCAGCCTAATATAGCTGTGTTGTATTTCCCTTTTGTTTGGCTACCTTCTTTTATCGTAATGTTGGTGTTACTGAGTCACTTAGTAGTCATTAGTCGGCTATTAAAAAGATGATCCGGGACTCCTTCCTGCATGCTTTTGATATGATAATAGCAAATAGTAAAAAAAATCCTTATCTTTGCTCCCTTTAAATAAATAATACAACTACAATGAGCGACAAAAATCAAGGAACTGTAAAGTTCTTCAATGCAGAAAAAGGATTTGGTTTTATCAAACATGATGATTCCAACAAAGAAACTTTCGTACATGCCAGCGGCCTTATAGACCAGGTAGCTGAAGGAGACAAAGTAGAGTTTGACCTTCAGGAAGGCAAAAAAGGTATGAATGCAGTCAATGTAAAAAAAGTAGGGTAATATATTTTACAACGATAGTTCTAAACAAAAAGACCCGGCCACATGGCAGGGTCTTTTTTTATTTAACCGGGATATACGTTAAAATCGTTTTTTGCTGACTCGACCCTCCGTATTGCTACTATTACTTTGCTGACGATTACCTGCATCTCTCCGTTCGAACTGACGGGGTTGCTCTTGCCGATTTTCTTGCCTTCTTTCCATTGCTTGTTGGCTTGGCGCTTGTTTTCTTTCTACCGGTTGTTGCCTTGTCTCTTGCCTTCTTTCAAACACTTGCGGCCTTTGCTCTTCTCTTCTTTCTACCGGTGGTTGTGTAGTTCTTTGCCGCCAGTTATTATCATTTTTTCTTTCTTCCGGCTGACGCGTAGTATTGCTTCCACTTTTATTATCCCTTCGTTCAAAACGGCGGTTATCATTATTGCCGTTGCTGTTTCCAGGATTTGGATTTCTATTAACTCTTTCTGGTGAAGTAAAAACAGGCCGATCGGTTTCCCTGCCCGGCAAATTGTTAGTTATTTCATTTCGTTCAAACCTGCGCTGGCTTTTATTATCGTTATTACCACCGTTATTCTGAAGCTGTCTTTGATCCCGGTCTTTTCTTTCAAATCCTATATTACCATTTCTTTCCTGGCGCTGCGGCAAATCGTTATCGTTGTTATTTCTACTGAATCCCTTATCTGCATTTCTATCGAATCTTTCAAAACTACGGGGAGAAAAACTGCGATTATTATCCTGCCGTACGGTTGGACGATAAATACTTACTTCATTATTTCTGAAAGAAGATCTCCCTGGAGTATAGGATTCACGGAATCGGACAGGGTTGATTCGTCCACAATAACGTTCTGCGTCATATCGCCGGGGACCGGAACCGAACCCATAATTGTTGCCGTAACGATAATTATTGACGATGACAGTCGTATAATTAATGATGGTAATATTCTGCCTGCGGTCAACACAATAATCATAAATGCGGGGAGAGGTAATATATCGCCTTGGCGCAAAGCACCAGAAATCATTGGGAGGCGAATAACCCCCAATATTAAAATTGATATTGATATTTATACCTGGCCTTATCGGGGCCCATCCATAATAATCACCACCATCTCTCCAGGCTACCCAGGCAGGCGACCATTCATATCCAGGCACCCAATACCATCCAAAATTGGCATCCTGGTCCCAACGTCCATAGTGAAATGGCGCCCATCCCCAATCATAATCGGATACCCACATCCACTCATAATTATCAGTCCATACCCAATGCCCATTGCTGCTGTAGGGGCGAAAATCTTCGTTGACTTCAGGCACCCATACATAGCCCTGACCCGGATAATCTATCCAACGACCATGTGGACTAAGTTCATCATAAAAAGTCTGGTAAGAAACATCACGGTCTTCATCATTATACTGATCGACATACTGCGCAGATATTGTATTTCGCAGTGAACTGCCAATCATTATTATTAATGTAATGGCAGCAATTTTTAAGGTACGTTTCATGGGCATTTTTTTAAAATATTAAAATAGAAAAATTATTTCCTGCTTATTACCCGGATCGTATAAAGTAATAAGTGTCTTATTATTTTATTTCCTTACTTCATGACGCTATAATTATGCCAGCAGTAACCAATAAATGCACCGCCCGCTTAGTTTTAGCAAAATTTTGTACATGTGACCCGGTAAGAAGTTGATGCTGATATATTCCACGGGCTATGCGAACTTTAACTGATTGCACGGTAATTATAAAATAGAGCAGTTATTATCAAAAAACTCCCATAAAGTTTTTATATTCATACACCGTTAATAAACAGCCAAACCAATTGTTATGTGGATATTCCAGTTAAGAAATTTTATTCGTAATACGTTTCGACTTATCACGATCATTCTGATATTTCTGAAACACCTGATCAAAAACTGGTTTTTCCATAGCTGGTTTCGCCGCATTTTTGACCCCAAAGGGAAAAACCTGACTACCCGTCCCACACGAATCCGGCTTATCATTGAAGACCTCGGCCCTACATTTGTAAAGTTTGGACAGATACTCGCGGACAGACCTGACCTGGCTTCCGAACAATTAAGAGATGAGTTAAAAAAATTACAAGCATCGGCCCGCCCTTTTGATAATGATCTCGCCATCCGTATAATTGAACAGGAATTGGGCGATCCGATCAAAAAAGTTTTTGAAAAATTAGAGACCAAACCGCTGGCTTCTGCATCAATCGGACAAGTGTACAAAGGAATACTGCTCACCGGTGAAGAAGTAGTGGTGAAAGTGCAGCGTCCTGCTATTAAACAAAAAATAAAATTAGACCTGGTATTAATGAAGATATTGGCACATCATGCTGTAAAATCATATCCTGAACTGGCACATTTTAACGTAGTAGGCTTTGTAGAAGATTTTGGCAATAACATGATGAAGGAACTCGATTATACCAATGAAGCATCTAACATGAAACGTTTTGCGGCGATGTTTAAGGATGATGAAACAATTTATATTCCACAAGTAGCGTCACAATATACTTCACAGAAGCTGCTGATTATGGAATATGTAACCGGCATGCGACCTGATAATCCACAGGCGTTGAAAGATGCTGGTTTTAATACACAAACAATTGCAGAGAATGGCACCCATATTATTTTAAAAATGATCCTCAAGCATGGTTTCTTTCATGCGGACCCGCATCCGGGCAATATTTTTATAAGAGGGGATAACCAGATCGTACTGATAGATTTTGGCATGGCAGCCACATTAAAACCAAAACAAATACAAGCACTTATTGATTTTATGCTGGGTTTTGCGCAAAAAGATTCCCGCAAACTTACCCGTGCATTACTTAATCTCTGTGATGTTGCTTATTTCAAACATATGGAAGACCTGGAGTTTGAAATAAGCGAAGTAATGAAACGGTATAGCTATATCTCGTATGAGCAGGTGGATATGTCGCAGTTAATGTCTGAAACATTTAAAACCATTATTAAGTACGACCTGAAAGTACCCGCCAATCTTTTTATGTTGATAAAAACAATCGCTACTATTCAAAAATTCGGGGAAAACCTGGAGGCTGAAATTTCATTTGCCGATATGGTGAAACCCTATGCCATTGATAAGATAAAAGAAAAATTTACCTGGACAGCAATCCTGAATAAGATTACCAACGCTGCAGAAGATTATATTTATTTCGTTGATAAATTTCCCCGTGATCTGAAAGAAGTGATGAGTAACCTGAAAAGAGGAGTACTAAAACATGAAATCAATTTACAGGAAGACAGTTACACCAATAAAGCCATGCGGCAGGGGATTAACCGGTTAGGATTTGTTTTTTTATTGGGACTGATGCTTATATGCTCTACCCTGCTGATGATGTACAAAGGAGATAAAGAAATTATCCGGGTTTTCTTTTATGGTACTGTAATCGTATCAGGATTGACCGCTTTCCGTTTATTTGTTAAAACTAAATTCAGCTAAATAAAAAAGTTTGTCTCAAAAAATAAAAAATCTCGCAAAGGCGCAAAGGCGCAAAGAATAATACAATTGATAATCAGTCTTAGCGAGAAAATTAAATTTAAGACCTTTCGAGACAGCCTCTTTTTTAAATAGAATAAATTGCATTAATTTCTTTTTACACGAAAGTTCCCACTTACATTTTTAGGTGTTGCTCCAAACATCATTTGGATTGTAAAATTGCCAACAATAAAACCAGTTACCGGTGGTCCAAAAGTTGTTATATTGACCGTTGGGCTGGGTGATACTATTTGTTGTGAAACAACCGGGTTAGCCATTATATTACAGCTGTTAATTGGAAATGTTCCCGTTATTGCAGTGGGGTCAGAAAAGCTAAGGTTAAATCCTGTTGTTGCAGTAGTACCACCCGGGCCACTCCCAACTTTATAAGCAGAAATTCTGATTGGGCCCCCTGCATTCACTGTATCGCCTGAGTTGATAATATCTGGTGGTGCTGTAAAGTTGATGGGATTACCATCAACAAGAATTTCTACAAATTGTGCGGAAGAAGTGCCACATGCCTGCACAGTTCCGATATTCACCGTTCCAGAAGTTCCGGAACCACCAACAGGATTTCCCTGCTGTTGTACAGCATAATCAATTCCCATTACGGAGAAATTCAACGAACCAGTGTTACATCTTATAATTGAATGAGAAAATGTTCCGTTTACAACCGGCACAGTAAACGAATATGCCCCACCGGTATAAATAATGGCCGCGCCATTCGTTACATTTGCTCCGGCACAGTTAGTAACTGTACCTGTAATAGTAAGTAAATTGGTAGCAGCAATGGTAACAGCTATATTTCCCAATGATGCATCTGCAGTGAATGGTCCGATATTTTGTGAATAAGTAACCGAATTGCATTGATCCATTATTTGCAATACCAACGCTTCATCTTTCGGTACTTTACCACAAAGACCACCTTCTGCATTTGTCCAGCCAGCACCATAGGAGCCATTGGGACGTTTAATTCTTACCTTCACATTATTCATTGGTTGATTATTGCCGGCGTTCACAATGGTCATGCAAAGATTTATTAAAGGAAAAGGTGCATCGCAATTCCAAAAGGAGAAATGACTTACCTGTGCAATATAATTTGTCCCTGTTTTAACAGCGGTGCCTTCCTGTTTCCATCTTCCTGCTGCTTCATCAAAATGCCATAGGTCTATTGAAGCTGGTGCTGTACCGGATAAGACTGCAGGTATGGGGAATGTAAGTTCTGCAGTTTTATCCGTTGCAATTTTTAGCACTTGACCTCCCGGGCCTGTCATTTCCACACCAAGCATTCCATAGGTTTCCAAACCTCTCTCCACCCCCGAAGTGGTGATACCACGAAGATCTCCGGGAACAATTTCCGGAAGATTAAGAGCCGTTGGGTCAATCCATGTCATGGCAACATCAATAGTACCTGAATAGGCATTGCCAACTGCATCCGTAACAGCATTTGCAGGCATCACTAATTTTCCCCCTCCGCTTAAAGTTATTGTTCCACCAGTTGTACCTGTAAAAGATCCGCTATTTGTTTTGGGTAAAAGCATAATACGAACATTATGAATCCGGCCTGCCGTTGAGATAAATGTCCTTGTACCATTAAAAAAACCAGGTTTGATCACTTTTACATAGCCATTGGCTTTGGAAAGATTGATATTATTGAAAAAGAAAGTTCCATACCTGTTGGTGGTAGTCGTACTGCTTCCGCTTGTTACGGAAGCCCCTTCAACCGGCTGATTGTTTTCATCTATAACAATACCCCGCACACCACCAATAACCATGATATTATCATTTACACCGGGATTGGTGATGCCGTTATCAGGGTTTGGATCTTCAATTTCACGCTGACAACCAGTAAATATGAGAATTGAAAATAATAAAAGCGTAAAGACGCTAATGAAGGATTTTTTCTTCATAAAGAGTGGTTTTGGATAAGTCCGTACATTCGGACATGTCATAAATAGTAATACAATACCTGCAGCTATAAACTGACAGAAATATTATTTTATTGCATAAGCCGTACCTGAAAACTTATGTTACGACATTTTTTCTCCTAAAGGGTTTAACTGTAAAACTTATTTTTTTACAGTAACTGTAACCGAGCTGGCCAGTTTACCACCATAAGAACGGTGGAGCCCATCAGCCATTTGCAGGGTGAGCCTGTATTTTCCCGGTGACAAATTAAGTTCATATTCTTTCTGGCCTTTCCCAAAATGAATATGCGCCGAATCTTTCGGTACAATCTCACCTGTTGGAATAGAATCACCGGCATTGATCAATAAATGATGGTGTCCTGATCCAGCCACAACGGGCCCGGCTGTATCAATTTTAATTACCTCCGTTCCCATTTGTAGTTTAAAAGGAGAAGTAATAGTAGCGTTATCTTTCAAATTACTAAAAACAACTTTTGCATCAGCCGGGATAGCAGGCATGGCTGGTACAGTTCCCATAGTAGTTGGATGATCCATAGGATTATGGTTCTCGGCTTTCATAGCAGTATCTTCCTTCTTTTCTTTGTCACTTGCCGAATTGTTGCAGGCAGCAATTAAAAGAAAACATATTGCGGAAAAAAATAATTTGCTTTTCATATTAAAAATTTTATTGTTAAAGGTAAGATGATTTAAGTCTTCTTTCTTCGCTTTTATATAATCTCCCGGGGCAAACGCATTAAAAAAGGAATACATGCACACAGATGAAACGGATTGAAGAGATTTGCAGGATTTTGTTTTGCCTAAACTATAAAACTTGATTCAAATAGCCTGTTATTAATCAGATAAACATACCTGCCCGACTGAGTCATTCAGGCGGGTATTATCCTGCTTCACCGTATGAAGAATTGACGAAATCATACAAATTATTCTGCAAAGCAGAATAGAAATTTGTATTCATCCTTATAGTCTGTGTCATCCCTGTGCAAATTTCTTTTTTAATCGAATAAATATGAACTATTTTAATGCGTTTGCCCTGTATAATCTCCGTAACTTCAATATTCCTCAATTCTAAAATATGGATCAACAAATCATTAATTTGTATGACGAGTATACCCACAAACCGCTCAACAGAAGTGAATTTATCCGGCGGCTTGCTTTACTCGCCGGAGGCACAGCAGCTGCTTTAACATTACTTCCATTATTGGAAGTAAATTATGCGCAGGCAGCAGTGACTGGCCAGGAAGATCTTTTTACAGAACGGATTAAGTATCCGGGCATCAATGGTGATATGGAGGCATATGTAGCCAGGCCAAAAAAAGAAAAAAAATATGCTGCCGTAGTAGTGATACATGAAAACCGTGGATTGAATGCTCATATCGAAGATGTGACGCGGCGCGCCGCCAAAGCAGGATACCTGGCCATTGCACCCAATGCATTGTCATCACTTGGTGGCACACCCGAAAACGAAGACGAAGCCAGAACAAAGTTTCAGCAGCTGAAAGCAGAAGATAATTTACAGAATTTTATTAAAGTTTTTGATTACCTGCCTGGAAGAACAGATTGCAATGGTCAATTCGGTTGTGTAGGTTTTTGCTGGGGTGGTGGAATGTCGAATGATTTAGCGGTAAATGTTCCTTCCTTAAAAGCTGCAGTAGCATTTTATGGGCGACAGCCAAAAGCAGAGAATGTGCCTGCTATAAAAGGGGCCATTCAATTACATTATGGCGGGTTGGATGAAAGAATAAATGCAGGATACCCAGCCTATGAAGAAGCGCTCAAGAAAAATAACAAGCCTTACGAACTTTATGTTTATGATGGCGTAAATCATGCTTTTCATAATGATACGGCACCTACAAGATATAATGAGGTTGCAGCAAAACTTGCCTGGCAAAGGACTATTGATTTTTTTGGTAAATACCTGAAGTAGTTTTTCTTTGCGCATGCACCTGAAAGATTATTATAGCATACTTGCAATAGAAACATCTGCCAGTATGATGGAAATTAAGAAGGCCTACCGGAAACTGGCCCTTCAATACCATCCAGATAAAAACCATAACGATCCATATGCTACTGCTCAATTTTCAGCAATCAAAGAGGCATACGAAATACTAACCAACCCAGCCAAAAAAGAATATTATCTCCAGCAACGTTGGTACAACCAGAGTACAGGAAAAAGAAAGAGCCAGGATATAATCACACCTGTTACTATTTTACTGCAGGTAGTAGAACTGGAAAAATATGTTTTTACATTGGATACATTCCGGATGGACAAGAAAGGACTGGAAGAATATATTCTTGGTCTGTTATCAGACTCTACTATCGACGTACTGATAAATTTTAATGATCCGGACATTAACAGGCAAATAACTACAATGGTCATTAAAGCGATGAGCCCTTTGCCACCAGGTTATTCAGGAGCAATAATGATACAGCTTAAAAAAATAGCAGCAGGTGATGAAAAAACCGAAATGATTGTAGCTGAATATATTCAAAAAAAAGCAAAAAAATCCCGGCGGGAAAAATATTCGCTGCTGCTTATCCTGGTTATTACCCTATTTCTTTGCGCGATTATTTTTCTTTCAGGCCGTTAGATTCATTGTTCAGTGACAACAGTCTACTGGTATTTGAAGATAAAATTTGGTGCAATTTTTTTATACACTAAAAGCCAATTTCTGAGTAGTATATTTGCCAAATGCACTATGTTTCAGTTGAGGGTTTGACCAAGAGTTACGGCATTCAGCCATTGTTTGAAAACATTTCCTTTAATATAGAAGAAGGCGATAAAATAGCACTGGTAGCCAGGAATGGTACCGGAAAATCCACGCTTTTAAGAATATTGGCAGGCACAGAAATCGCAGATGAGGGCAAAGTGTGGATCAACAAAGATGTTGATGTTGTTTTATTGGAACAAGAGCCTTCTTTTATCGAAGAAAAATCGGTTCTGGATAATATTTTCTTTCATAATCATCCGGTGATTAATGCCATAAAAGAATATGAGGCAATGGAAGAAGATGGCGATCCTGATAAACTAAGTGACGCCATCATGAAGATGGATGATCTGGGAGCCTGGGATTTCGATGCCAAAGTAAAACAGGTATTGGGTAAATTAAATATTCATCAGCTTCAGCAACCCGTAAGTTCATTAAGTGGCGGGCAACGGAAAAGAGTAGCCTTGGCTAAAACATTAATTGATATTGGTTTTGAGCATAAACATGTACTGCTGATAATGGATGAACCTACCAACCACCTGGATGTAGAGATGGTAGAATGGCTGGAACATTATTTTGACAAAGAAAATATTACGCTGTTGCTGGTAACCCACGACCGTTATTTTCTGGATGCAGCCTGTACGGAAATATGGGAAATGGAAGGAAGCAATATTTATGTACACAAAGGCGATTATCAGAATTACCTGGAAAAGAAAACAGCCCGGATAGAAAATGATATGGCGAGTATTGATAAAGCTAAAAACACCTACCGGAGAGAATTAGAATGGATGCGTAAGCAACCAAAAGCAAGGACCACTAAAAGTAAAAGCCGCCAGGATAATTTTTATGTAGTAGAAAAAAAAGCTAAACAGCAGATTGTTGACGAGCAATTGCAGTTGGATATGAAGATGAATCGCCTTGGCGGGAAAATCGCGGAATTAAAGAAATTATATAAAAGCTATGGTGAAAAAGTATTACTAAAAGGCTTTGATTATACTTTTAAAAAAGGTGAACGTATCGGTGTAGCAGGAAAAAATGGGACCGGGAAATCCACTTTTATCAATATACTTCAGGGCCTGGAAAAGCCTGACAGCGGTAAAGTAAATATCGGGGATACGGTAATCTTCGGTAATTATTCGCAACAGGGTCTGGTAATAAAAGAAGACAAGCGGGTTATCGAATTTGTAAAAGACATTGCAGAAAATTTTCCTTTGGCAAGCGGTGGCTCTTTAACTGCTGCGCAATTTCTGCAGTTATTCTTATTTGACCCCGACAAACAATATACTTATATCAGTAAACTTAGTGGTGGAGAAAGAAGAAGGTTACACCTGCTTTCTATTTTATTCCGCAACCCTAACTTTTTAATTCTCGATGAACCTACTAATGATCTGGACCTGCCTACACTTGGTGTATTGGAAAATTTCTTAAGTGAATTTCCGGGGTGCTTACTTATAGTATCACACGACCGGTATTTTATGGACAGGTTGGTTGATCACCTCTTTGTTTTTGAAGGCAACGGAATAGTCAGAGATTTTCCGGGAAATTATTCGCAGTACCGGGAAGCCATTGCAGATAACCGCTTAGAAATGACCCAAAATCTGGTGACGGAGAAACCTGTTAACGAGCAACCCGTAATAGCCAAAACCCAGAAAAGGCAGCTCAGTTATAAAGAAAAAAGGGAATTCGAATTACTGGAAAAAGATATAGCGGCCCTTACAAAAGAGAAGGAACTGGTGACAGAAAAATTGAACAACGGCAACACACCTTTTGAAGAATTGCAACGATGTTCTACCCGTATTGGTGAAATAACCCGTTTACTCGATGAAAAAGAGCTTCGCTGGCTTGAGCTAAGTGAACTACAATGATTTTTGACTTAACTTAGAAGGGCACTATTCAATACAACGTATGAAACTGCTATTATTATTGCTGACATTCATTGGAACAATACAAACCAGTGCTGTTAAAAAATTGACAGCCGAAAAAATTCTACAACTAAAAATTAATGAGAGAGGTACCATTTCTTTTGGACAGGACTCTGTATATAAAGAGAATCTTGCCGGTTATATAAAAGAACGACTTTTCAATAGTTATATCAGTACAGGTAAAATGTACAGCAGCATAAAACTGGAAAAGACTACTATTGATGTTCCAGATTCAGTACTAGTGTTAGCGGCCAGGGAAATACAGGAAGGACAAAAAAGGGCATTGAAAGACTTTTGTTTGGATAAATACAAAAAACTGTATGAGAATATTGATCCAAAAGATAAAGAAAAAATACAAAAAAAATTCCCCGTCCTGTTTCAGAAAGAATATTGGAAAGCTGAATAGTATCAATAATTTTATTTATAAATTTTTTTGTACCCTTTACATAGCATTCTTTTTTCAACAGGTAATTGTAAAAAGTAGCGAATTCGATCAGCCAATTTAGCTGGTTTAAAAAATAGCTCTTCACTTCGTATTTTATTTACATTGTTTGATTACAGTTTCTCCCTTATTCAATAAATTTACTGTAAGCTCTTGCAGAATAATACCTATATTTTTTGGAATCATATTTTGTACCGCATAAAACGGAATGAATAAAACCATTTAACTCTACCTGCTGTGTATGATAAATTCCCTGGTTGAAATTCAACTTAAAAAAGAATTGTACCCGTTTGTTACTATTCCTGAAAATAATAAGACTGTCGGTGTTTGTTTGTGAAAAAGTATAGTCATCCTGCAAATGCTTTAGCATCAAATGACTTCTGTACCAGGTTCCACCTGTAGCAGATACAAAAGGTTTTCCATTGTACAAGGCAATACTATCATTATAAGCAAAAACATTTAAATAAGCTCCGCTTACATTCTTTAACCAGTAACTGATTCTTGGATAGTAACTGCTGTCGTAACCATAATTACTGTCAATAAAACTGATCCTTTTTACATTGCCGGGGATTTTTTTTACACCCGCCAAATAACCAACTATAAAACTACCTCCGCCACTATGGCCATTCAGGTAAATAACTTTATTCTTTTTAGTGATCAGCGCTGACAGCGAATCCACTAAATGCGGGATCTCTATTTTATACTCGGGGTGTTTTTGTTTCCAGGCAGGCCAGCTCTTATAGGAGTTTTCTAAATAAATAGTAATAAAATTAGTATTCACTAACTCTTTTCTGATAAAAAGGGTTTGCGCTTTTATGTG
Source organism: Chitinophagaceae bacterium (assembly GCA_031372465.1). Taxonomy (GTDB): domain Bacteria; phylum Bacteroidota; class Bacteroidia; order Chitinophagales; family Chitinophagaceae; genus JJ008. The sequence continues at coordinate 18,200 of JANMLJ010000263.1, read as the reverse complement.
CTGAATATCAAAGTGCCAGTCATCCCCCGGCTCCATTTTTTTACCTATAGTTTGCTCCGTGGAATTTCCATTTGGCAAAGCAAAAAAAGTAATAATTGTGTGGCGATTTTTCAAAAAATGCGCTGGCCGGTCAATTGTAACTTTGATGTCTCCCTTTATCCAAAATGAGTCGATATTACTAATAGATTGCCCCAAACCGGAAATACGGTGACAAAGGAGGAAAATAAGAGTGACAAGAAATGATTGAAATGTAAACCTCATTTTATGAAATTACAATCTTGTATTGAATAACAGGAGTTTAGCGGGTGCATTTCAAATCCGATAGCTTTTAGGATGTCGCAGAAAATTAAGGGTTGCCAACCTTCGGAAAAAGGCTTTTAAGTTCAAATGAGCATTATAAAGGTTGGCAACCCTTTCGATAATTTGAAATTCACCCAGTTTAGCTGGATAGTAGTTTTCCTATAGCCAATATATATTCAAAAAAAAGAGAGTATAAGTTTGCAACTGAATGGCGTTTTTTATAGATTTGCGACGCTTAGTTCCCCCATCCTATCAGAATTTCCGCCAATCATCTCCTTGAAAACCTGTATTTATTTATTTTTAAAAATCAGGTTATGAAGAAAATTCGACTCATTACAAAGAATGAAAGTGTACAAGCAGGTTTGGTAATTGCCGGCTTTATTGTGATCTTCTCATTGCTTGCCATATTTTTTATGTGAAAATAAAATCAATGCGGCTTTTTAAAGCAGGTATTATTTTACAAAGTATAGAAGCTGAACCCGTTTAAGTTATTATTTCCTTAACTTTTTCGAGCAGGATCTGTGTTGAAATTTTTTCCATGCACTTGAAATGTCCAAGCGGACATTTATTATAACCAATTTTGGAGCAAGGTCTGCACCATAGATTGGCTGTTTCTAATCTAACATCATTTGCTGGAGATGCGCCATAATAGGGATACATTCCAAAGGCGGGAACCGTATTTCCCCAAATAGAAATTATCGGCTTCTTAAACGCCGCTGCTATATGCATTAAACCTGTATCATTAGTTATTACCCCTTTTGCATTTCTTACCAGGTCAGCACTTTCATTCAGTTTGAACTTCCCGCAGGCGTTATAAACTTTTAGTTTATCGACAGAAGCAATTTCATCTCCATTGGCCGCATCTTCCGGGCCTCCTAATAAAATGACCGGGTATTCGATCCTTGAACAAAATTCTTTCCATTTGTGTACAGGCCACCGCTTGGTTGCATGTGCTGCTCCTATTACACAGGCAATATAACCTGCAGAATGGGAAATGGGAATATCACCTTTAGCGGTTACTTCGCTGGCAGCAATAAAATAATCAAGCCCGGCACCATCATTCACTACGCCAAAAGATTTTACTGTTTTTAAATAACGGTCAACAATATGCGTATTTGGTAAGCCGTTTATTTTAAAAGCTGTATAGAGGTATTTTTGAATATTAAGTTTGTAAAAAGAAAATGACTTTTTCTTTAACGCGTTTTTAATACGGAGTGTTTTACTATTATTTTGCAGGTCAACAATAAAATCATACTCCTCGGTTTTCAACTCTTCTATCATTAACTCCCAGCTATGTGCCAGCACCTGCAATTTGTCGATATAAGGATTGTTCTCCACTACCGCCCGAAAGGAATTTTTCACTAAAAAATGTACTTCTGCATCCGGCAACTGTTTTTTCAGGCAACGGATAACGGGTGTAGTAAGAACAATATCTCCAATAGATGAAAAACGTATAAGTAGAAATTTGGCCACGGCAGGTTTTTAAGGCAATAGATCTTCCGGCTCTGTATAATTTAAGTCTTTATGAAAAGTCTCTTCAGTAAAGTAAGCAGCCACCAATGTAATCGCCATTACTATTATTCCGGTTACCATGGCACTTTTTACAAACGACCACCCAATGTTTTGCTGAAACAGACCAACAAACAGCAGGTTGATAAGCGGTAAAGACCCCCGCACAAAATTAGGAATGGTAGTAGCCGCAGTAGCCCGAAGGTTTGTTCCAAACTGCTCTGCACCCATTGTAACAAAGATGGCCCAAAACCCTGTACTAAATCCTAAAGCCGCACAGGCAATATACATAGAGGTATCGTTGTGAATATTTCCGCTAAAGAAATAAATACCGGAAACGATAGCGAAAAAATAAAATAGGTACAGGGCTTTTTTCCTGCTTTTAAAATACTGACTTACAAATCCAATCAATATATCACCTGTAGCAATGGCCATGTAAGCATACATGATAGCTCGACCTGACTCAATTTCATTTTTTCCATAAAATTCTGTGGCAAACCGGTTGCTTAAATTTACCAGTATACCAATGACAAACCAGGTAGGCATACCGATCAGGATAGCGAGTATATATTTTTTAAACCGTTTACCGTTATTAAAAAACAGTAGCAGGTTTCCTCTTGAAACACCTTCTTTTTTTATCTGATTAAACATGCCGCTTTCAGCAACTTTAATACGAAGGAATAATAATAAAACACCCATACCTGCTCCAATCTTATAACAAAGGCGCCAGTCATTATCGGTAAACTTAAACGTGAAATAAGCAGCGACCGCACCAAACAAACCGATGCCAGCTACTAATGAAGTACCGATACCTCTTTTGGTTTTGGGTAATAACTCGCTTACTAATGTAATACCGGCTCCTAATTCTCCGGCTAGTCCAATTCCTGCTGCAAACCGTGCATACGAATATTGCTCTACCGTTTGTACAAAGCCGGTAAAAAAATTAGCAATGGAATAAAGAATAATGGAACCGAACAAAACGCTTAGCCTTCCTTTTTTGTCTCCTAAAACTCCCCAGATGATGCCACCAATCAGCAAACCCCACATTTGCCAGTTGATGACTTTGGTACTGGCAGCAATTACATCCAGCCGATTAGAAAGATCTACGCCGAGATCTGCAAGACTTGGCTCCCTGACAATGGTAAACAATAACAAATCATAGATATCAACAAAATATCCAAGTGCCGCAACAATAACAGCAATATTAAAAATAGAAACTGGCTTTGATTGATTCATAAATTATTATACGTTTGAATCTTTAACAGGGGGTACTGTATCAGTTGGTTTCTTTTTTTTTGAGGAAACCATTTTAATAATTACCGGGGCCGTTGTTATCAAAACTATTCCAAGCACAATTAATTCAAGGCGGTCTTTCAAATCAAAACCAAACTGGTTTAGTATCCATTTTTGTAAAAAGTAACCGGCAAATATCATGGTGAATACCCATGAAATACAACCAACGATATTAAAGAAATGGAATTTTTTTCTATCCATCTTTACAATACCTGCTACGATAGGAGCAAAGGTTCTGATGAAAGGCAAAAACCTGGCACCAATAATTGCAAGTCCCCCGTGTTTCTCATAAAATTCTTGAGCCTGATGCAGGTATTTTTTCTTAAAAAGAAACCTGTCTTTCCAATTGTACATAGCCGGGCCGACTTTTCGGCCTGTCCAGTATCCAACGGCATTTCCCAGTATACCTACAATCGAAATAATTCCAACCAACACAAACAAATCAACAAATTCATTTTGAACATTACCCATGCCAATCAATTTTAAAAATTGATGGGCCAATCCTGGTTCTCCATTTTCCATTTTATGCGCAAATATGCCGGCCACAAATAATAATGAATCGCCGGGTAAGAAAAAACCTACAAATAATCCTGTCTCCGCAAATACTACAAACAGCAAGAGCCATAATCCCCCGTTTTCGATATACCACTGTGGTTGTAATAACTGACTCCAATGAAATGCATCCAATAAAAACATAGTTAATCTCTTAATTAATGATGATCATGTGTTAAATGTTCTTTCTCCTCCTGATGATGATGGGTAGTATGTGCCAATGCACCTTCCCATTTACTTACAGCTGCTGTAGCCAATGCATTTCCCAATACATTTGTCATAGTTCTACCCATATCGCAGAATACATCAATAGCCAGTATCAGACCAATACCTTCAGCAGGAATACCAAACATGCCGCAGGTGGCCAACACCACCACTAATGATGCTCTTGGCACACCGGCAATTCCTTTACTTGTAAGCATGAATACAAGTAACATTGTTATTTGTGTTCCAATATTCTCTGTTATGGAAGTTACGTTATAAGCCTGTGCAATAAACATACTGGCAAATGTCATATACATCATACTGCCATCAAGGTTGAATGAATAGCCCAGAGGCAAGACAAAAGAAACAATCTTATCCTTACAACCAAACCGTTCCATCTCTTCAATAAGCTTGGGCAATACCGCTTCGCTGCTGGCCGTACTGAAAGCAATGGCCATAGGATTGGATATACGCTTTAATAATACCGGTAATCTTTTTTTAAGAAAGAGGTAGCCAACAAATAATAATACCAGCCATAAGACGAACAAGCCAAGATAAAAAGATCCGATATAATAGGCATAGGTTCCAAGGATCCCCAATCCTTTTCCTGCAATAACAGCGCACATGGCACCAAAAACCCCAATTGGCGCAAAGTTCATTATATAGCCAACCATTTTCAGCATAATATGTGCCAGCGAATCTAATGCCTTTATAACGGGTTCACCTTTTTTGCCGATATGTGTTAATGCTACTCCAAAGAATATGGAGAATACTACCAGTTGTAAAACTTCATTCGTAGCCATTGACTCAATTACACTACGGGGCACTACATGTTCTACAAATTTTGCCAGGGAAAATTCACCTCCTTTGGCCATCAGGTCTTTTACGCCTTCTGCATCAGTATTGGCAAGGTTTACGCCTACACCGGGCTTGGTTATTGTTACTAATATTAATCCAAGTAATAAGCTGATCAAAGAAGCCGATACAAACCAGAGCATAGCTTTACCACCAACCCTTCCAACTGTTTTTAAATCGCCTAATTTGGCAATACCTACCACTAACGTGGCAAATACCAGGGGAGCAATGACCATTTGTACAAGTCGAAGAAAAATAGTTGTCAGTAATTTTATTTTGGGGCCAAAGTCTTTTATAAAAGCCGGTGAAGCATTTTCATGAATTATATAACCAACGCCAATACCCAGTGCCATTGCAATAAATATGTAAAGGGTTAGCCTGTTGTTTTTTGTCATGATTTCCGGGATTTACAATTAGTAAAGAATGCCGAAAATCGGAAAAAATACTCATCCGTAAAACTTTATAAATTAGCGCCGTTTATAATTCTTTTTTAAGAGTATTACCGGAAATCTGTATTTTCCCATTTGCTAAAAACAAAACCTCCTCCAAAACCAACATTATGGCAGAACAACAAACAGGTTTTAAACAATCACTTGGTCTTTTTGATGCTACTATGATCGTGGCAGGTTCAATGATCGGTTCGGGTATTTTTATTGTGAGTGCCGACATAACCCGTAATGTGGGCAGTGCTGGCTGGCTTATTGCCGTATGGGTGATTACCGGGTTTATGACTATTACCGCTGCTATGAGTTATGGTGAGCTTAGTGGTATGTATCCGAAGGCAGGAGGACAATATGTTTACCTGAAAGAAGCGTACAATCCATTAATGGGTTTTTTATATGGATGGAGTTTTTTTGCAGTTATACAGACTGCAACCATTGCCGCGGTTGGTGTTGCTTTTTCAAAATTCCTGGCTTATATGGTACCTGAATTAGGTAATAATTATTTTTTGTTTGATGCAGGTATTACAAAAGTTTATTCCGGCCAGTTAGTGGCAATCGTTATCATTTGTCTGCTGACTTTTGTCAATTCAAGAGGTGTAAAAGAAGGCAAGTTTATTCAGACTTTATTTACATCTGCAAAATTACTCGCATTGTTTGGTTTGATTTTGTTTGGTTTTTTATTGGTAAAACATAGTTTCTGGTCGGAGAATATGAGTACAGGTTTTAATGCGGCACATTTGGAGAAAGATGCAACCGGCGGTATTATTTCTACTGGTATCGGTGGTGCTGCATTAATGGGGGCCATTGCGGCGGCGATGGTTGGTTCTATTTTTAGCAGTGATGCCTGGAATAACGTGACGTTTATTGCCGGAGAAATGAAAAACCCGAAAAGGAATGTTGGGCTAAGTTTATTTCTTGGTACGTTAATAGTTACCATTATTTATGTTTCCGCCAACCTGATGTATTTAAATGTGCTGCCGTTACATGAACTTGCTTTTGCAAAAGATGACCGGGTAGCAGTGGTTGCAGCTAATACTATTTTTCCTTCCTTTGGTACTACCATGATTGCTGCTTTGATAATGGTTTCCACCTTTGGCTGTAATAATGGATTGATACTTGCCGGAGCAAGAGTTTATTATACGATGGCAAAAGATGGATTGTTTTTTAAAAAAGCAGGTGATTTAAATAAAAATGCGGTGCCTCAATTTGCATTATGGATTCAATGCATTGTAGCCTGTGCCTGGAGCCTGAGTGGTAAATACGGGCAATTGCTGGATATGATTTCTTTTGTGGTGGTATTGTTTTATGTACTCACCATTATCGGCATTTTTATTCTTCGAAAGAAAAAACCTGACGCAGAAAGACCTTATAAAGCTTTCGGATACCCGGTATTGCCCATGATATATATTATAATGGGAATGGCATTTTGTATTCTGCTGATAATTTATAAACCTGAGTTTACCTGGCCGGGGCTTATTATAGTACTGGCTGGCATTCCGTTGTATTATTTTGCCGTATCAAGACAGAAAGCTGTAAAAGAGTAAAACTTAGTTTGTTATCCTTAACTTAGTCACTTAATAAAAACCAACATATGAGTTTATTTGTCAGAAAACCGATGGCTGCTTTAATGAATGAAGCATCCGAAACCGGAACACATACGCTGAAAAGAACCCTTGGAGCAAAGGGTCTTATTGCCCTCGGCATTGGAGCCATTATTGGCGCCGGTTTATTTTCAATAACAGGTATGGCTGCAGCTAATCATGCCGGACCTGCCATCACTATATCATTTGTAGTAGCAGGCTTAGGTTGTCTTTTCGCAGGTCTTTGTTATGCCGAGTTTGCCTCTATGATCCCTGTTGCAGGAAGTGCCTATACCTACTCCTATGCAACAATGGGAGAATTTATGGCCTGGATCATTGGATGGGACCTTGTACTGGAATATGCAGTTGGTGCTGCCACCGTGGGCATTAGCTGGAGTCGTTATTTAGTTAAGTTCCTCGATGGCTTTGGTATTACCTTGCCAACTGAATTAATAGCCGGCCCATGGGATGGAGGAATCATCAATTTACCAGCCGTTTTAATTATTGTATTAATGAGTTTGTTGTTGATCCGGGGAACTAAAGAAAGTGCATTTGTTAATAGTATCATCGTTACTATAAAAATAACGGTTGTACTTACTTTTATTATTCTTGGTTGGAAATATATCAATAACGCCAATTACGATCCTTATATACCGGATAATACGGGTAATTTTGGCGACTTTGGATTTAGCGGAATAATAAGAGCTGCCGCCATCGTCTTTTTTGCTTATATAGGTTTTGATGCGGTAAGTACTGCAGCACAGGAAGCGAAGAATCCGAAACGTGATATGCCGATTGGTATTTTAGGTTCATTAGCTATCTGTACAGTATTGTATATTTTGTTTGCTCATGTAATGACGGGTGTTACCAGCTATACCACTTTTGCCGGTAAAGATGGTATTGCGCCTGTAGCTGTAGCTATTGATCATATGGGAACCGCCAATGCCGCAGGAATTGTAACGCCTGATTATCCCTGGCTCAACAGAGCCATTGTGGTGGCCATTCTCTTTGGATATTCTTCGGTAATACTGGTAATGCTGATGGGGCAAAGCCGGGTATTCTTCAGTATGAGTAAAGATGGTCTGATTCCAAAAGTTTTTTCTAAAGTAAATCCAATAACACAAACACCGGCAAAAAATAATTTTTTGTTTATGTTGTTTGTAAGTGCTTTTGCTGCATTTGTACCAGCAAGGGTAGTTGGTGAAATGACGAGTATCGGCACTTTGTTTGCCTTTATCCTTGTATGTATTGGTGTATGGGTAATGCGTAAAAAAATGCCAGACTTACCAAGGGCATTTAAGACTCCGATGGTACCATTGGTTCCCATTTTGGGTATTGTCACCTGTCTATTCATGATGGTTTTTTTACCCATGGATACCTGGATACGTTTATTAGTATGGATGCTGATCGGTCTGGATATTTATTTAGTATATGGTGCTAAAAACAGTCATCTGGGTAATGGAACATCTACAAGAAAAGGAATGAAGATGGCCCGGTATACCGGTATCGCCCTTTCCATTCTTTTAGTAGCGGTTGGCTTTTTGCATCAGAACACGGTAGGATTTGATGCAGACAGAACTTTACTTTATATTTCACTCGGTTTTGCGGTAATTCATGGTTTGCTGTATGCCAGTAAACTGGGCAGGGCTGAAGATAAAAACTAGTCAATAAAGAAATCTGCTTAAAAAGCCGCCCCATTGCAAACGGGGCGGCTTTTTTATTTTTACATACTCTAAAACCCTTGCTGTATAAGGATTATAACCCTACTTATGTAAATACGGAGTAGCAGTCCGAAATTACATAGGTATTTTTATTACCGGGAAAAACAGCTCTTATTGTACAATCGTAGTTTACTACATAGTCCGGGTTTTTCATTTCCGCCCATTGCCTTAGATTTGCAGCCGCCTTCGTTGAAGCCCCGGCGGGCCAGGCCTGATTAACCAATTAACTTTTAAACGAATTAACAAATACCCATGGGAAGAATTTTTGAAGTACGTAAATCATCCATGTTTGCCCGCTGGGACAAAATGGCCAAGAACTTTACCCGGATTGGTAAAGAAATAATTATTGCCGTAAAAGCGGGTGGCCCGGATCCGAAAGATAATGCTGCCCTTCGCCGTTGCTTTCAAAATGCACGCAGTGTGGGTATGCCCAAAGACCGGGTAGAAGCAGCCATCAAAAGAGCACAGGGTAAAGAATTAGTAAACTATGATGAGATTTTATATGAAGGATATGCGCCGCATGGTGTAGCTATATTAGTAGAAACAGCTACGGATAACCATGTAAGAACAGTCGCGAATGTAAAATCACATTTTACAAAAGGACATGGCACCATGGGCAACAGTGGCAGTGTGGCCTTTCAATTTAAAAAAATGGGTGTGTTCAAATTAAAACCTGAAGGATTGAATCCGGAGGATATGGAACTCGAGCTCATTGATTTTGGTTTGGAAGAATTGGGTGAAGGAACCGGTGAAAACGGAGAAGACATATTAGTGGTTCGTTGCGGCTTTACCGATTTTGGAAATATGCAAAAAGCATTGGAAGATAAAGGTATTGTTCCCCTCACCGCTGAATTGGAATGGATACCATCCACCACTGTTCCGGTAAATGATGAACAGGCAGCTGATGTAAGCAAGCTGCTTGATAAATTAGAGCAGGATGAGGATGTGCAGAAAGTGTTTCATAATATGGGATAAAATCTAACTTCATTTCTATAAGTATGGGGTCTGTTGAAGTCAACTATGCAAATGATGTTTGCTAATTGATTGGAAACAATTGGCAACTGAAACATTAATTCAATGTTTATCGCTTGTCTATTGCTTACTGGCGATTTACAGGTCTTACAGGACCTAAAGGACTGTTATCAACAGTTAGGTCTTTTACAAAAATATTAATTGATCCGCCTTGTTTACGAATAGGTTCGGTTTCAATAACAATATAGCCCTGTACATAACCGTTAGGTCTTATTCTTACCTTATCAAAAAACACCCGATGTGTTTTCTGATTCCGGATGATTGAATTGTCATTTACTGTGACCCGGTTAGAACCATAAAGTTTTAACGTAACAGTTTCCGGTTGTATGTCCGATACAGGGTTATCCATAAACTCAAAAGCAACACCGTTTACATCATAAACTCTATTAGTCGCTGCATTAATAGCATTTATATGCGGAGGCAGCAAAAATGCAATATAAAAACGCATACGCTGGTTAATACCAGAAGCAGCTATTTCATTATTACCTGTTTTTTGAAAATAACCAGTACCATCGGCGATTGCAATCAGTTGTGTCTCGTTACCCACTTTACGCCAAAACTGATTGATAGGATGTATTTCGTTGCTATTTCTTAAGTTGATATTTGTGATATCTATACTTGCATCTGAAAAAGGAATCGGAACTTTTAAATTAATGTCAAGAATATCTCCCATCCATGGACCAAAGAAACAAACATTTTCATCTTTTTTTATTTGCATTAATAATGGATTCCGTGGTGTTGTTGTTTCAACAGACTTTTGTGTCTGCGTATTGAAATTTGCTAAATTAATCGCTTTAACTTCTCCTTCTATTTTATCATGCGTTTCACCTGTCCACCTGTTGGTCAGCATAGACTTGAAAGTTTCTGAAGGCATCAGGTTGAAACAAATATCTTTATCAACAGTAACCTGGGTATGCGAGTAATCCTGTGTACAGATCTCAACATCCTCTTCCATTTTACCACACACTGTTCTCTTGAACTCAGAATCAGGGTACCAGCAATCCATTTCCATCTTCGTTGAACTGGATCCAAATATCCAATCCTTTATATCTCCGGCGACATCTGTTAAAACTTCAAAAGGTTTAACAATGATACCTGCCCTTCCCAATTTTTCACTGGCCCAATCAAAAAACTTTCCTGGTAACCTGGCAGGATCAATTACTTTTTTATATTTATATACTTCTTCACCGGATTGGTTATGGTGATAATAAAAAGGCCTGGTCGTTTCTCCGCCCAGCACTCCCACACCCAATTGATTTTTTTGTATCGAGTTGAATTCATCTATTTCAGCCTGGGAAGCCTTAGGAGCATTTGAAGCATCATCAGCATCAAAAGTTGCTGTTACAGTAGATAGAATGGCAGGAGGAGCATTATCTGGCAGTACTCCATTAGCTCTTTTTCTTTCCCAATGTCCGGCTACAAATTGTTTATTGGTCATTCGGTTCCTGGCCCAAACAAATCCCTGCGGATTGACTGTATTAATAACATTTATATAAGAAACCTTATCATTAAAATCATACACCGACAAATCGGGACAATCCTCCAAAATATCTGTACTTATTCCATAACCTCCATTTTCATTGGCATGTTCGTAAATAATAACCGCCATTCCGGCAGGCACTTTCAAAGAAGACGTCATATCATTGAAATCATTTGAATCATGAAACCTGTACTGGCCAACACCCAATGCTTTTATTCGCCCCCCAAAATTGGCATTTTCAAACAAAATTACTTGCTGGCGGTAAGGTGAATTGGTCTCCTTATCAACTGTTGGTTTGGTGGTTTTAGTATCCCTGTGATCCCTTACTACTTGCGCCAGCATGTAGTTTACACTCAATAGGGCAATAAGGATTGTAAAAATCTTTTTCATGTTTTGTTTTTTATATTGTCAACGCTATTACAGGTTTTCGGTTATGTCTGAAATTAGCGTAAAAAAATAATATTTCTTAGTCGGATACGGATCAGAAATCTGCTGAGTAGTTAAATAATGTAGCCAAATAAACTTGAGTAGACTTTAAATATAGCCTATTTTTTTAAAATTAAGTTTTATTCTAAAAAATTCGTTGTTGCTGAAAATTATTAAGCCGCCATTTATATAAGGACTGTATAGATAATTTATTGATCCCGTTATTTGTAAATGATAAACAGCTGGCGGAAGTAAGTAGGTTGAATAATAAATTAGTGCAGGATGATGACCCATTTTTGCTATGACTTCAGTGGGCAACTGTACAGAAAGTGATTGATAACATAGGATAGAAACCAGACAACTTTCCAAAAGCTATTGTGGACAAACAAAGATGAGTGACAGAATTTTTCATAATAAGTAGCTAACCGATTTAACAAAATCCGGTTTACCTTTGTCAATAATGATTGAAAACCCGGTAATCCTTTTTGACGGCGTTTGTAATTTCTGTAATTACTGGATGAATTTTGCCATTAAACGGGACAAGTATAACCAACTTCGTTTTGCACCGCTACAGGGAGAAGCGGCAAAGCAATTGCTGCCAAAATATCAGCTCAATCCTACTTTACTCAGTTCCGTTATTTTTATTGATAAGGGCAAAGCCTATACCCAATCATCTGCTGCATTAAGAATTTGCAAATACCTGAATGGTGGCTGGAAAATATTTTATGGCCTGATCATCATCCCTAAGTTTATCCGTGATTTTTTCTACAATATCTTTGCCCGCAACCGCTACAAATGGTTTGGTAAAAAAGAAAGTTGTATGGTGCCTACCCCGGAATTAAGAGCAAGATTTCTTGAATAGTAGTAGACGTTTTATTATGCATTGATAGCAGCTACCACTTTATCAATATTTAATGCGCCATAATTAAATATATGTTTGGAGCCATCCGTCAATGTCAGTATGGCTTTTTTGGCCAAAAAACTTTTCTCTACCTGCACATCCGTAATGTCTGTTTTATTAATTTCTAAAAAACCTTCGCTTCCCCATTTTATAAATAGTGCTTCTGACAACAATCCTTTTGCCGACACATCATATTTGGCATCGTAGAGTAATCGCTTATTCGTAATGGTTAATTTGCCATTATACTTTCCGCCTCCGGGTGGTGTATAGAGCAGCGTCCAGGTATCAATGACTGTTTCATCCGGTAATAAATTAAAAGAAAATTTTGACATACTAAATATTTAAGATTATTAAAAAACTTTTCTAAAATTAGAAATTATCCAACATTCCTCCTACGCTATAGCTACGGAGGATAAACCAGCATCCAGTATCCAGTATCCAGTATCCAGCATCCAGTATCCAGCATCTAGCATCCAGCACCCAGTACTATCCCCCCTTTCATATAAAATACACATTGCCCTCCTATAATTACCCTGTCGCCTTTATATTCACAATAAAGATCACCACCCCTTGCTGATAATTGTTTTGCTTTCATTTTTTCTTTTCCCGATTTTTCATACCAGAATGGAATGAGTTGCGAGTGGGCTGAACCGGTTACCGGGTCTTCATCAATACCTGATGTAGGTGCAAAAAAACGGGAAACAAAATCAACTTCTTTACCTGGTGCAGTAATAATAATCATTTTATCAACTTTTCTCATCAATGAAAAGTCAGGATTACAATTTTTTACGGCATCCTCATTCATCAGCTCAACGATATATTCTCTGTTTTTATAGACTCCTGCTATTTCCGGATTGCCTATTGAATTCAGTAAAGTATCCGGGTAATCTGTTATATGTTCGGGTGGCCAGGAAGGGAAATCCATTTCCAGCACCCCTTTCCTTTTAATAACGGTGAGTAAGCCACTTTGTGAATCAAATACCACTTTTTTCTTTTTCAATTTCAATATTTCAATAATAACATAAGCCGATGCAAGCGTAGCATGACCACAGAGATTGATCTCCAGTGTTGGTGTAAACCAGCGGATATCAAAATCTGCTTTTTTATTTTTTGAAGGAACAAAAAATACCGTTTCTGCCAGGTTGTTTTCCATCGCCAGTTTTTGCATCAGTTCATCATCTATCCATTTTTTAAGCGGTATCACAGCTGCAGGGTTTCCGGCAAAAACTTTATTGGCAAATGCATCAATCTGATAAAGGGTAAGTTTCATCATACAGTTGTTGAGTTGTAGAATTGAGGCAATGATATTTTATACCGGACAGCTATCACCCGGATAACGAAAATCAGCAGGATACAAAGAATTGTTACCAGATCCGCATCCATATTTATTTGGCGGAGCAGGAAATAAACCAGGCCACCCGCAATACAGGCCATGGCGTATATTTCTTTTCGGAAAAGTAAAGGGATCGTATTCAGTAACACATCCCTTACTACCCCTCCAAAACATGCCGTGATAGTTCCGATTGTAACACAAACGCCAATACTGAAATTTTTCTCAATGCCAAACTTAACACCAACAATTGTAAATAAACCAAGTCCCAGTGCATCAAACAGGAATAACGCTGTTGTAAGATGTTTCAGGTAACGGCCAAAGAACATGGTAACGATAGCAGAAGAAAAAATAACAATAGTTGCGGTGGAATTATTCAGCCAGCTCACCGGTAAGTTACCTATCATCATATCCCGCAAAGTGCCACCACCCAATGCAGTAACAAAAGCCAATACCAATACACCAAATGGATCGAGTTTTTTTTCCATGGCAAGAAAAGCCCCGGATACAGCAAAAGAAACAGTACCCAGGATTTCTATGATATAAAGAAAGTTCGTCGGCATTTCCGAAAAAATAAAACCCGGGTTTAATTGAAACTGATTAGTAATCTTTTTATTACTCCGCCATCATTTGCTTTATCACCGTTTCGATTTCTTCTGCATTGGGTTTGCTGAAATAATCACCATCACTGCCATAGGCAGGCCGGTGAGCTTTTCCGGTGATTGTTCTCGGGGCTGCATCAAGATACTTATATCCACCCTGCTCTTCCATCACTTTATTAAACATGAATGCTGCTGCACCTCCGGGTACATCTTCATCTACAAAAACAATACGACTTGTTTTTTTGAGCGAATCTAAAATGGTATGATGAATATCAAATGGCAATAAAGTTTGTACATCTACTATTTCACAACTGATGTTCAGCGCTTCCAGCATATTCACCGCATCCTGAATAATACGCAAGGTGGAACCATATGATACAATAGTTATATCAGTTCCTTCTTTTATTACTTCAGGCACACCCAATGGAACGGTAAAATCCAGGAGGTTAGCGGGTAATTTTTCTTTCAACCGATAACCGTTCAGGCATTCAACAACCAATCCCGGGTCATTACTTTTTAATAATGTATTGTACATCCCAACAGCCTGTGTCATATTCCTTGGCACACAAACATAAATACCACGGAGTGCATTTATTACCATACCCATTGGAGAGCCGCTGTGCCAGATACCTTCCAACCGATGCCCTCTGGTACGGATAATGAGCGGACAACTTTGCTGACCGGCAGTTCGGTAATGAAGTGTGGCTGCATCATCACTCAGCGTTTGTAATCCATATAATAAATAATCGAGATATTGAATTTCAGCGATCGGTCTTAAACCCCGCATGGCCAAACCAATACCCTGCCCCATGATGGTGAGCTCACGGATACCCGTATCAAAGATCCGTTGGTTGCCATGTTTCTGTTGCAAACCACTGAAACCCTGGTTTACATCGCCGATAAAGCCAAGGTCTTCACCAAATGCCAGCACTTTTGGATTAGCTGTAAACAGTTCATCAAAAAACCGGTTCAATACTTCAAATCCATTCAACATTGTTGCATCGGCAGTATATACAGGTTTTATTTCTTCTACTTTTAATGCACTCTTTATTCCTTCATTATAAAGATGTGTATTATAGAATTTATTATTTTCTATGAGCAGATCATTGTAATAATCCTTTGTCCAAAATGCTGCATCTGCATTTCCGGCAATATCTAATGCCGCATTTAATACTTTTAACACATCCCTTCTTAAAGGCTCCCTGCTGGCAGATAATGCCATCGCCATTTTTTGCAAAACCTCTGTATGTTGTGGCAATGCATTCGCCATCGTATAAATTAAATCAGCAGTTCTTGCAGCTTGTTTTTTTACCGGTATAATAAATTTTTCCCATGCATCAGCCCGGCTATCTCTAACATGCTCTTTGGCTTTTACAGCTATTTCATTAAGCACTTCTTCTTCAGCGAGGCCATTTTCAATGATCCACTCTTTCATTTTCTTTATACCATCCCACTCTCTTTCCCATTCCAACCGTTCTGGTGATTTATATCTTTCATGACTTCCGGAAGTGGAATGTCCTTGAGGTTGTGTTATTTCTTCCACATGAAATAAAACCGGCGTATGAGTTTTTCGGGCCAAATGGATACCTTCTTCAAATACTTCACACATACCGGCATAATCCCAGCCTTTCACCTTATAAATGGCAATACCGTTGGTATCATCCGTTTTTTGCATCCCACTTAATGCATCAGAAACAGAAGACTTAACGGTTTGATATTTTTTTGGGACGGAGATCCCATAACCATCATCCCATACAAAAACAACCAGGGGTACCTGTAAAACACCTGCTGCATTCATCGTTTCCCAAAAATGTCCTTCGCTGGTAGATGCATCGCCAATGGTAGCAAAACATACTTCGTTGCCGTTTTGCGACAATCCTTTAAACGAATGAAGTTCTTCGATATTTCTAAATGCTTTGGAGGCATAAGCAAGTCCAAGTGCCCGCGGCATTTGTCCGGCAGTCGGCGCTATATCGCTTGAAATATTTTTAAGACCAGCCAGATCAAGCCATTCTCCATTTTCATTCACCATTTTCGTTGCAAAATGGCAATTCATCTGGCGACCGGCGCTAAAAGGCTCATTGTTGATATCCGGGTCTGCATATAATTGAGCAAAAACCTGTTCAACGGTGGTAAGACCCGCCGCAAACATAAAAGTCTGGTCCCGATAATAACCACTTCGAAAATCGCCAATTTGAAAAAATTTAGCCATTGCCACCTGGGGCACTTCTTTACCATCGCCAAAAATGCCGAATTTAGCCTTGCCACCTAATACTTCTTTTCTACCTAAAAGACTGGTTTCCCGGCTAATACAGGCCATGCGGAAGTCATTCAAGACAGTTTCCCTGAATTTTTCAAAAGAAAATTTTTCTGCATCCGTCAATATTTCCTGTGTTGATTCCACCAAGCAAAAATAGGAAGATTGCCTTCACAGTTGTCTTCATTTATAAAGAGTGTAAAAATGTTATAAAAAAAAGTTTAACCGCCTGCAACCCTTCTATGTAATATGCCATCTTTTGTTTAATTTTGAAGCCAATTAATAAGCTTTATGAGAACAATCATTCTGGCTATTTTTTCATCAGTACTGATTTTGGGTTTAGATGTACCTGCGAGCGGGCAATCCTCCAATGATGCCACTGTAAAGGTTACAACGCCTGTTGTAGCTGTTGAAGATGTGCTGAATCTGAAAGAAACCGAGCATGATTTTTTGACTATACCGCAGGGTAAACCGGTTTATTATTTTTTTGATATTATTAATACTGGCAAAACGGCACTTAAACTGGATGATGTACATGCCAGTTGTGGTTGTACTACCCCTGAATGGAGCCGCGAACCAATTGCCCCCGGCGCTACTGCCAGGATCAAGGTAGGTTACAATGCCGCTGCCGAAGGGTTTTTTGAAAAGTCAATTTCTATCACTTATAATACAAATCAAACCAAACAAATCAAGATCAAAGGCACGGTATGGAAAGTCCCCGATGGATCTGCTCCTGCCAATGCTTCTGTTGATTTCTTAAAAAAACAAACCTTTTAAAAAATTAAAACCATGAAAAAGATTTTTTTATTCGCTGCTGCTTTTGTTTTTAGTCTTGCGGTAATGGCACAGCCAGCTACTCCTAAATTTGAAGATGTTGCCAAGTTCAACGTTGAAAAACATGATTTTGGAAAAATTATTGCTGGTACGCCGGTTACTTATGAATTCAAGATTACGAATACAAGTGATAAACCACTTGTAGTTGAAAACAGCTGGGCCAGTTGCGGTTGTACTACCCCTGAAAAGATAGTTGACCCTATTATGCCAGGAAAAACCGTTTCATTGAAAGTGGCATATAATGCAGCAGCTGCAGCTACTTTTACTAAAGATGTATATGTGCAAATTGCTGGTATTACACAACCTAAAACAGTTCAAATAACCGGGGAAGTGTTGACCAAGGAAGCTTTTGATGCATGGGTTCTGGAAAATAAAGACAGCAAAGAAAAAACAGCTAAGAAGCCAAATAACTAAAATTTACTTTAAAGGCATAAAAAATCCTTCCGGTGAAAATCGGAAGGATTTTTTATGTGTATGATTCAAAAGAAATAGTCAGGAAAGAACAGCTGATTGATGCCTGGGCTAAGCATAATTCTATAAATTTCCTGCTGATTGATGCGGTTACCTACGCAAGGATGCAAAAAGCATTAGGTACTCGTGGCGGCTGAACGATATATCAGCAATGGATACATATACACAATACCCGTATGCAATGGCTGCAGATATGTGCCAGAGATATTTTTAATACCGATTGTGCATCCGTAATAGTCCAATCAAATTGGCCTAAACGGCTGCTACATCGGCATTATTCCGGAAACAGTTGGACTAATTTATTAATACAAATGGTATAAAAAGGATTCTGTGTTGAATAGAGGGGCTGCATTTGAGAGGAAAGCTTTATAAAGGATTGGATCTGAAATGCACCATTGAAAAAATTATTG
>JANMLJ010000255.1:0-5264 GCA_031372465.1 Chitinophagaceae bacterium | reverse complement strand
GGATAATAATTGATGATTATGAATTTGATATAATACAGGTTAGTGATACGAGAATTGAAATAGTAAAGATGAAAAAATTGAAGTAGTAAATTGGGGATTGGTTAATTAAGTTATTGGGCAAAGGCTTCATAATAGAAGATTTTTTTACTATGCAAACATTAGAAACACTTGAAGTTTATATTTCAGCTAAAGCATTTAGAAAAGAAATAGTCACTATTGCTAATACATTTCCAAAAGAAGAAAAGTTTCTGCTTACTGCACAAATTAAAGATAGTGCAAGGTCAATATCAGCTAATATTGCAGAAGGATATGGAAGATATCATTACCAGGAGGCAATTCAATTTTGCCGTATTTCGAGGGGTTCGCTTTTGGAAACTTACGACCACCTGACAAGTGCTCTTGACGAAAATTATATTACCGAAGTATTATTTCAAGAATTAAAATGTAAACAGGAAAATCTTTTAAAAATGCTGAATGGTTATATCGCTTATCTGAAACGCCGCAAACAAGAAGGATAATTGCCGCTTTTAGCCTGATTAACCAATTACCTAATTAACCTAATTAACCAATCGCCTACCTTTGCGGCACTTAATATAAAAATGGCATTACTTGATTTTTTTAGTAAACGGAATAAAGACGCACAGTCGGAAATGTCTTTTATCGATCACCTGGAAGATCTGCGCTGGCATGTGATAAGATCAATCATTGCTGTAATAATCGGGGCAATTGTTGTTTTTTCATTTTCCGGATTTGTAGTAGATGAGATATTGTTTGCCCCTACCCGGTCCGACTTTATTTCTGCACGATGGCTTTGCAGTATGGGCCACAAAATAGGTATATGCACTACGCTTTGTTTTCCGGAGGTAAAAGCTCAGTTTCTCGAAAACACGATGACGGGTCAATTTGTAGCGTCATTTACACTGGCATTTATCGGTGGGTTTATTATAGCTTTTCCTTATATCTTCTGGGAATTCTGGCGTTTTATCAGGCCAGCCCTTTCAGCCAATGAACTGAAAAAAACAAGAGGTGTAATCTTTTGGGTATCGCTGCTTTTCTTCTCAGGCGTATTGTTTGGTTATTATATACTCACTCCTTTTATGGTAAATTTCTATTTTAACTATAAGATGAGTGATCAGATCATCATCATGCCATCCTTTTCAGATTATCTTGAAAATCTTATATATACTACTGCCGGAATCGGAGTGCTGTTTCAAATGCCGTTGCTGGTAATGGTGCTGGCAAGAATTGGAATTGTAACCGGTACTTTTTTGAGAAAATACAGGCGACATGCTTTTGTAATCATTTTAATCGCTGCGGCCATTATTACCCCGTCTACAGACCCGTTTAGTCTTACTATCGTAACTATTCCGCTATATCTTTTATTTGAAGCCAGTATTATTATTGCTTCCCGTATAGAAAAAAGAAAAGCTAAAGAAACGAAAGAATGGAGCTAAAAGAAAGTGTCGGGTTTTGAGTTATGAGTTATGAGTTGTTTAACTTTGTAACCTCTTTACTCGTAGCTCGAAACTAATAACTCAAAACTTCTCTTTATGCATTCTCCGTTTGACCTCAGTAAGCCCATCGCCATTGGCAGTGACCACGCAGGATATGATTATAAAGAAGAACTGATTTCATTTCTAGAAGGAAGAGGATTCCCTTTTACAGATTTTGGCACACATAGTAAAGAGTCTGTTGATTATCCAGATTTTGCCCATCCTGTGGCATCAGCCGTAGAAAAAGGTGAAGCCGCATTTGGTATTTTACTATGCGGCAGTGCCAATGGTGTGGCCATTACGGCAAATAAACACCAGGGCATACGAGCTGCCATCTGCTGGGGTGAGGAAATTGCAGGATTGGTAAGACAACATAATGATGCCAATATTATATGTATTCCTGCCCGCTTTGTTCGGGAAGGCGATGCTGAAAAGATGGTTGGTATTTTTATGACTACTGATTTTGAAGGTGGCCGTCATGCTAACCGGGTAAATAAAATTGCCTGTACCTGATCTCATTTACCAATCATACATTTTTTCTCTTTCCATTGCCGGAAGGAATTATTTTTACCTGATAACATAGTTTCCATCTTTATCAATACCTGTTTAGAAAAATCAACAAAATTATTTTACCCAATTATTGCTACCATGACAAGAAATTTCATTGCCTGCCTTTTGGTATTATTACCATTGTTATCAGTTGCTCAAAAAAAAGATAAGAATGTATTGAAAGCTGCTGCCAGTATTACGGTTGAAGATATGAAGAGACACCTGTACACTATTGCCAGTAAGGAAATGGAAGGCAGGGAAACCCCTTCTCCCGGTTTAGAGAAAGCAGCCAATTACATCGAACAACATTTTAAATCGTTAGGATTGAAACCAGGAAATAACGGAAGTTACCGGCAGACATACCCACTTTATAAAGATTCGATGCTGAGTTCAAGCATGAAAATAAATGGTTCAATGCTGGAATTAAATACAGATTTTCAGCCCCAAGCCAATAATTATGCTGCTGAAATGCGTTTCTCTGAAATTGTATTTGCCGGTTTTGGTATCAGCGATGCCGACAAAAGAGATGATTATAAAGATTTAAAGGTAGCCGGTAAATTAGTATTGATAGCAGATGGTGCACCGGCAGATTATAAACCAACGCAAACCGGATTTAGTTCGCCGTCCAGTGTATTTGGCAAAATGAATGCTGCAGTTAGCAAGGGAGCGGCTGCTGTTTTAATCGTTTATGGTAATTATCCAAGAAGACCCTTGACCCTGAGCAGCAATTGGTCAATGAATAGTTATAAATCATCACAACCACCATTTACTTTTACCGTTTCTGCCGGTGTTGCAGAAAAAATTATAGGTGAGGATGGTAAAAATATCCTGGATAAACTAAAGGCCGGTACGCTTGTTCCAAAAACCTATCCTGCAGAGATTGATCTATCGTATTCAAAAACCACCAAAACAAATTCTGCCTCCAATGTACTGGGTGTACTGGAAGGTACAGATTTAAAAAATGAATATGTTTTTATTACCGGCCATTACGATCATTTAGGAAAAAGAGATACAGTGATTTATTATGGAGCAGATGATGATGGTTCAGGTACAACGGGTGTATTGGAAATGGCTGAAGCATTTGCAAAGGCAAAAGAAGCAGGAAACGGTCCCCGCAGAACAATGGTGTTCATGACTGTAAGCGGTGAAGAAAAAGGATTGTGGGGTTCTGGTTACTATGCCAATCATCCTATTTTTCCATTGGATAAAACAACGGTAGATTTAAACATTGATATGATAGGCCGTAGCGACTCCAGCCGGAAGAAAGGAGATTCTACTAATTATGTGTATGTGGTAGGCGATGATAAAATAAGTTCAGATCTCAAAATCATCAGTGAAGAAGTTAATAAAACGTATGGCAATATGGAATTGGATTATAAATTCAATGACCCGAATGACCGTAACAGAATTTATTTTCGCAGCGACCATTACAATTTTGCTCAAAAGGGAGTTCCCATTATTTTTTATTATGATGGTATGCTTGGTGCAGATTATCACCGGCCAACCGACACACCGGATAAAATTAATTACCCGTTAATGGTTAAAAGGGCGCAGTTAGTATTTTATACTGCCTGGGAAATGGCTAACCGGAATGATATGCTGAAACGTGATATTAAATTAGAAATACCCAGCAGAGGTTTCTGATAAAAATTTTTACTGCAAAAAAACCTTCTTGCTGAATAAGAAGGTTTTTTTATCGGGATTTTTTTACTATGTTGTTTGCGGTTCATCGTTGCAATATTTATCCCATACCAAGGGTCGGGACGATGAACAATATACTTCAACTTCCTTTTATTTATTCAACATTCTAATGATAACGGGGGAAAAAACTCATTGATGCTTTCATTGTAAAAAAAAATTGCAGCAAATGGCTTCGTAAGTTTGCTACAACTCTATAAACAGTAAAGCCCGGCGGTGCCGGGCTTTACTGTTAGTTTTATTATTCCTACATGCTAATGAGAAGAAAGCATAGATTTTTTATATAATTCAAAAAACTCGCATTTGTCATTTGAAAGAGGGAGATAATTAATTAGGTGACTCAATAATTCATGAAGCACTTTACTTAATCCATATAAATCAATTTTACTTACACCATCAACAAAAAGCCTATGACGGTAAGCATCAGTCTTAGCCACTCCTTTTTCATTTGCTGCACCTAAAATAGATGCGATAATGCTACGGATATTTTTTAAATCCTGCTCTTTTTGTATGTGAAAACTATCAATACTAAATACTGTATCTAACCTTACATTATCATCCGATGTACTTCCGCTATGCAAGCCTGATTTTAAATATCCATTCCCATTGTCTGTAAACTCAATTTCCTGAAAACATCCATATGGGCTTATTAGTTGTACTTTACAAACTCCAAATGCTTTATCCGACTGAGTGTTACCACCCCTATTAGCACATGAAAAAAAAGATAATAATAAAAAAAGTATACCAATATGATACAAAGCTGATCTGTGCATAAAGATTGATATTAATTACGCTTCTTTAACTGTCCTGGAATAATTTCATATGCTACTCTTATCGGTAAGTTCTGTTCTCTTCTAAGAGCATTCTCAGTAGGATAATTAGTTCTTGTGGTATTGTATCTCGTGCCATAATTACCGATACCATGTGTAGTTAACTCTTCAAGGGGTGCATACTCTGTTACTGATTGACCATCCGATCCTTTATAGGTATTACCTTTATTTCCTCTTGTCGCCGGGATACTTGTACCATCCATATCAGCAAGAGCATGGCTCAATTCCGAACCTAAAACAATATAGCCAGGCTGGTCTTGACTTTCTGCACGGGAATCACTGTTTTTTGCAACTTGTGTTTTAGGGTTTCCTTCAGCGAATGTGACCGACGTGTTCGTCCCAACACCATTTTGTGTCTTGGAAATATCATTTTCATTATCAGGGCCGGCACTTGAACCCACTTGTACAGTACTATAATTAATTGTGACTTTATTATCGTGGTCAACTAATTCCCTAACTAACTCAGTACCCGACTTCAGTTTTATGTCTTTACCTTTTGCTCTGCTTGTAATATCAACCATTCCCGTTTTCCTATTATACTGTAATTTATCATTCGTCAATTTCTGAAGATTGGCAATTATTTTATTTCGCTGTTTGTCCGTCAGATTTCCTAAATTTTTATTTGTTCCATCTGTCATATGCCCAATTTCTATATCTCTTCCATCAGGATCAACAAAAATAATGGGGTTGTTTA
>JANMLJ010000192.1:0-10640 GCA_031372465.1 Chitinophagaceae bacterium | reverse complement strand
TAGCAAATACCAGCCCGCTTACTACAACCAGCGGTACAATCAGCACATAAATGATTTTTTTCATATTTATTGTCTGTTAAATTAATTATATAGATTTATCTTCTTTTAAAGTTGATACAGCAAAATTACTTTAATAGTCTTCAATGCAGCTGAAAATTCTCTTTAAGTTGAGACTCGCAGTGATGTCCATTAATGATATTTTCTTGTAGTACGTTTGTTTGGTTTTGTCCACAGGAATAGCAAAAAACAGACTTTAAGAACAGCGTAAATTGTTTTACAAATTTTTTCATCTCCATTTATCTTTTACTATCTACAGGTTTAACAATGTGACTCCGTCTGTATAGCATAAATCACGTTGCCGGAGACATATAATTTGAACATCTTCCCTTGTTCAGCACAACGTACCAGTTTCCATGTTTTCCCCTTGTCTGATGACCTGTAAATGCCGTCAGTATGACCACAAAAGAAGTTTTCACCCACCTGGATGATTGAAGTTTTGTATTCTAGCGGCTGAAGGGGAACTTCTTTAGGATGCCAACTTGAGTCAGCATTGCCTTTTGCCGGATTATCTACTTTCATGGGTCGCCACGGTGAGTCGATAATAGCTTGCCCCGGGAATCCTGCATCAATGGGTTGCCAGGTTTTACCACCGTCATAGGAGGTTCGTATTCTCCTGGTCTTTGCGGCTGTACTGTAATTGATAGCAGCAAATCCACTTTCGATGCGTTCTACATCGATGCCCACGCCTCCCTCACTGATCACCAACGCCCAGTTTTCACCATCATCGGTCGATCTTAATATTCCTGCCTCGCTGGTGACAAGAAGTACAGCATTTGATTCTATCATTTTACCCCCGCCTCCTACAGGCAGTTGTTTCCAGGATTTTCCGCTGTTAGCGGATTTGAAAAGACCCCTGTCGGAGCCGATGAAAACGGTGCCACCGGAAGTTTCAAAAACGCTGAATACCTGTTTTTCCTGGAAATTTGTGAATACCGGCGACCATACACCCGTTCCCTTTGTTTTTTGGAAAATCCCTCCACCACCATAATTGTATGCATATATCCCGGCTTTACCGGGGGCAATACTGCTATGTTTGTTAGGGAAAATTTCTTTGTTCCAAAATGGAGTATTAGCAGTTGGCTTATTGTGATATATCCCATTCCCGGCAGATAACCAGAGCCCATTATCATCTGCAAAAAAATCATTTCTGCCGGCACCATTGCCATCTATCACAGGTTCTGGCAGCCCTTCGCTAATGTTCAGCCATGTTTGCCCGCCATCAGTAGATTTAAAAACGATGTTTGCAACTTCTGCGTTATCTCTTTTTTGAATTTGCACACTATCCGAAAGAGGGGATGACAGTGACAATTCTACCTCCTGATCACAGGCAGAGAAGAATTGAAAAAGGAGCAAAAAAGCAAGATTATAGATAATCTTCATGGCTTTACTTGATTTGGTGAAATAATAAAGTAAAGATATCGGGCGCCAACTATCGGGAGCTTTTTTAGTAGTAAAAAGATGTAAAACAACTGTAAAACATTTGTAAATAACTGAAAACTGCGGAGTAATAGATTATTTTGCACACATGAAGCGCTTTATTCTGTTCGGATCTTCAATTATAATAATTGGTATTTTACTCTCTGCTGTTGCATTTATCAAAAAAAGTGAGATTCCTGAGAATCATCTGGAAGTGGTATTACGGGGTATAGGACATCAGTTGTTGCTTTCAGCTAAAGATTCTTCCTCCAGGGTGCTCCCGGTTAAAAAAGTAAATGAAAATACCTACCAGATTTCCTTTCAAAATAACGTTGGTTTTATTTCAGATACACTCATCAATATAGTTGAACGGGAACTTCAAAAAAATGCTCTGGCAAAGGATTATATAGTGAATTTGAAGAATTGTGAACAAAAGGAAACGGTCTTAGCATTCGAAATAAATAACAAAACAGGCAATTTAACACCCTGCAGGGGTCGTACGCTGGAGGTTGGTTGTTATATTATTGAAATTGAACTTTTGAAGACGAATAAGTTTAATTTCTTTTGGTTGTTGCTATTGATTATTCCGTTGAGTTTTGTTGGTTTTTATGTAAAAACTAAGTTTCTTAAAAAAGCAGAGAAAGAATCAGTTATCGATAACAATGATTACATACAATTAGGAAACTTTCGATTTTATACAGATAATAATGTTCTTAAAACGGAGAATAAGAATATTACTCTTTCCGAAAAAGAAACAACAGCACTAAAAATATTTGCAGAAAATATAAATCAGATCGTACAAAGGGAAAAGCTGATGAAAGAAATTTGGGAAGATAAAGGGATAGTTGTAATCAGTAGAAATGTTGATGTATTGGTGTCTAAGTTACGTAAGAAATTAAGCGACGATAATTCCATTAAGTTTATTAACGTACATGGTAGGGGTTACAAATTTATTATTGAGTAGATGCCAATCAAGAATCAGGTAAAGTGTAAAAAAAATTAAATTTGTGTCATTAATTCTTTGTCAATTGTCATGAGTAATTTGATGTTGATTTTTTCAGCCCGTAGTCTGGCTTCAAAGTTAAATAAAAAACGAAAATTTTTTTTCTAATGCCTTCACCCTAACAAACGTGATGCCGACTCCGGGCAACAACGATTTAGTGAAATAGTTGAGTTTGCATATCAGAAGCTAATATATATATAATAATCGCTGTACCGCAGGATGGTACCTGGCTGTTGATGCAATGGTGTATGAGCATTGTTAAATGCGATATTGTATTAGTGGTAAAAATGCAGCCTATGAAGTAGCAGATGAAGAGAAAAATTTTCAGGAGATCCATCCGTATTGCCCCGAGTCCGCTATACACAAGGCTAAGAAGTGAGACTCCGGGCAGAAAAAAAGTAGCGCAAACCTGTCTGCCGAAAGGCAGGTACAACCCATTTTTAAAAAGGCTTGACTTCCTTCGCCCTCAGTTTCACTTTCTCCTGCATCGGAATTCCTTCCGTTATCCATTTTTCAGCAGGCTTGCCAAGCAGGTAATAGTCAAAAAATTCTTTTTGCCTTTTCTGGTAATCAATTTGGTTTTCTTTTTTCACCAGCCCATGGTTCTCATCAGCATACACCAGCATGATATGCGGTTTCTGCATGCGGCGCATGGTACTGTACATCTCAATGCCCTGGTGCCAGTCCACTGCGCCATCCTTATCACCAAATGCAACCAGCAACGGTGTTTTTATATTGGCTGCATTGTACATGGGCGAGTTGCGCATGTGGTCTTCCATTCTTTCATACCATGGGCCATCAAAGCGTGCCTGGCTGGTCTCAAATATTTTGGAATCCGGTGTACCTGAATTCCAGTAAATGGAGTTTGACATGCTGATGAGATTGGTGAGCGGCGCCCCTGCAACAGCAGCTTTAAAAATAGTTGTTTGTGTAATGATGAATGATGTTTGATAGGCTCCCCAGCTATGCCCCATCAATCCAATTTTATCTTTGTCGATCATCCCGGTCTTCAATACTTCTTCAACCGCAGGCACTACGCAGTTCACGGCGCTGATACCGGGGTCGTTGATCTCGTAAACAATATCGGGACGGAAAACAAAGTACCCGTTCGTTGTAAAGTTTGAAGTATTATATGCGCTGCGTTGTGATGGATTAACATAGAAGTGTACCGTGTTGGAAAGGATCTCATAAATATAAACGATCATCGGGTATTTTTTCCCGTGCTCATAATTGGCAGGGTAGAAAAGGGCGCCCTGCAGTTTCTTCCCTTTTTTACTGGTGAAACTTATCAATTCACTTTTGCCCCAGTAATAATCACTTTGTTGGGGGTTGGTAGTTACCAGTTTTTTTGTATCCGAAAAATTATCCGTTACAAATAAAGATGGCGACTTGTCAAAATCCTGTGTTGTATAACTGAAGCTGTTGGCATCTTCTGCTTTTGTCAGCCTGCCCACCTGTGCGTCTTCAAAAATGAGGTTCTCAAGTTTTCCTTTTTCGTATTTAGCGTAGCCGGTCTTTTTTGTCTTATCACCATAAGTAGTAAAAAATATGGTCTTGCTGTCATCAATAAAAGGGTCATCAAAATCGAGACGTGTAACCCTGTAAACAATTTCTTCTTTTTCTCCATCGGTGATTTTTCTTGCTCCCTTTCCATCTGGCTTTACGGCCCACACATTATATTCATCGTACAGCAGGAACTCTTTATCGCCTTTTGTCCATCCGCCGGAACCCACGGCAGGCCTGCTTGCCGGGTGGTCATCACGGATGTTCCAGAAATCGGTTTTGATATTTTGAGTAAGGTTTATATTTTGCCCCGTTGCAATATAATAACTCCACCAATGTTTGTCTTTAAAATAAGCCAGCCATTTTCCGTCAGGAGATGTGCGGGGAAATGTATTAAAGCCAGTAAGTGTTTTTTCAAATGCCAGTTTCTCTTCGCCTGTTTTTACATTCACCAGCCAGGCGTCTGCAAGATCTTCTTTAAAGGCAGGTTTATATTTTTTGTCGTTATAGATCACCACCCATTTCTGGTTGCCGGTGATCTGCACATTCGGTGCGTCTTCTTTGGCAAGCTGGAAGAATGTATTGTTATCCAGGTTCCAGGCACTTAAATAACTGAAAACAGTATCCTGCCCCAGCGTGATCTTCTGTCGGGGCTGGATCTCTGGGTCTTTCCAGTGCCAGATATCAACAGCAGCCAGTTTAGGTGTTGCTGCATCTTTTTTTGTAACTGCAGTTGCTTTGGTGGAATCAGTTTGTGGTTTATCTTTTTTATTCAGGCTATCTGCAGGCGCCTTGTCATCTTTTTTTGCCGAACCATTGTAGGTCCATTTATTCAAACCAAAGAAAACGGTTGTCATGTCATCGCTAATGGTAATATTTGATGCAGGAGAAATGCGCATGCTGTCAGGAAAGCCCGGCGCTATTTTCGGGTCAAACTTTTTTAGTGATGGGGTTTTGTACAGGTTGGTATAAGCATACACAACCGCATTGTCTTCTTCATACTTTTCTTTCCGGAATGTTTTGAAAAAGGCAAGTCCGTCACCTTCTTTTTGCCAGGTAAGTTTTGAAAATTTAGAAGTATCGCTGGCCAAAACTTTCAGGGTGTAATTTTCAAGATTGAAAAGCTCAGCAGAATTACCGGCGGCATTGGCTGATTCAATTATATAAGCCAGGTGATCACTTTTTTTATTAAAAGCATATTCGGTAACGTTGCCGATGGTATGCGAGCTGCTGTCTGTTAGATTTCTTACCAGCAGCACAGCGCCCTTATCTTTATTTTCTTTCGGAGGAGTAAGATAAGCAGCAAGAAATTTTCCATTGCGTGAAAAACCAAACCTGTTTATATTTTGAATCGTTTCTTTTTTACCGGAACTGAGATTGAGCAGCCCCATTTTATATTCAATGGGCTTTGACTGGTCCCTTAGTTTTTCCGCTTCCTTAAAAGGCAGGCCGATGCGGTAAACGATCCATTGGTTGTCTTTTGAAAATTCGGGAGACGATGCAAATTCCAGCTTGTACATTTTTTGTGAAACCCGGTTAATTACATACAGGGTGTCATTGTCTTCCTGTACAGTAACCTGGTAGGCCACCCATTCACCATTCGGGGAGAGATCACTGGCGCCAATATTTTGCCATTTGCCATAATCATCCGGTGACAGCCATTTTTTTTGCTGAGCATTGGTTACCTGAATAAAGAATAGACATACAAGCAGGCATGGGGTTAATCGCTTTAGCATGTGCAGTAGTTTTAAAACAAGTTAAGGAAATAATCATCATCCTTTTTACGATGGGGGACATTTAATTTTTTCAGCCCGGAGTCTGGCTTCAAAGCTAAATAAAAAACGAAAGTTTTCTTTCTAATGCCTTCACCCTAACAAACGTGATGCCGACTCCGGGCAACAACGATTTAGTGAAATAGTTGAGTCTGCATATCAGCAGCTAAAATATATACATAATAATCTCTGAACTGCATGATGGTACCTGGCTGTTGATGCAATGGCGTATTAACATTATTAAGTGAGATATTGTATTAGTGATAAACATGCAGCCTATGAAGTAACAGATGTAAATAAAAATTTTCAGGAGATGCATCCGTATTGCCCCGAGTCCGCTATACACAAGGCTAAGAAGTGAGACTCCGGGCAGAAAAAGCTTTTTTATAACAGCGATTAGCTTTGTGCTCCGTTATGGTTTCCAGGATAATAGGCTTATCTATTAATTAATGAAAGTAGCTGAGATAAAATGGGCTGTCCGACAAAACCTGTAGATTTGATTATATCATTCTTTATGGTGTGGTAACTACAAAGATGATAAAGGGTGGCCTGAAAATCACCCCTATTTTAAAAAATTATCCCGGACAATAATAATTGTCTTACTGAATTTTTTGTTTTTAATGTTTTTAATAAATAACTAATCTTTAAATGGAATTAAGAAATCAAACCTTCGTACTGTAATTATGAATTATGACACGAATGAAAAATATTTTTGAATAGTTTTATTAAACAGTCATGCGAAAAATAGCTTGCCTATGAATACTCAAATATCTTTAAGCGATAGATTGGAAAAATGTTACTCCGGTGCAGTGTATGACGTACTACGTGCGATGGGATATCCCAATCAGGCATTACCCAATACCATTCGTCCAATAGACATTCACACCAAACTAGCCGGTTCAATATATACGGTAAGTGGACGCTATGATGAGACAATGGATCCTCATGAAACGCTTCTTCAATGGACAGGTTTGTTGTCAAAAGCACCAAAAGGAAGTGTTGTGATCTGCCAGCCGAATGATGATACACTAGCTCATATGGGGGAATTGTCCTCGGAGACTTTACAGTTACGTGGTATTCGTGGATATATTGTCGACGGGGGATCCAGGGATTCAGAATTTATCAGCAGAATTGGATTCAAAGTATTCTGTAAATACTTCACACCGGTAGACGTAGTAGGGAGATGGGTGGCTGATAAATTCGCTGAACCCATAAAAATAGGGAAAGTAGATATAGAGACGGGTGACTATGTAATGGCCGATAGAGATGGTATTGTAATTATTCCAAAAGCAATTGCCGGAGAAGTGGTAAAGAAAACGGAAGCCGTACTACAAACGGAGAGCTTGGTACGAAAGGCCATTTTGGAGGGAGTAGATCCACAAGAAGCATATTTGAAGTATGGGAAATTCTGAATGATCATTAAAATTTAAAGCAATGAAATCCATTTCAATTATTGATAGCCATGTGCATTTTTGGGATCCGGCTAAATTAAAATATGATTGGCTCGAATCGGCTGGGGCACTAAATCAACCTTTTCTATTAACAGATTATCATAAAGCTACTGAGGGAATCGAAGTTGATAAAATGGTTTTTGTTGAATGTAACTGCCACCCCGGTTCGAATGAGGAAGAAGTAATATGGGTGCAGGAATTGGCCAAAAGTGATGAACGCATTCAAGCTATTGTGGCTTATGCTGACCTTACTGAGGTAAATAATATAGACCTTAAACTTAAAAACCTTGCAGCCCATAAAATGGTGAAAGGAATCCGGCATAACATACAGTTTAATGAACCGGGATTTGCTATACAGCCAATATTTATTGAAGGTGTTAAGAAGGTATTAGATCTAGACTTGCATTTTGAATTATGCATCACACATGATCAGTTGGCCGAGTGTATTGAGCTTGTCAGTGCTTTACCGGAAAGACCTTTGGTATTGAATCATTGTGGAAAACCAGGTATCAGGGATGGAGAAATTGACAATTGGAAAACGAATATGAGGCAGCTATCCCGGTATGAGCATGTTTATTGTAAGGTCTCCGGACTCTTAACCGAAGCAGATTTGAAGAACTGGAAAAAGGAAGATGTAACTCCTTATACAGATCATGTACTTGAATGCTTTGGGAATAATCGCATTGTATATGGCGGTGATTGGCCAGTTTGTACGCTGGCGGGAGGCTACCATGACTGGTTCACCTTTGTAAGTGAATGGACCAGTGACTGGAGCGAACAAGAAAAAAATAATTTTTACCACGACAATGCAAAACGATTCTACAGAATGTAGGTAAGAAAATTAGTACCAATCAAATTGGATGTAATGATTCTAAAGTTGAAAATAAAAATCCTGTAAAATGAAAATAACTGATATAGAAATACGGCTTTGCAAGCACGCTACTTCTGCAATGAAAGATAGCGAGATGAGGGATGGTATACGATCTGATCTTGAGTTTCTTGTTATTTCCATGAAAACAGATGCAGGTATTCAGGCAGATACATTTGGTTTTGCTGGCAGAGGCGCAAAAATCGCAGGTCAAATTGCTGCTGATGTATTAAAACCCTTCTTTTTAGGTAGAGACCCTGATTATCGTGAAAAACATTGGCATGACTTCCGTATGGTTGATCGTTGGTGGAATCATCTTCCCATTTACTCATATGGCCCGTTTGATATCGCCTGTTGGATTCTTTCAGCCAAAGCTGCCGGACTTCCGTTATACAAATTTCTTGGGGCATATCGTGATAAAGTACCCATATATGCAAGCTCATTGGTCAATAAGACGCCTGAAGACTATGCCATGCAAGCACTGAAGATCAAAGACCGTGGATGGGCTGCCTTCAAACTACACCCACCCGGGGATGTCGAGTTTGATATTAAAGCTTATACATTGTGCCGGGAAGCAGTTGGTAAAGATTTTAAATTAATGGCCGATCCTGTTGCCTGTTACAACCATCAGCAGGCTTTAAAAATTGGCAGGGTCCTAGAAAAACTGGACTACTACTGGCTGGAAGAACCATTGTATGATATTGACTACCATGGTTTGCGTATGTTGACCGATAAGTTAGACATACCTATTTGCGGAACTGAAGTTCTTGCCGGAAGTCATTATAGCACTGCGGAATGTATATCATCGAGGGTAGTTGATATTGTACGAACGGATGTTTCCTGGAAAGGAGGAATTACACCTGTGATGAAGACAGCACACCTTGCGGAATCATTCGGCATGCAGTGTGAAATACACACGGCAATCTATATGCCGCTTGAATTAGTAAATCTACATTGTGCAGCGGCCATAAAAAATTGCGAATTTTTCGAGGTTCTTGACCCAATAGAATATTTTGATTTTGGTCTTGCAGAACCCATACGAATAGAAAATGGCCAGGCCCACCTTCCTGAAAAACCAGGGTTGGGCATTGAACTGGATTGGGATCTGATAGATAACTGTACGTTTAAAATTCTTTAATTAGATAAGCAATACTCTTTCATAGTTTCAATTAAACTTAAAATATGTCACTAATAGATATTTTAGTAATTGCCCTCTACCTGATCGGAATAACGGTTATTGGCTTATGGGTAGTTCGAAAGAAATCCATGAATTCCGATGGGTATTTTCTAGCGGGGCGTTCACTTAAATGGCCGGTAATCGGTGCAGCATTGTTTGCTTCCAACATTTCTACCATCCACCTGGTGGGTCTGGCTGCATCAGGATTTAGCGATGGCTTGGTTTGGGGAAATTTCGAATGGATGGCAATCATCATACTCATTATCCTGGCGTTGATATTTGCGCCTTTTTATTATAAAAATAAAATAGCAACCTTACCTGAATTTATGGAAATCAGGTATAATGCTACTGCCCGCACCTGTTTGGCTATTTTGGGATTACTCGGGGCATTATTCATGCATATTGGTGTGAGCCTGTATGCTGGTGCCGTGGTATTAGAGCATTTCTTTGGCGTAAATGTGTATGTTTCCATATTGGTAATTTCCCTTATTACTGCAATTTATACGGTTGTAGGTGGGCTACAGTCCGTTGTGATTACCGAGACCATACAAACAGTGATTCTTTTAGGTGGGGCAATCATTCTGACCATATATGGAATTATGGCACTTCCTGACCATGGAATCCATAGCCTGGAAGACCTGAAGAGGGCAGCAAAACCAGAGCAGTTGAGTATTATACCTTCATCTTCAAATTCATCCGGTCTCACCTGGTCATCTATCTTGTTGGGATATCCTGTGTTGGGTATTTGGTACTGGTGTGCCGATCAAACGATTGTCCAACGTGTGCTGGCAGCAAAAACCTTGCGAGATGCTAAAATTGGACCGCTGTTCACGGCTGCTATTAAAATATTGCCCGTGTTTATTTTTGTTCTTCCCGGGGTGTTGGGGTATGTGTTGTTTAAAGATACCATTACAGATGCCAACAATACTTTTCCCGTGTTGATTAGTGAATTGTTGCCTACAGGATTAAAAGGGCTCATGGCGGCTGCCTTACTAGCTGCCCTGATGAGTACAATTGCTGCAGCACTGAACAGTGCAGGTACGTTGGTTTCGATAGATATTGTAAAAAGAAACAGACCCCGCACATCAGATAAGCAACAAGTATTGATTGGTAGGGTAACAGCCGTTGTTGTAATGATTGTAGCCATTTCCTGGTCGCCGCTTATTGCAAGATTCAACAGCATTTTTGAGGCTATAACTGTTTTATTAGCCGTAATATCGCCGCCAATTACTGCCGTCTTTGTATGGGGTGTATTTTGGAAAAGGGGCAATAGCCAGGGAGCGCTTGCTACATTTATTGGAGGGCTTCTATTAGGGTTAACTGCTTTTTTGGTTGATTTTCCTGCATTTGGAGATGTAAAAATCATTACAGATATCTGGGGGATTTCATT
>JANMLJ010000189.1:0-7587 GCA_031372465.1 Chitinophagaceae bacterium | reverse complement strand
CAGCAAATAGACAACTACGTAGTAGCAAAAGACACGGCTGCTTTGCGTAAATTATATGCAGCTGATTTTGTTTTCAGTCATGGTACCGGCAATGTAGATAATAAGCAGAGTTGGATTAAATCTATAGCCAAAGGAAGTTATATTTCCCGCCTGCATGATTCAGTAAAAGTGGAAATGCATGCTGACCTGGCCATAATACGGGGCAAACTTTCTGTTCATAAAAATGCAAACAATAAAACCGATCGCTACCACCTGCAATATGTTAGGGTATATGCCTGCCGGGATAAACAATGGCAGATGATATCACATATTACTACAGCGGAATATCATGAACCTTCCCTTATGGATTGAATTACTCAAAATAAAAAAAGGGATATTTTTCCCGCTTGGAGGTATTTTCTTAGTTGATTGTAATCGCTGCCAGGAACTTCCCTTTATCCCATTTTATGTAATCCGGTAATAATACCAATTATAGTTCTTAGATAGGTCCAATTATTGAACCACAATAGGCCATAGAACACATAAGAAAAACACATAGAAGAACCTATGTGTCAGCCTATTGTTTCCTATGTTCTTATGTGGTAAAAGCAAAATAATTCAGTGATTTTACTGAACTACCTATGAAGTATATAAAGTAAAACAACTTTTTATTTCAATACAATCTGTTTCGCCTCATACACCACTATCTCCGGCTTGTCCTTATACAAAATTATTTTCCCGGTCACACAAACCTCTTTGTCTTTAAAAAATACTTCCGGTGGGTTTTTAAATTGTTGCCGGACATTCATCTTTATTAATATAGTAAGTGGTGCATTGGGATAACTGCCTCCGGCATTAAGCAGTGTATTACTGTCCGTACTCCTGTCTAAAAAAATACCACCATAAATTTTAGTGCAAACTTTTACCGAATCACCAATATGCTGACGTAACGAATCAATGGATATCTCCTTTTGTGCTTTTGCAGAAACAGTTAATAATAGTACGACAGCTACAAACCAGTACTTCTTCATGTTTGAATTTTGGGTAAAGATATGGCCATTTTTACCTGGGTGAGATCAAAAAAGTCTTGCAACATGCATTTCATATTGTCGTGTACTTTGACCCACCCCTTTACAAATTTTATTATATAAAATGTCTTTGCCTCCCGATCCTTCGATACCTCAGGACTTTCGGGACAGGCTCTCCAGGGAGGGGAAGAAATACCCTAAACTTTGAGATACACCCATTCTTCACCTTATCCTTTTTTGCTACTTAATACTTTCTATACGCAAGGTTAAAATAAATTTACCTTTAATGAAATAAAACAACCACATGAGCAGTTCAACCAAACAGCAATTTGAAGCAAACGGATTTCTTGTTCTTGAAAACTTTACTACAGCTGCTGCATGTGATACATTAATTGAACGGGGCGAAGAACTGGCTTCTGCCTGCAACTATGATGGACATCCTTCTATTTTTCAAACAACAGAACAAACCCGCACCAGTGATGATTATTTTCTTAACTCTGGTGGAAATATCTCTTTCTTTTTTGAAAAAGAAGCATTTGATGATGCTGGAAAATTAAAGAACGATCTTTTCCATTCATTAAATAAAATTGGACATGCATTGCATGACCTGGATACTGTTTTTGATGCGTTCACCCGTTCTCCGCAAATGAAAAAACTGGCCGCTGACCTGGCATTGGAAGACTACCTGATCATTCAAAGTATGCTCATCTTTAAACATGCCCGTATTGGTGGTGTGGTAGATATTCACCAGGATGCAAGCTTTTTATACACTGAACCGGATTCCTGTATCGGCTTTTGGTTTGCACTCGAAGATGCCACTACCGAAAACGGATGCCTGTGGGCAAAACCCGGTGGACATAAAACACCACTGCGTTCCTGGTTCAGAAAAAAAGAAGGCGGAGGCACTGAAATGATAACCCTTGATGCCGAACCTTATTCGATGGAAGGCATGATACCGCTCGAAGTAAAAAAAGGAAGTTGTGTGGTCTTGCATGGTCTATTGCCGCACTATAGTTTACCAAATACAAGCGGAAAATCAAGACAGGCTTATTCTATTCATGCTATCAACCTGAATACGCATTACCCTCCAACAAACTGGTTGCAGCGGGATTGGAATGAACTAAAAGGATTTTAAAGGCAATTACGTTTTTATTAATATTTTTCCCTTCGAAATTGAAATTCCTATGTTTTATTCGATTGTTGCCCTACTCCTGTAATAAAAGAATTTTCCAGCACCTTGCCTGCCGACCGTATCCGCCGCGGCGGAGAAGGTTGGTTCCGCCGTACTCTCCAGCTCTTATTTCTGTAAGCAAATACAAGGCGGAACATAGTGCCTTTCGGTGCCGGCCATATCACGAAGCAGAGTCTTACACTAATCACTACAAAACCAATAAAGATTCTTCAAACAATCGGAGTCTCTGTGCGCAGGCATGGAAAAAAGAGCGTCCCGATAGCTATCGGGATTTTTTCCTTGATCTTTTGTATCAAAACAAAAGAAAGAGAAAAACAATACAAGCTATTACCAAAAAAATAAATCATTATCCGTAGTTTGCAATAACAGAATAACAACAACACATGTCATCATCCCCCCACCGATACTTCATCCTCAATAAACCATACAATATGGTCTCCCAATTTGTAAGCACCCATGCGGTCAACTTACTGGGTGATTTAAAATTTAATTTCCCCGAGGGCATTCATGCCATCGGCCGGTTGGATAATCTCTCTGAAGGATTATTAATATTAACAACGAATAGAAAAATAACCCGATTATTATTTGAAGCAAAAACACCACATAAAAGAACCTACCTGGTACTCGTCAATCATACCGTAACAGAAGAAAGATTGCAGTTACTAAGAGAAGGTATATCATTCCGTATACGAGGTGGTGGATATTACACGTCTACTCCCTGTGAAGCTGAAATTGTACTACACCCGGAAATCTCTTTTCCTTCACCCTATGTGATGACAAAAAATATTCCCTACACCTGGTTACGCATCACCCTCACTGAGGGTAAGTTTCACCAGGTAAGAAAAATGG
The DNA here is from genome assembly GCA_031372465.1 of Chitinophagaceae bacterium. Lineage (GTDB taxonomy): Bacteria > Bacteroidota > Bacteroidia > Chitinophagales > Chitinophagaceae > JJ008. The sequence goes on along the minus strand of JANMLJ010000189.1, from coordinate 4,539 downwards.
TGGCCGCCATCCACCATCGTTGCAAACGATTAATCCGGGTGAGCATAGAAGACCTTGTACTGGGATATCTTCAGCCGGGCTGCATCAAAGAAATTGCGGAGAAAGATTTTTTTGAGTTACTCAGAACAGAAAATCATTAACTTGTATTATACACATAGACTTTCTGTCAGTGGTGTAGAATATTGTTTGGAGCAAGACTATAACCAGCAAGGCTTGGTTTGGGTAAAATCAAATTACCTATTAATATTAAATTTACTTTCTTATCAATTAAGCCTCCCCTTTGTTAAGTCTTCCGGGTAATCCCCTTCTGATTTATGCTGTGATAGTTATTATTTAACAACGTTACGGCAGTTTCGTTTTTTCATCTGCAGTACTATATTTTTTTTAACTTCAATTACCAATGTAACAGCATACAAGTGCATATGGCCAATAAAAAACCTATCATAGCTTTCAAAGCCCCTACAGGTTTTTATGTTCAAAATAGTATGATACCTTTTATTGTCCATACACATATTGCAACAACGAGGATGCAAGAATCAGCAGGTTCGATTAATAAAGCAGCTTAAGGCCAGGCTCGCCCTCTTCCTTCTTAATTAACGATGTTAACGTTGATTTCTACGCTGCGGCGCCAGTGGCAAAATAGGTCGTGAAACCTTTTATCCTGAATGGTAGAATTTTAAATATTATCTGATGATGTTTAATATCACCTTAAAACTGATAAACTATCAGTTTTTAGAGTAAGAAAAAGCAAGTTAAAACTCTTTTAGCGAATATGCTTTATTGGCATCATAATTTGATACTATATAATGTAAATATGCCGTAAAACGGTGATTCTAAACATAAAATAACTTAAGTATGAAATTAAAAAATTTGCTGGCTTTGGCAACAATGGTTGTCTTTGCCACATCATGTGGAGAAAATTCTACAAAAGAAACTGGTACTACACAAAGTGTTGGCACCACTGACAATACTATGCCTGTAACTATTGCTACTCCTGCTCCCGTTGAAATGACGATTGTAGTTCCTGAACCGGTAAAAGTATCGTTTAAAGACAAATATCCCACGGCAAGCAATGTTAACTGGAATCGTTATGAGCCAGTAACTACGTTTGATTGGGAATGGGCTGGTTGGTCTGCAATGGATACTTCCGACTATGTCGCAACTTATAAATTGAATGATAATGATTTTTGGAGCTGGTATGATAATGAAAACAACTGGATAGGCACGGTAACAGTTGTAACCGACTATGCAGGATTACCAGCCGCTGTTAATAAAAGTATTCAATCAAACTTTCCGGGATACACTATTGTTTCTGTAGATAAAGAGAATGACAAAAATAGAACAGCCTACGAACTCGAAATGTCAAAAGACGGGGAAACAATGAAAGCTTTAATAGCTGAAAATGGGACTGTGCTTAAGAAAAAAGGAACAGTAAACGGAGAAAAGATAAAAGAGAAAAATATATAACTGTTTCAAGTAAGCAGTGGTTTTTGTAAGAGCGGTGCCTTAGGGTGCCGCTTTTTTTATATCAGGTGCACCAGCCTTTAAAATGATTTTCTGAATAATATCGGTAAATTGTTTACAAATCAACTAACATGAAAAAGATAACTCAACTATTACTTATGTCTGCTATTATCACCAGCTGTGGTTCTAAATCGGGAACTAAAGATGCCAATGCAGGCAAAAAAGATTCAATTGCAACTGAAACACCCACAGAAAAAAAGATCGTTCGCCTAGATCCTGCTGCCGTTGATGTGAACAAACCTATCGATGCTATCGAAGCTAATTTTCAGATAGATTGCTGGGATGGAAAGAAAATTGAAGTGGCCGGCTATGGATGGGTATTTTATGGAGATTCACTGGAAACAAAATCCGGGCTCAATTTAACGGATAGTGCCGGCGGTACTAAAAAGCTGGTGGATTGCAGGTTTGTTAATCCTCCTTCATTACTGAAAATTGCTAAAACAGATATGATCCACATCAGGGGAAATGTAAGAGGAGATTTTTTTGGAGCTGTTTCCTTAGATAGTTGTGAAATTATAACAGTGGCAAAATCAATTCCAACACAAGCCGCTGATCCCTTTGTAAAAGGGGTTGTGAATGCCGTTAGTCTTTCAGCAGACTATTATAAATGGGAAGGCAAAGAGATCTCGGTTATCGGTGATTACTATATGACCACGACGTCTACTACCAGTTATGGAAAAACCATCAGGGTTGATCTGAAAAATTCTGCTACGAATGATAAAGTAGCGGGTTGCGAATTTAAAGAAGACCCCAGTGATAAGATCCGGGTAAATGAAAAAGGGGTTATCATCAAAGGAAAAATAAAAACCTATTCTTATGGTTATTTAATGCTGGTAGATTGCAGCCTGGTTAACAGGTAGGTAAAATATTGCATCAAAGGATCCAATTATTAGCTTGTTGTTAAACTAATCAATAAAATGAACACTACCTGCCATTCAGATATTGGAAAAATAAAATCGCTGTTCATTAAAAATGTGCAACAGGCTTTTATCAGCGAATCACATATTGATCAGCATTGGCAGGCATTGAATTATCTGGATAAACCGGACCTGGCTACCTCAATAACGGAGTATGCATCTTTTGAAATGCTTTTAAAAATGCAGGGAGCACACATTTATTATTTACCCGAAGATGCTTCTGTGAATATGGATTCCATTTATTGCCGGGATGCAGCTATTGCCACCGACGGGGGAATGATCATTTGCAATATGGGAAAAGCAGCCAGGCAACATGAACCACAGGCTGAAAAAAATGCATTCGTCGCCAATGGAATTAAAATATTGGGTACTATAACGGCACCGGGTACACTGGAAGGTGGGGATGTGGCCTGGCTGAATGAACATACATTAGCCGTAGGACATACCTATCGTACCAACGAAGAAGGTATACAACAACTAACTGCTTTGTTACAACCATTAGGTGTTCAGGTAATACCTGTTCGGTTGCCCCATTACAAAGGCCCCTTCGATGTTTTTCACCTGATGTCTATACTCAGCCCTGTTGATACAAACCTGGCCGTAGTCTATTCTCCATTGATGCCCATTGTATTCCGCAATTTGTTGCTGCAGATGGGCTACCAGTTGATAGAAGTTCCCGATAATGAATTTGAAAGTATGGGCTGCAATGTATTGGCATTGGCACCACGTGAATGCCTGATGGTAGCGGGTAACCCGGTTACTAAAGCAGCGTTGGAAAATGCCGGATGTAAAGTATCGGAGTATAAAGGGGAAGAAATAAGTGTAAAGGGCGGCGGCGGTCCTACCTGCCTGACAAGGCCAATAGAAAGGTATCAATAAAAAATAAGAACATGGTGTAGCTTTGCAGCGTAACTGTTGTATGGAGGACGTAGTGTAATTGAAAAGCCTCTCTGGAAATTAGCTAATTCATTTACTATGACAACAAAAATTATAAAAGAAGACCCAAGGCTTATTTCTTTTAAAACATTACGAAAAGCAGTAGGCTTATTGGGTATTTTATTACCTGCGGGTTTATTGGTTGCTAATTTTCTTTTTGCAGATTGTTATGCAGTACAGGATTCTATCAGCCATTATTATTATACCACAGCCGGCAATTTATTTACCGGCACTTTGTGTGCAGTAGCACTTTTTTTAATTTCTTACAGGGGATATCCCGGCGATAAGGATAATATCCTGACTACATTGGCAGGGATATTTGCATTGGGTGTAGCATTTTTCCCAACCAATAATAACAGCAGTAATAGCTGCTCCATTTTACAATTACCGGATAGTGATCTGCGAAGGCTAATTCATTACAGTTGTGCTTCGCTTTTTTTTATTTTACTCGCAGCTATATCCTTTTACTTTTTTACAAAGAGCAAAGGACAAAAAACAGATCGGAAAATATTGAGGAATAAGGTTTACAGAACCTGCGGCATATTAATTATCGTTTTTATAGCATTGATAGCCATTTATGGAAAATTTGAAAACCAATTATCAGGCATCAGTAAATACAAACCGGTTTTCTGGTTGGAATGGGGTGCTTTACTGGCATTCGGAACTTCCTGGCTTATAAAAGGTGAGTTGATGCTAAAAGATAAACCCACCTTGCCATAGCGCCGTTGCTGTTATTTTTTCAATTTCAAAATTAACCAGTTACTTAATTTTTCTCCCTGTTCCGGGTAGGTCCAATGCCCCGTTTCTTGTGCAATAAATAATTCTTTAGGCGATGTAATTACATTATATGCTGCATACATGGATGTAGGCGGACAGGTTTCATCATTGAATCCCCAACTATACATGCCGGGTACTTTCAGCAGCCTTGCAAAATTCACCACATCATAATAACCGGCAGTTTCAATTTTATCTTTTTTGTTATTGAAAGCAAGACTGTTTTTATCAAACAAATGCGGCCAGCCACCTGCACGACCTTTTAAATAACCGGTGAGATCAGACAATGCGGGAAAAAAAGCGGCTAAAAATTTCACCCGGCTATCCAGTGCTACTGTAATGATCGACAAAGCTCCACCCTGGCTACCTCCCATTACACCAAGATTAC
>JANMLJ010000135.1:0-2108 GCA_031372465.1 Chitinophagaceae bacterium | reverse complement strand
ATACAGCTAAATTCTCTGCACCCTCAGCTATCGAAGTGTAAAAAAATGAAAACATCACGCAGAGGACACAGGGAACGCAGAGGAATACAGTTAAATTCTCTGCACTCTCAGCGATCGAAGTGTAAAAAATGAAAACATCACGCAGAGGAATACAGCTAAATTCTCTGCGTCCTCAGCGGGCTCTGCGTGAAAGTATGTATTACAAATTCCCCCTTGCATCCTGTTCTCTTTCCAATGCTTCAAACAATGCTTTGAAATTTCCTTTGCCAAAACTCCTGGCGCCTTTTCGTTGGATAATTTCAAAAAATAAGGTTGGCCGGTCTTCTATTGGCTTGCTGAATATTTGTAATAAATAGCCTTCCTCATCCCTGTCAATCAGCACCCCTAGTTTTTGTAATGGTGCCAGGTCTTCATCAATTTTTCCAACTCTTTCCAGCACGGTTTCATAATAGCTTGGCGGGATATTTAAAAATTCGATCCCCCTGTTTTGTAATTCTGTTACGGTAGCAACAATATCATTGGTGGCAATAGCCACATGCTGTACACCTTCCCCATTGTAAAAATCAAGGTACTCTTCTACCTGGCTTTTCTTTTTGCCTTCTGCAGGCTCGTTGATGGGAAATTTAACATAGCCGTTACCGTTACTCATAACTTTACTCATCAGGGCTGAGTATTCTGTAGAAATATCGTTGTCATCAAAACTCAGGATATTACGGAACCCCATCACTTCTTCATAAAATTTTACCCGGGGGTTCATCTGGTTCCACCCTACATTACCCACACAATGATCTACATATAACAATCCTGTTGAGGTTGGATTGTAATTGCTTTTCCATTCCCGGAAGCCGGGTATAAAAAGTCCGGTGTAATTTTTTCTTTCGATAAAAAGATGCACCGTTTCTCCGTACGTATGAATTCCACTTACTACTACTTCGCCATTATCATCTTTTATTACAACAGGTTCCAGGTAAGCTACTCCTCCTCTTTTGGTAGTTTCATCAAAAGCCTTTTTGGCATCATCCACTTTAAGCGCCAATACTTTTACTCCATCACCATGTTTGTATATATGATCGGCAATCTCATTGCCGGTTCTTAATGGTGTGGTTAAAACAAACGTAAGTTTATTCTGCCGGATCACATAGCTCACTTTATCTTTCATTCCGGTTTCAGGGCCGGCATAAGCCAGCGATTGAAACCCAAAAGCTGTTTTATAAAAATGGGCGGCTTGTTTGGCATTGCCTACATAAAATTCTACGTAGTCGGTGCCTTCGAGTGGGAGAAAATCAGTTGTTGCATGTTGCTTTATGGTGTTCTCAACTATTGTGGACATATTTAAAGATTTAAGAGAAAGAAAAATTATACCTGAAAGAATATGTGCAATAAGGAAGAGTGTTATTACTCCCCTTTAGTGGCGGGGTGGGCATCCATTGCCAAGGCTTCCATCAGCAGATTGAAATGGCAGCGATGGTCATTAAAGATTTTATGGGGATAGTCGGGGGTCACAAGGCAAAGGTAAAAAGGCCTGAGCTAAGTAAAGGAATTATTTACCCAACAATATACATTTTACAACATGCTGCACTAAACGGGATAGTTGGACTTGTAATCTAAAATTTGTAATTTCACGCTGCTAATAATCCAAATAATGACATTGAACCCTCAATTTGTTACAGATAAAAAAGGTAAAAAAACGGCTGTACAGCTATCTGTAAAGGAATATAACTACCTTATTGAAGAACTGGAAATGAAGGAAGATGTGGCCCTGTATGAAAAAGTAAAAGCTGATAAGAAGGAAAGCTATATGCCTTTGGCTGAATATCTTAAAAAAAGAAAGAAAAAATAATGACTGTTTACGAAGTACTTCTTTCCAAAGCAGCCCGTAAACAATTGGACTCTCTCCCCACTTTTATTCATAATAAAATTATTGAAGATATTTATCGCTTAGCTGAGGTACCAAGACCAGCAGGTTGTAAGAAATTAAAAGGATATAAAAACGCTTACAGGATAAGAGTTGGCAATTACAGAATAATTTATGAACCAGTTGATAAAGTACTCCTCATTTTAGTAGTTGCTATAGGCCATAGGAAGGAGATATACGAATAGTCCTCCAT
>JANMLJ010000110.1:0-2687 GCA_031372465.1 Chitinophagaceae bacterium | reverse complement strand
TATGAAGGTAATTATGGCTTTTACGAAGCCATTGATTTCACAGCTTCCCGTTTACTGAAGAAACAAAAAAGTGTGGTGATTAAATCTTTCATGTCGCATCACCAGGGTATGTCTTTTCTTGCACTTTCTTACCTGCTTCATAACCGGCCAATGCAAAAAAGATTTGAATCTGAAGTGCATTTAAAATCAACATTATTATTACTACAGGAGAGGATACCAAGAGTTACTACTTTCTATTCTCCGAGTGTTCATGCCGGTGATGCAAGTATCATTTCGGGCAACGATCCATCTATACGTGTTGTAAATACACCGAACACGGTTGTGCCTGAAATTAAGTTATTATCAAATGGCAATTATCACGTAATGGTTACCAATGCCGGTGGCGGATATAGCCGATGGAAAAATATAGCAATTACTCGTTGGCGTGAAGACATCACCTGCGATAACTGGGGTAACTTTTGTTACATACGGGACCTGGAAAGCAATTTATACTGGTCATCTGCTTTTCAGCCAACACTGCAAAAAGGTGAGAATTATGAGGCGGTATTTTCTGAGGGAAGGGCAGAGTTTCGTCGCCGAGATTATTCATTGGAAACACATACTGAAATTGTTGTTTCACCGGAAGATGATATTGAATTAAAAAGAGTACAAATAACCAATCGTTCCCGTAAAAAAAGAATTATTGAAATTACCAGTTATGCCGAAGTAGTGTTGGCACATCAGGCGGCAGACGAAGCACATCCTGCCTTTAGCAATCTATTTGTTCAAACAGAAATTAATGAACAGAGTAATGCAATTTTATGTACCCGCAGACCCCGCTCATCAGAAGAGAAAACTCCGTGGATGTTTCATCTTATGAAAGTGCACAAAGCAGAGATTTTAAATGTTAGTTACGAAACAGACCGCGAACAATTTATTGGGAGGGGAAATAATATAAATCAGCCACAGGTGATGAGGCGTAGCGAACCGCTAAGCAACACTAGCGGATCGGTGCTGGATCCGATTGTATCCATTCAATACAGAATTGTATTAGAAGGTAATGAAGCAGTAACCATAGATATTATTACCGGTGCGGCAGACACCCAAGAAGTATGTAATAATCTTATTGATAAATACCAGGCTTTTCATCTTTTCAATCGTGTGCTTGAACTGGCATGGACACATAGCCAGGTAATTTTAAGACAGCTTAATGCAGTGGAAGCTGATGCGCAATTGTACTCACGCCTGGCAGGTTCTATTATTTTCTCCAATCAATTATTCCGTGCAGATCCTGCAGTCATTATCAAAAATAGAATAGGCCAATCAGGTTTGTGGCGGTATTCTATATCCGGGGATATTCCAATTGTATTGGTTCAAATTGAAGATGCAGAAAACATCCTGCTGGTAAAGCAAATGGTTCAGGCACATCATTATTGGCGCCTGAAAGGATTGATTGTTGATCTGGTTATTCTAAACGATGATCATGGAGGCTACAGGCAGGAATTACATAATCTAATTCATAGCCTTATTACCCCTGGTGTAGGTAATGAAATGAAAGAAAAACCAGGCGGTATTTTTATAAGGGCAGCCGAACAAATATCAAATGAAGACAGGACTTTATTTGAAGCAGTTGCTCATGTGGTAATAGCTGATAGGTTTGGTACGCTGGAAGAACAAATGAACAGGCGAATAAAAATCAAAACAGCCATACCTTTCTTCATCCCAGTAAAAACATACCCGTTAATAAATAGCTCAGTTGAAAAGCGGAACGACCTTCAATTTTTTAATGGATTGGGTGGATTTACAGCCGATGGCAAAGAGTATGTTATTACAACAACCCCCGATAAAAAAACACCTGCACCCTGGATAAATGTATTGGCTAACCCCGGCTTTGGCAGCATCGTTTCAGAAAGTGGGTCATCCTATACCTGGGTAGATAATGCGCATGAAATTCGGCTTACACCTTGGAATAACGATCCGGTAAATGATCTTAGGGGAGAAACGTTTTATTTAAGGGACGAAGAGAGTGGTAAGTTTTGGTCGTCCTCCCCAATGCCCTGCCGGGGAAGTTCACCTTACATAACCCGCCATGGTTTTGGATACAGTGTGTTTGAACATAGCGAAGATGGTATTTATACAGAGATGACCATGTTTACCGACATACAAGATCCGGTAAAATATATTGTTATAAAACTCCGCAATCAGTCGGGCAGACAACGGCGCATTTCTGCTACAGGTTTCATAGATTGGGTGTTGGGCGACCTGCGAACAAAATATATCAAGCATACCATAACTGAGATGGATGAACGCAGTGGCGCTATCCTGGTTAAAAATATTTATAGCTCCGAATTTGTAAATAGGGTGGCATTTTTTGATGCAGACGGAACCAACAAAAGTATTACTACCGACAGAACGGAATTTATTGGAAGAAATGGAACACTTAATAATCCTGAAGGATTAAGAAGGGTAAAATTTTCTGGTAAAACTGGTGCTGCTTTAGACCCTTGTGCGGTTATACAGGTAGTCTTTGATTTGTTTGAAGAACAGGAGCATGAGGTTATTTTTCGCTTAGGTGCGGGAAAGAATATGGACCATGCTTTAGAAATTATACAGGCAAGTGAAGGAGCAGAGGCAGCACGTGAAGCAAAACAAAAAGTACACGACTATTGGCAACAGACATTGAGTGTTGTTCAAATTTATACACCTGA
>JANMLJ010000057.1:0-19508 GCA_031372465.1 Chitinophagaceae bacterium | reverse complement strand
AAAGGAAAATTAGGCAGCCAGCATAAATTTCCAAGAGTGATGAAAGGTAAAATGCTGGATGAGTGGCAAAGGTTTTTAAAAACGGGAGTTGTTTAAATAAGTACGAAGTAAGAAATACGAAGTACGTTATCCCAAGTATCAATATAAATTTATACAAACTTTTTATGCAGGATTTAAAGCAACGAACTTTTAATTATGCAGTGACTGTTGGGAAACTTATTCTTGATTTGCCTTACAGCACTGTTAATAAAGAATACTTCAGACAATTAGTAAGATGTTCATCATCTGTTGGTGCGAATTACAGGGCGGCAAGACGAGCTAAATCTGATGCTGATTTCATTAATAAACTTAAAATTGTTGAGGAAGAATCAGATGAGTCTGTTTATTTCCTTGAATTGTTACGGGAGTTTAATGCTAGTTTCAAAGACAGAATTACTGAACTAATTTTTGAAGGGACTGAAATTTTAAAAATAATTGTATCCTCAATTAACACTACAAGAGCAAGGGTAAATAGCAAATAGAGGAGTTGCCGTACTTTGTACTTATAACTTCGTACTTATTATGTTAGAAGTAATGCTGAAAGGGCTAACCTTTGGATTGCTGCTGAGTATTTCAGTAGGACCTGTGCTTTTTTCTATAATCAAACAAAGCCTCAATAATGGTCATCGTGGCGGGCTTGCTTTTGTTTTTGGTGTTTCAGTCAGCGATATAACATTGGTGCTGATCAGCAATTTTTTTACCGAACTGTTTGAAAGCCTGAAAGTGTATAAAACGGAAGTAGGTGTGGTAGGCTGTATTTTTCTTGTTTCAATGGGGATCTATTTTCTTTTTTTTAAAAAAGTAAAAGTGAATGACGAAGGAAAGCAGGTTTTTAAATTCCGGAAAAGGGATTATGCAAAAATATTTTTATCGGGTTTTTTTATGAATACTCTTAATCCGGCTGTATTTATTTTCTGGATCACTACTTCAACAGCTGTTATCACTCACAGTATACAGGACAAAGTTATTATTTTTACTACTTGTCTGTTATGGATGTTCGGTGCCGATATTTTCAAAGTCATGCTGGCCGGAAAGATCCGCAACCGGCTTACTCCGCATAATATTCATATAATAAACCGTGTGAATGGTATTATTTTAATTGTTTTTGGTTTTGCATTAATTTGGGGATTGCTTATTTATGGTAAACGACTCTAAAGAAAAAAATACTACATCAAACCGGGGGTTGCGAAAAATAGGGCAGTGGACTAAACGAATCTTCTGCTGGATACTTATTTTCCAGTTTTGTTATATCTTATTGCTAAGATGGGTTAATCCACCCATTACCATGACGCAATTAGTGAGTTGGGTAAGTGGCCACGGGTTGAAAAGAGATTATGTTGGCAATAATTCGATTTCACCCAATGCAAGGCTGGCCGTTATTGCTTCCGAAGACCAACTATTTCCTGATCACAGCGGCTTCGATTGGAAAAGCATTAAAAAAGCCAGGAAATATAATGAGAAAAAACCCGGAAGAGTAAGGGGGGCAAGTACAATCAGTCAGCAGGTTGCAAAAAATGTTTTTTTATGGCAGGGCAGAAGCTGGGTCCGAAAAGGTTTAGAAGTATATTTTACTTTTATGATTGAAGTATTCTGGGGTAAGAAAAGAATAATGGAAGTATATCTTAATGTGATTGAAATGGGCGATGGAATTTTTGGAATTGAAATGGCAGCACAACTTTACTTTAATAAACCAGCAAAAAATCTGACAAAGCAGGAAGCAGCAATGATAGCAGCCTGTCTTCCTAACCCTAAACAATTTAAAGTAAAACCGCTTTCGTCCTATGTTGCCTACAGAGCAAAAGTAATTATGCAACAGATGAATAACCTGCAAACCGATCCCGATATTCAGCGTATTACCGGCAATCCCCCACCCTGAGATAATCATAAGCTTAATCTATTATCAATGCTATTTTATCACTGTTGTGCGTAGGAATATAAATGCCGATGCCAATTGCAAACCGCATATAGTATTTTCCTTTGGGCAATTGTGGACTCAACACCGTACTAAAATTTTTTTGAATCAGTTGCCCGGTTGTAAGTAGTGTAGGGCAATCTTTTATCCACCCGGCTTTATTAAAAATACCGATAGTAATTTTTGATTGAAGAGCAGGGTGTGTTGCAATATAATCATAATACAAACGGGGCATTTTAGCGGTTGCATTTATGACTGTAGAATCTCCTTGTTTAATCCTGATGAAGTGAGTGGACGTTTCAATCTGAACTTTGGCTAAAGAGACAAAAGATGAATCATACCTATAACCAATCCATCCAATGGGTGTTTTTATTGAATCAGCAAATCGCCCCAAATCATATTTATCCAAGAAATAAACCGGTTTGCCCAGCAGGGAATCTTCTATCGGCCAGAAATTATAATTATTTCTTCTCCCCTTGTATAAGTTTTGCGAGTAAGTCATTTGCCCTGTATAATACCAATATTTAGCGGCCCGTTGATAGGAGTTGCTGAAAACAACCGGAAGGCCTTTTGTTTTTTGTTTGAGAAGGGAAGGCCATTCTTTCCAGGCATGATAACGTTGTTGAATTGCTTTTACGGGCAATATATCAACGATCATTATTACCCGGATAAATAACACAAGAACCAACGTAACGGGTAATATTTTTACCAGTAATTTTTGCCAGGATAGCTTTTCTATTAAATATTGATGGGCCAGTATCAATAGTGAAACTAATACGGGTGATGTCCAGTTTCCTTCCACCTTACCGCGAAATGAGCTTAAAAGGAAAAAACTATACAGACCTATCAGGGTATAGCGCAAAGCTTTTTCGGTTTCATTTTTTGTTTTGTATAAAAAAGCAGCGGGTAACAAAATAAACCCCGCTATTGGACCTGGTAATAATAGTTGCCCGATAATATAATCAGTCGTAAAAGAAAATTTATAGGCGTTCACATTGCTTTCAAATAAATGATAACGGAAGCTTACCCAATGATGCTGATACTGCCACCAAAGATGCGGTGCAAAAAGTAACAAAGCGATTACCCCGGCAACATAGGTTTGATACCGGGTAAATAGTTTTATATTGGATAGCAATACAAAGAACACAATCAATACTGCATGGTATTTACTATATAAAAGAAGTGCAATAGAAAAACCAAGTAATAACGTATTGAAGAGAGAATAATTGGCAGTAAATTTTTTATAGCACAGGAAGAATAAAGCAGTAAAGAAAATTAACGGGATATCGGGTACGGCAATAAAACCAGAAACCTGTATTACAGCAATCGATAAGGCAATAGTATAAAAAAGGGAAGAATTTTTTTTATCAATCAACTTTTCAATAATAACCAGGGAGAAGATATTTAGTAATAAAGGAAACAACCGGACACCCAGATCATCCGGGAAAATAGCAGTACCCATTTTTACCAGTACCGCAATCCTCGGTGGATGATCAAAATAACCCCAATCGAGATTATGAGCGTACAACCAGTATTAAGCTTCATCATCCTGTAATTCGGTAAGACCCGACTGCAGTATCCCAAGCAGCAGCCACATACCATAAAATACCAGCCGGTGATTTTTTTGAAGAAACTCTTTCATCTGTTTGTTATATATGGATTATGGCAGAGAAATTATACCATAAATAATTATCAAATTCAGCGATAATCATAGGAGGGCGTCATTTCAGATTGGCCGCAGGATATTAGTACCGGTTATGCTTTTTAGTACAAAATAGCAATAATTATTTCAACAATTTATCGATGGCGTCAATAGCTTTTTGTACCCGTTCTTCATAATTACCACTAATATCAACCCAGGGAACCGGTTGGTTGATCATACTATCTTTATAAACCCGGTAAAGTTGTTGCCGCTCTTCCAGGTCTGGGTATTCCCGGAGTTCGTCTTTTACCCAGGGAAGATCTACATTACACAATAAATAAAGGTCGTACCTGCGCTGTACAATTTCATCAAGGATAAAGCGATGACATTTTTCAAATACAAATTCACACCACACTTTCATCACATACATATCGGTGTCAATAAAGAGAAGCGAATCCTGATTAGTAGCAGCATTCAGGCGTTGCACCTTCTCTGTATATTCATCCTCTAACGCAAGTTGTCCATTGGCAATGACTAATAAATCATCATAAGAATAATCAGTACCGTTTTTAAGTAAGTATTCTCTTGCAAACTCTGGGCACCATTTTGTATGATAATGCGCCGCCAGTAATTCACCCAAGGTACTTTTGCCGGAACTTTCTGGTCCTATGATGACAATTTTTTTAACCATGAGATTTTTTTACTCTTTTGATCCACTCCAGTAAACCAAATACTGACATAATAAGTAACACCACGTAGTACACACTGGTAAACACATATTCCTTTACGAAATATAAAGGAATAGAAGCAATATTGGTAGCCATCCACCAATACCAGCTCTCCACTTTTTTCTTGGTCATCAGCCACATACCTGTAAAGGCCGTAGCAGAAGCAAATGCATCAGCCCAGGGAATAGCGCCCGGTGCAAAATCTTTCTTAAGGTAAGTTAGTAAAAAGAAAATCGCTGAATAAAATGCAGCAAAAAATAAAAGTTGATAACGCCACCAACGTTTATCAGAAAAAGTGATATGAATAACAATATGATTTTCTGCATCTTTCCTTGACCATAATATCCAGCCATAAATACTCATTACCGTATAATAAAAATTTACACCGGCTTCACCAAACAGGCTGCCTTTGAAACTTAAGTACACGTAAAAAATGGTATTGATAAGCCCTGTTGGATAAACAAGAATATTTTCTTTCCGCGAAAACCACACGCTTATAATTCCGGAAAATACAGCAACATATTCTAACCAGGTGGTGTTTTTCATTCCTTCAATAAAATGCTGATATATTTCCTGTATTGACAAAAATGTAATTTCTCAAATGTACCGATACTTATCGCAAAAAGAAATACAGTAAGTGATGTTGAATTTTAGGAAAAGAAGGGTTTGTGTGATGGTAGCCTCTCCCTTCAGGGGAGGTCGGGAGGAGCTTTATATTTTTTCCAGCTTCGCAGGTATTTAATTCCACCCGATGTTTGAAATCTTGTAGCCACCTGCTGCCACTGCCCGTTCTTGGTAGTCCATACTAAAAAATGAAGATGTGGTACCGCTGCATAACCGGTTTTGCCACTTAATCCTATCAGTTGACCCTTCTTTATTGTATCACCAACTGCGACTACTGCTCCGTTTTGCTGAAGATGCCAGTAGCCGGCTCTGGTGCCATCAGCATGTTGTATCACAATATTATTTCCAAAAGGCCGGTACTTTTTATTTAATCCACCCCGGTCGCCGTCTTCTTTTACCCTTACTACCACGCCTTCCCTGGCTGCAGTAATGTTGGTGCCCCGTTTCATATTAAAATCAAGTGCTGCTCTTTCTTTATGCGTGAACCTGCTGAAATAACCCTGTATAACCCGGAAAGAGGAGCCTTCTTCATAGGGCAGGGCATAGATATAACTTGTATCATCTTTTATAATGCGTTTTTGGAGCAGCTTCACTTCCTTTCGTAATGGATTTTTACTGACAGAGCAGGAAGTAAATGCCACCAGTAGTATATAAAGAAATAGTTTAATCACGTTGTAAAAATAAGTTCATCCTTAAAAATTTCCGGTCATAATTATTTAATTTGTTATCAATAAAAAAGGAAGTAGCTTTTCTGTCCAATTTTATATAACTTAAACCATAAAAGTATGACAACACAGGAAGTTGCCGCAAAGTTCAAAGAACTGGCACAAACAGGGCAATATGATAAAATTCAGGCAGATCTTTATGCTGACAATGCCGTTAGCATCGAACCTACGCATGCAGCCGCTATAGGAATGGTAAATGTGGAGGGCCTGGAAGCAATAAAACAGAAAGGCGCTGCTTTTAACCAGATGGTGGAAGAAATGCATGGAGGTTATTCCACCGAACCGGTAGTAGCAGGCAATCATTTCAGCGTAGCGATGGGTATGGATGTAACCATGAAAGGAGCAGGTCGTATGAAGATGGATGAAATTGCCGTGTATGAAGTAAAAGACGGAAAGATTGTAAAAGAACAATTTTTCTTCTGAACAATTTTATTTATGAGCAAAACGGTCCGGTTATTTTTAACCGGGCCGTTTTTATTTTAACAAGTAGGATATATCCCGGATAACAGCATATACTACCACAACCTGTTATTGATTTGTTCCTGGTGCTTTCCGCTATACATGTATTTTTTTAATTATAAAAGCTATACTGATTGTAACTTTAACGTATGGAAAAAATAAATCTTGCCGAAAAATTTTCAACCTTTCATGATTATTTTAATCCACGTATTGCAGGTGAATTAAACGGTCAGCAGGTGAAGCTGGTAAAATTCCAGGGAGAATTTGTGTGGCATCATCATGATACCGAAGACGAATTATTTTATGTGGTTAAAGGAAGTTTTGATATGCAGATGAGGGATAAAACTATTACGGTACATGCCGGAGAGTTTTTAATAATGCCAAGAGGGGTAGAACACCGGCCGGTAGCAACAGAAGAAGTAGAAATAATGTTATTTGAACCGGCTACTACATTGAATACCGGAAATATTGAAAACGAACTGACAAAAAAGGAACTAAAATATGTATGATCTCCTGGTATATATTACTTGTTATTTCCTGATCAGCCCTCACACATTTTTTTTAAATTGTTTAATCCCTGTTCAAACTGGTGATTCAGGTTTTTAGTGATCATAGGTCCCATCAGGCTCGCAATAGGCCATGAAAGTTGTCCGCTGTTTTGCCAGGTAACTTTTGTTTCATCTTCACCCCATGGTTCAAACATCCAATTGTCTTTGGCCTTACTTTTAAAAGGTTTTAGAAATTCCAGATCAAAATGAATATGTTTTTCATCCATACTTTTCAGCGTTAAACTACCAACACCTACTTTTTTTCCCTCCCATGCATATTTATGCCCCGGCATTTTTGCTGTACCCGAAATAGAATTCTTTGCCGTTTTATCAGATTGCTGCCATGGATTCCACTGGCTGTAATAATTCAGATCTCCTATCAGGTTCATTACACCGGGTACCGGTTTCTTGATGACAATAGTTTTTTCCACGTTATATACTTTTGGCAGCAATCCGGCTATAACCAGCAGCAAACCAATAAGACCGGCAAAAATGTAAATTACAATCATAACGAATAATTTAGGATAATCAAGGTAGCGATTTGAATTGGTGTTAACAAACCGCTTATCATTGAAAAAAAGTAACCTTTTTTTACTGAAATAAATAGAAAAGTTCTAAGTAAACAATTTTTTGAAAAAAAATAAAATAGGCAGGATGATTATTAACGGATAGCTATTCCATTTTTTACGTTAATAATTTCTGCTGCAATACTAATGGCGATCTCCTCCGGCGTCTGGCTGTTTATTGCAAGACCGATTGGGGTATGAATTTTTTTTAATACATCACCCGCCATTCCTTCTTTACGGAATTCGTCCAACAACTTTTTCATTTTAGTTTTACTACCCAGCATACCGAGGTAAGTAAATTTTTTATCCAATAAAGCCCGAAGCGCAATAGAATCGGAGCGGTAACCAAATGTCATTATCACTGCATATTGATCAGGCCCCGATGAAATAAGATTCACCAAAGCCGAATAATCATCAACGATGATAACTTCATGGGCAAATTTATTTTGTACCACCGTATATAATTCTTCCCGTTCTTCAAACAGCGTAATATAAAAATCCATACTCCGCATCAGTTTTGAAAAAGCCAATGCACAATGGCCCCCGCCAATAATAAAAAGTTGATTTTTGTACCCCGTTTTTTCTATATACTCCCAATCATCGTCCGATATAAAAGAGAACTGAAAATTTTTTGCCGGAATTGAAAGAGAAAAAGTTAACCGCCCCGGTGATAACAACAGTGACCCGTTCTTGTTTTGTTCAATGGAGAGAATGATTTGTTGAATGAAAGCTGCATCTTTTTCGGTGACCGGGTATAATAAAATTGTCTGCTCTCCTGAACAGATCATTCCACTCTGGTTAGTTGCCGATAATTTATCATGTATTTGTTTTTTAATTACCGGCACCCGGTTGCCTTCTCTTAACTTTTCTTTCGCCAGTTCTACAAATTTATGTTCCATGATTCCACCGCCAATAGAGCCCTCCATTTCTCCGGTAGCAGTTACAACCATAAAAAACCCTTGTCGTCCGGGACTGCTGCCGCTGCTTTCCAGCACATATAGAAGTACTACGCCAGTTGTTGATTGCAAACGTTTTGCAATTAATCTCCAGGCGCTTAATTGTTTATTCATTAATCGGTAGTATTTCTTTTGGATTCTCTTCTATTTTTATTGGAGGCTTAGCGTATAAACTCATCAATACTTTTTCCGGTGTCATCGGTGCATTATAGGGAATGATGGCCAAATGATTAAATGCTTTCACCGCATTGCGTAAAGCAAAATAGGCACCGATACCATACATCAGCGGGGGCTCGCCAACAGCTTTGCTTCGAAAGATGGCAGGATTGTCTTTATTTGTTTGCAAAGCCTGAATAGTTATTTCTTTTGGTACTGAATATATATCCGGCACTTTATAGGTTGACAATGCATTCGTCATCAGCTTCCCTTCCTTATTATAAAGCAATTCCTCCATCGTCATCCAGCCGATACCCTGAACAATACCGCCCTCACATTGGCCGATATCAATCATTGAATTCATGCTGTTTCCAAAATCATGCACCACTTTTACCGAATCAACTTCATAAATACCACGAACACAATCTATCGTTACGGTAGTAATAGATGTTCCGAAGACATGATAGGAGAACGGATGTCCCTTTTCTTTGGTGGCATCAAAATAAATACCAGTTGGTGTATAATGCGCCAGCTCAGAAAGGTTGATGCGTTTTACATAGGTGGCCATCACTAATTTCTTCCAGTCCCAGTTTGTTTTAATACCATCGGCATAAATAATTTCATTCCTGATCTCAATTTTATGTAGATCAACTTTTAATTCATCGGCTGCAACTTGTTTCAAACGTTCAAGGATATTCTTACAGGCTATCTCTGTTGCTTTACCGTTTAAGTCGGCTGCTGCACTGGCTGCCGTGGGTGATGTATTGGCAATACGATACGTATTGGTACTATTAATTTTTATTTTTGCAGGGTCAATTGAAAATATTACTGCGGCTACCTGCAACATTTTAGTATTAACCCCCTGCCCCATTTCAACTGCTCCCGTACTTACTCCAACACTACCATCTGTATAAACATGCACCAATGCTCTTGCCTGGTTCATCAGTGTTTTAGTAAAAGAAATACCAAAACAAATAGGCATTACTGCTATCCCTTTTTTGTTCAACTTATTCTTGCTATTAAAAGTTGATATATCCTGTTGTAATTTTTTGATACCAAATAACTGGTTGGCTTTGCTCCAGCATTCATTGGCTTCGCTGGCTGCTTTTTGTCCGTAAGGAAATTCATCACCGGTCTGTAATAAATTTTTTTGCTGAATTTCTGCTGCTGAAATATTTAGCTGATCAGCAGCTGTTGCAATGGCAGCTTCAATTACAAACATACCCTGCGGACCACCAAAACCGCGAAAAGCTGTATTGGGTGGTAAATGAGTGCGGCAACTATAAGCCGTTGCTTTTACATTTGGAATAAAATACGAATTGGTACAATGAAATAAAGTTCGCTCCATTACCGCAGGTGATAGATCGGCAGCAGCGCCTGCATTCTGGTAAAAAGTTGCTTCATATCCGATAATCTTCAGGTCTTTGCTCAATCCAATTTTAAAATCAGCGGAATAAGGATGCCGCTTGCCCGTCATCCGCATATCTTCCTTACGATTCAGGGAATACTTCACCGGTTTTTTTAAGTGCCAGGCTGCCAGGGCACATAGTACGCCCCAGGTAGTTGCCTGGTCTTCTTTACCACCAAATCCGCCACCCAGGCGGGTTGTATCAACTTCCACCTGGTTCATCGGTATAGCAAGAACCCTTGCTGCAGTTCTTTGAACAGCAGTAGGCCCTTGCGTGGAAGAATAAATCCGCAAAGCTCCATTTTCCTGTGGAAGGGCATATGCACCCTGTGTTTCAATATACAGGTGTTCTTGTCCGTTAGTTTCCGTCCGGCCTTCAAAAACGTAGGCACATTGTTGCCAGGCAGCATTTGTATCTCCCAGTTGAAATGTTCTGGGAGGAATAATTAATTCTCCTTTTTCTTTTGCTTCTCTCGGGTCTGTAATGACAGGTAAGGGTTCAATATCAATTTTTATTTTTTTTACGGCTGCCCTTGCTGCTGCTTCTGTTTCTGCCACTATCAGGGCCACCGGCATTCCGCAAAAATGCACATGGGTGCCGGCCAGTAATTCTTCGTCGGGAATGATTCCGCCGATCTGGTTTTCGCCCGGAATATCAGCCGCCGTAAATATCTTTACTACACCTGGCATCAACAGGGCCTCTGATAATTCCAGTGATTTTATTTTTCCATGTGCAACCGGTGAATCAAATGCAACGGCAAACAATGTTCCATTTATCAGTGGCAAATCATCCAGGTAAGTTGATTCACCTCTTACATGCGTATAGGAATCGATGTTTTTCATTTTTATTTACTGCGGATTACCAAAGATGATTATTTTATCACCATTATTTTATCTATTAATAAAGAAGGAAACAATTCTAAAAAATGTGCTTTAATTAATTGACCCAGCAATAACGTTTTATATTCTTTTGTTCCTCTTGCATCACTGATCGGCGAAATTTCAGTTGCTATAACAGCGATCAATTCATGTACCAGCTCTTCTGATAATTTTTTTCTTTTTAAAAAGGCGGATGCTTTTTGTAAATACAAGGGAACGGGTCCTACGCCACCTGCAGCAATACCTGCCCGCTCGATAATATCTCCATTCACCCGGAGATGAATAGCAGCATTAACGCTGGCAATATCAAGATTTGTTCGTTTGCTTACTTTTTCAAAATGAAAATGAGTAGTATTTCCGGGCAACTCAAACCATATTTTTTCAATATGCTCTTCGGGGGCTTTATCCAGTGTTTTATATCCGGTATAAAGCTTACGCAAGGGTAATTCTCTGGTGGTATTACCATCACTCAATACGAGCCGGGCATCCAGGGCTAAAAAGAAAATGGTAAAATCACCTATAGGTGATGCATTGATAAAATTTCCGGCAATGGTCGCCATATTACGGATCGGGGTAGACGAAACCAATTTGGCATAACGACGAAAAGAGGGAAATGCATCAGTAATGATGGGTGAATCCAGCAGATCGCTTACTGTAACTGAAGGACCCATGATACATTTATTTCCTTCTATGCGTATACCATTAAGCTCAGGATGATCAAATACAAAACGTATCGCAGCCGTTGTCATTTCCTCGTGCTTTTGTACATATAAATCGGTGCCCCCACCCACCAGGTGTGGTCTTTCTTTTTCTTTATCATCATCAGGTAAAAGTGCTTCTTTTTGGGAAGCTTGTAATTCCACTAATATTTCTTTTATCCCGGTAAAATAGTCAGGCAATATTTTTTTCTTTGTTACAAACGATACCGCATTTTCCCCGTTTCTTTCTTGAAGTAAATCAGCCACTTTGCCTGCTGCCTTTTCAATGGATTTATACCCGGTACAACGGCAAATATTTCCATCTATCGCAGCAATTGCATTTTCCTTTGTAGCAACCGCATCCGTTAAACAAAACCCAGCCAATGACATTACAAAACCTGGCGTACAAAATCCACATTGCGTAGCACCTTCATCAGCCAGTGCTTTTTGAACTGGATTCAGTGTATTGGAAAAATTTATTCCTTCTATGGTTACAATATGTTTACCCTGTGCATTGCCAATCGGCATCAGACAACTGGTCATGGATTGATAACGAAGTGATACAGTATCTTGTATTTTTACCAGTTCGCCCACTAAAATCGTACAGGCGCCACAATCTCCTTCCCGGCATCCGATCTTTGTTCCTGTTAAATGCTGTTGATAACGGATAAAGTCAAGGATAACCATGCCTGCCGGCAGATTGGTGGCAATTTTTTTTTCGTTGAGAATAAACTGTATCAACTTATTTTTATGATTGATCTTTAAAGTTAGTATAATTGGAAGTATGAGCGAAAAGCAACCTGCAGTTACTGATAAACAAATCTATTACCGGCTTATTGCATTATGGGTACTCTGTGAAGCAATGCTTGGTGGTATTATTCATGGGTTTAAAATTCCTGTATCAGGTTTGATAGTTGGCAGTTGCGCCGTTGTTTGCATTTGTTTACTCGCCTGGTATGTACCTGCAAGAGGTGCTATTATTAAAGCAACTATCATCGTTGCCATTTTTAAAATGATGCTGAGCCCACAGGCACCACCACCTGCCTATATTGCGGTATTTTTTCAAGGGGCAATAGGTGAACTGTTATTCTTTCGGAAACGGCGATTTTATCAACTATCCTGTTTAGTATTAGCCATACTGGCTTTGCTTGAATCAGGCCTGCAACGTATAATAGTGCTAACAATTGTATATGGTAATGACCTGTGGATAGTGATCAATGATTTTATCAATGGACTTACTAAACAAAAAACGGCCACCAATTATAGTTTATTAATCGGAAGCGGATATGTTATCCTGCATCTTATTACCGGTGTTATAGTTGGCTGGTGGGCTTCTGTTTTGCCCGGCCGGATTGAGCAATGGAGTAAAAACAGGCAATACCAGGTAATAGTGGATGATTCACCCGATATTGCTTTACCCGTTTTATCGAAGAAAAAGAAAAGGCTAAAAAAAGGACTACTGGTTATCTGGATACTCCTGATAATTTTATACATACAATCTTATTTTAAAATTGGCATACCCTTATTACCTCCGCATATCTCCCTTAAAATATTTATCCGTTCGCTTATAATTGTGTTTGGCTGGATCTTTATTGCTGGCCCTTTGATGAAAAAATTATTGCATAATTGGTTAAAGCAAAAACAAAACAACTCGCAACAGGAAGTACAGGAAATTGTTGGATTGTTACCAACTATGCAACAGATAATTACAAAAAGCTGGAAGCAATCTGCCGGAATAAGGGGTTGGAGAAAAATAAATAACTGGAGTAAAATAGTGTTGGTAAATGCCCTTAAACCTTCATATGCAAAACAGTTATATATACTAACGGCCCCCATTCAATCCGGGAAGACAACCTCATTGGTCAAATGGTCAGAAAACAGAAAGGATGTATATGGAATACTGACACCCGATGTAGATAGTAAAAGAATATTTATGAATGCACATAGCCGGCAATTGTTTTTGATGGAAGCAAAAGAAGGAGAAACGGAAACATTTTCTGTTGGTAGGTTTATTTTCAGCAAAACAAATTTTGACAGGGCTAATCACATAATTAAGGATGGAATAGACAAACCAGGCTGGTTGGTTATCGATGAAATCGGTCCGCTGGAATTAAGAGGCGAAGGATTCAGTAATGTATTAAAAGAAGTATTGGCCAAACGAAAACATACTATCTTATTGGTAATACGGGATAAAGACGATATGGTAAAAAAAGTGAAATCGTATTTTAATATTACTGACGCAGTACAAATACAGAATACAGTGGAAATAGAAAAGCTGCCTTGATAAAGACAGCTTTTAAAAATAGTACACACCACTCCTGACTAAAAACTCCCGACTCACTAAAGCGTTGCCATATCAATCACAAAGCGGTACTTCACATCACTCTTCAGCAATCGCTCATAAGCATCATTGATTTGATCCATTCGTATCATTTCAATATCCGATACAATATTATGTTCGGCACAAAAATCCAGCATCTCCTGTGTTTCAGGAATACCACCGATAAGCGAACCGGCAAAACTTTTTCTGCCAAAAATTACGTTGAAAGCAGGAATAACTGCCGGGGCTGGTGGCACACCTACACATACTATCACGCCATTGGTACGTAACAGGGCAATATAAAAATTATAATCATGTTCTGCAGAAACGGTGTCGAGAATAAAATCAAAATAACCGGTCACTGATTTTATTTGCTCTGCATTACTGGTCAATACAAATTGATGAGCACCCAATCTTTTTGCATCAGCTTCTTTCGAAGCAGTATGACTGAGCATGGTTACTTCTGCACCCATTGCAACAGCCAGTTTAACACCCATATGGCCAAGACCACCGAGACCTAAAATACCAACTCTTGTTCCCTTGCCTACTTTCCAATGACGTAGCGGTGAGTAGGTGGTGAT
Organism: Chitinophagaceae bacterium; assembly: GCA_031372465.1. Taxonomy (GTDB): domain Bacteria; phylum Bacteroidota; class Bacteroidia; order Chitinophagales; family Chitinophagaceae; genus JJ008. The sequence goes on along the minus strand of JANMLJ010000057.1, from coordinate 5,267 downwards.
TCCTGCACATAATAATGGAGCAGTAGCAGCAAGGTCCAGTTTATCAGAAATACGAAGTACAAAATCTTCATGTGCCAATATTGATTTGCTGTAACCACCATAGGTATTACCGCTGCCATCCCTTTCATTTCCATTGTAGCTGAATACAGCTCCTCCGCTGCAATATTGTTCCAGCCCATCTTTGCAATTATCACATTCCCGGCAACTATCTACCAGGCAACCGATTCCGGCGAGGTCGCCAACCTTGAATTTTTTAACATGACCGCCAACGGCCGTTACACGTCCCACTATTTCATGACCGGGAACAAGCGGGTATACCGACATACCCCAATCGTTGCGGGCAAAATGCAGATCACTATGACAAACACCACAGTACAGAATTTCCATTTGTACATCATGTGGTTTGGGATCTCTTCTTTCAATAGTTAACGGAACGATGGCGGTAGTGGCACTTTCAGCGCCGAATGCTTTAACAGATGACATAATTTTTTTTGTAAATGTAAATAAATAATAAAGGAATGAGTATTAATTTAATGTGTAAGCAGGGGATATATAAAGAAATTTCCTGTTAGACAAAAAGCGGGAGAAAGTATAAGATGATTGAATGGCAACAATATCTGAAGATACTTAAAAAAGCATCTCCAAATTATGAGTAATCTCAATAAAAAAACAGTTATTGATCATTGCAGGCTGATAATATTCTGTCTAACATTACATCAATGCAGAGAAAGAGAAGGATAGCCAATTAATTTTGACAATTTTTTCTATCGGCTGATTGAACAATCAGAACGGAATCTTTGCAGGCGGTTTAATGTTCACCAGGGTGAACTACCTGTACAAGCAGCAAACAGAAGCAGTGAGAACTGCGGAGGACTTTAATTCTATAAAGGGAAACTAAAGATAGATTTGCTCAGGAGGTACAGGAGGTAAAGGGATAAGCCTGATACAACAGTACACCGGGTGAAAAAATTGAGTCTCCTGGCCCGTAAGCCGGGAGATTTTTTTTATTTTAATCCTCTCCATCAGATTTATTTTTACAGGCATATCATACTAAAGAAGCCTCACCCGTTCAAAACGTGATGAGGCTCTTCATATGGGTTTTTCTTTTTTAGTACCTGTGATCGCATTTGTCATGTTCATCATACCTGTTTCCGTTGCCATTGAATTTAAAATAGACCATTCTGATTTCCCGCTGGCGTTGTTCTTCCAGGAAACGCATCTGTCTTTGTTTTTCCCAACGGCTTAGGAAGAAACTGCATTGGATCTTCTCGATTCTGTAATCATAGTCCTGGTTGATCTGGGCGATCTGTATTTTCATTCTTCTTTCGTTAGCAAATCGGCTATTACCATAACGTAACTCATTGTTGTCAAAGCGATCGTCGTTTTTGTTATAGCGATCGTCGTTATTATTGTAGGGGTTATGGTTAACCACCACATCTCTTCCATCACCATACCTGGTGTTTTGACCCCGTTGATCGATTGGTTGGTTATCCCGTTGATCAATTGGATTGTCTCTTCGGTCGGGTTGCCGGTTGTCCCTGTTGCCGGGCTGTGCCTGGACCAGGGTAATCATTCCGGCTGCAATAAATAAAGTAAAAATCTTTTTCATACGGTACGTTTTTTAAAGTGAATAATAAATTACACTTCATAAGAATCAAATGAAGAACCACTGTTTACCAATAGAATGTTAATAGATTTATACCTCATGGCTACCTCAAAATTAATAGCAACCAATGGAGAATTTTTTTAGATAATTAACAGGGGAAACCGCAAGTTTTTAGAAAATCGTAGTCAGGTAAATCCGTTATAGAAAATATTCCGGGTGCAGCATAGAAAAAGGGCACTCAGGCAAAGTACAAAGTTAAAGCAGCGTATAAATAAATGTGCTGATAACAATCATCAGTTGATATTTTATAATCATTGTAACCCAGCCGCATACAATTTAAATTGTGAATGAGGAGATGATAACGTGAAAATGGTAAACCACAAAAAATGATGTTATGAAAACGATGAGGCTTTTTGGATTGTTGTTGATGCTGCCTTTAGTATCATTAGCTAAGGTGGTGAAGCCGCCGGTGGAAACCGATGATTAAGGCCGGGTGAGGTCTTTATATGATGAATATCCTGCCCTGAATAATTTTAACGGAGGTGGCGTAGCAAATAATCCTACGGTACCTACAACTTTTACTCTTTCACAAAACAGTATAGTCACTACCATACAGACCTATCACTGGAATAATGGCAGAGGCGCTGTTTTGGGTACCATCAAATTAGTACATTCCAATGGAACGGTATATGGTCCATGGACAGCTACAGGTAGCCCCGGTTCCGGCGGTGTAGCCAATGCATTCTGGACTGTAACACCCAATGTGATTTTTCCAGCTGGTACTTACACCGTGGTGGATGGAAGCAATGCCACCTGGTCCTGCAATGGCCAGTCACTCAACAAAGGCTTTGCCAAAGTATTGGCTAAAAGAACAAGATAGAATAGTCAATGCAGGCAGTAAGGAAAGAGGCTGTTAAAAGCTAAATATTGCCGGGAAGACGGAAAGTCGGGAAGAAAATAGTTGAATTTCAATACTTACCGTCTTATCGCCTTACCGGCATTTATTCTTGAATTGTCTTTTGGGGCAGCCTCTTTTAATAGGGGCAATGCCCTTATCCTGCTGATTTCTTTTTAGCTTGCAGCAAAAGCAAAAAATATAATTTTAATAATGAACGCAAAATAATTCAGTTTAACAGAAAGAGATAGTAGAAACATATTACCAGAAAAATAGTTAATTATGGCTGTTTATTTAAACGATCAGTTTGTAAATGATGATAAAGCATTGCTCCATGTATCCGACCTTTCTATGCAAAGAGGTTACGCGATCTTCGATTTTTTCAGAACGATAAATGGTATTCCACTCTTTATGGAAGATCATCTCGATCGTTTTTATGCATCTGCCGCGGCTATGCACCTGCCCCTTGACAAAAGCCGGGAAGAGATATGCAATATTATACAGGAGTTGTTGCAACGATCATCTTTGTCTGAAGCAGGTATTCGGTTAATGCTTACCGGTGGTTATGCTGCCGACAGCTATCATCCTGCCACACCCAACCTGCTTATTACCTGCAACCCGGTAAAGACAGCTACGGCCAATGATTTTGAAAAAGGGCTATCGGTACTAACTTATGAACACCAGCGACAACTGCCGCATATCAAAAGCATCAATTATTTAATGGCCGTTTGGTTGCAACCGCTATTAAAGGAAAAACAGGCAGATGACCTGTTGTATTATAATAAAGAAAGCATCACGGAACTTCCCCGATCTAATGTATTCATAGTAACAAGGGATAATAAATTGATAACACCAGCCAAAAACATATTGTATGGCATTACCCGTAAAAATATTATCAAATTGGCCGCTGATATAATGCCGTTAGAAGAAAGAAATATTACGGTAGACGAATTACTGCAGGCATCTGAAGTTTTTTTAACAGCCACTACCCGAAAAATATTACCTATACTAAAAATAAATGATCAATCCATTGGCTATGCAAAGCCCGGACCTGTTACTACAAAACTGTATGAACGTTTTTTAGAATTGGAAAATGTTCAGCCAACCTATCACGCTCAATCATAAGAAATTGTTTTGTTTCGAACCTGTATTTTTCGTGTTATTTTGTGTGATTTCGTGGCCTCATCTCGTAAGCCGGTAAATCAGTATGGCAGTCCTTTTAATGAGTTGCGGATACTCTTTCAGGTTAATGATCTCTCCCGGAGCATGAGCACCAGTTCCTGATGCACCCAAACCATCTAAGCAATCCAGGTAGCTGGCCACATACGAAATATCTCCGGCGCCTCTTGATCCGGGGTCACCCGCTTTTACTTCTCCATAGCCCATTGCCTTACTGATATCATTTAATGTTTTTACTAATGCTTCATTACCTGCAGTGGGAGGCATTGATGGAATACCATCTTTGAACTGAATGCTGGCTTTGGTACCTGGCAGATTTCGTGATACGATCTCCCGCATAGTTGATCTTGCTTTTTCTTTTTGCTTTTCTGTCAAAAAGCGTAGATCGCCGATCACAACTGTTTTGGGAGAAATGATATTCGTTTTTCCCAGCACTTTTCCTTGTTGCGCCGCTGTATCATACTGAACTTCTGATCCCCCGATGATTAAACCCGGATTGAAAGTCAGGTATTGTTCCTTGCTTAATTTTTCCCGAAACTCATTGATGATACGGGAAGCTTCATAAATAGCACCATAACCCGCTTTACCAAAAACACCTGAAGAGTGCGCCTGCTTTCCTTCCACTTCCAGTCTCCACTCACTGGCACCGCGGCGTGCCGTGGCAACGGTATTTAAACCTGCTGCAGTTTCAAATGCTAAGGCAATATCATGTTGTTTGGCCCTTTCAATAAAATCACCGCGGCTGATAGCTCTTGGATGGCCCGCATTTTCTTCATCACCGGTAAAATAAACAGTGATGCTTACCTCATCCAGTAGTCCAAGTTTGTTCAAAGCGTTTAAGGCAGCGATCACCAGTACATTGCCACCCTTCATATCATTTACTCCCTGCCCGGTAGCTGTTGTATCTGTCAGCATGGTAAAAGGGTTGGGCGGCATATCTGGTTCAAATACGGTATCGAGATGACCGATCAGGAATAATTTTTTTCCTTTTTTTCCTTTCCGGTAAGCTACCAGGTGACCGGCTCTTTTCAAAGAATCGGGTAATGCAATCCACTCCAGGGTAAAACCCAATGCAGATAATTCTTTACCATAGAGGTCACCTACTTTTTTTATACCATTACTATTATAGGTGCCACTGTTGATGTTTACGGATTCTTTCAGTAGCTGGATGCTGCCGGCATAATCTGCATCAATATTTTCAAGGATCTGTTGTTCAGTTTTTGTCAAAGGTTGCGTATATGCAGCTACTGCAATAGTAAAAAGGGTAAAGAGGCAGAGCAATTTTTTCATTGACGAATATTTTGAATGCAGCAAGATAAATCTTTTGTTGCGATTTTTACATTTGCGGGTCTGGCAGTGTATAGTATATTTTTGAAACGGTTTGTAATCTTGATAACCTCATCCCCAACCCTTCTCCACGGAGTGGAGAAGGGGGATAGTAGCTTCTTCCTGCTAAGATGAATATAACAGTTATGTATACCCTAAAATATATTATTCCTTATCGTTGAGATGGGGGTTTTGTTGTATTTGCCGGTGGCCGTTGTCCGGAGGGTTTTTCAAAAGAATTTTCCAGGCTGCCGGAAGCGG
>JANMLJ010000043.1:0-20734 GCA_031372465.1 Chitinophagaceae bacterium | reverse complement strand
CCCGAAACTCAAAACTCGAAACTTCTCACTACTTACGAGCTACGTCCAGACTCATTATAATTTTCAAGGTATTCGCACATAATTAAACCTTTTCGGCTTTAAGTCTCGCAACCCGAAACTCAAAACTCGAAACTTCTCTCTCTACCACTTTTTCATCTCATCAAAAAACGACGTATAGAAGGAGGAAAAGCCTTCAAAAAAGCTACGGAATGATTCAGATAATAGTTTCATGGTATAAGGGTTAAGGGTTCGTAGTACAAATCAACTCAATTTCCTGATTTTTTGCAATATCGCATAAAGAAGTTTTTGCACTTTAGCTACGATTATGTTAATAAATGGCTCCCGAACTATTTTTTTGGCATTTATTTGGAATTTCAATGTTGCAACATTAATTTTGTGCTTTCATTATTAAAACACAATAAATACTAGTACCATGGACTTAAGAACAAATGTTGATCAGTTAAATCAAATGATACTGGAAGGAAAAATCCTTGAAGCATTTGAAAAATTTTATGCAGAAGATGTGGTGATGCAGGACAATGATTACCCGGCGCGGGTGGGAAAAGATGTAAGCCGTCAGTTTGAAGAAGCTTTTGTAAACGGGCTTACTGAATTCCGCGGCGCCAAAATTATTTCAACTATTATCAGCGACGGATTAGCGGTTATAGAGTGGTGGATGGATTATACCCATAAAGATTATGGTACCCGAAACTATACCCAACTGGCCGTTCAGCGCTGGAAAAATGGGTTGATCGTAGAAGAGAAATTTTATTACAATAGTTAATCTTCTATTCACGATTTTAAAAAAGTTTTGAGTGAAGTGCACAGCTTACCTCAAAACTTTTTACTTTTAATAGTTATAAATTCATGATGGGTATAGATAAAGACATACAACAGTTAACATTCCGCAACTCTCACCAGAAGGCAGCCATCAACCTTATTTATACACTTGGCTGGATGAGAGAAAAAACAAATCTTATTTTTGAAGCTGAAGACATTACTCCACAACAGTTCAATATTCTTCGCATTTTAAGAGGAAGTTTTCCGCATCCCCTATCCACTTTACAAATAAGGGAAAGGATGCTGGAAAAAATGAGTGATACCAGCCGCATTGTTGACCGGCTGATTACAAAAGGCCTGGTAAAAAAGCTTACTTGCAAGAATGACCGACGCTTAGTGGATATTATAATCAGTGATAAAGGGAAAAAATTACTGGAGCGTTTAGATGAACGGCAGGATGAAATAGACGGTGTATTGAGCAATCTTTCAGAAAGAGAAGCTAATATTCTCAGCGATCTGCTGGATAAAATCAGGGATGGAGGTGAATGATGTATTTTTGCATCCATCGACTTTATGAAATCCTATTTATCATCCGAATCTGAAAACATGATACGATCCGCCATCTTATTTTTATTTTTTGCTATAGTTCCCTTTCAATTAATTACTGCTCAACCCAAATTTGAATTTCGGGGTGTTTGGGTAGCTACTGTTAATAATATTGATTGGCCGACCAGTGGTATGACTGATCCGGCAAACCAAAAAGCTGAATATATCCGTTTGCTGGATAAGCACCAGAAAAATGGTATGAATGCAATGATCGTTCAGGTACGTCCATCTGCCGACGCCTTTTATCCATCTGCCTATGAGCCCTGGAGTGAATGGTTGACTGGTACCCAGGGCAAACCCCCTTCTCCTTATTACGATCCGTTGCAGTTCATGATTGAAGAAACCCATAAAAGAGGTATGGAATTTCATGCCTGGCTCAATCCTTACAGAGCTGTGCATAATATTGCCAGTTCATCAATTGCAGCCAATCATATTACCCGCATTCACCCCGAATGGTTTCTGACATACGGTGATAAAAAATATTTTGATCCGGGAAATAAAGAGGCGCAAAAATTTGTGGTAAATGTGGTACGGGATATTGTAAAGCGATATGATGTGGATGCCATTCATATGGATGACTATTTTTATCCTTACCGCATTGCTGGAAAGGAATTTCCAGATGAAGCAACCTACCGAAAATCAGGCAGCCAGTTAAGCAAAGATGATTGGCGCAGGAGCAATACCGATTCAATCATTCTTGCATTGAGCATTGCAATTAAGCAGGAAAAAAGGCTTTGCAGGTTCGGTATCTCCCCTTTTAGTGTTTGGCGAAATAATGAAAAAGACCCTGTGAGAGGTAGCGACAGCCGAAGCGGTCAAACCAATTATGATGACTTGTATGCAGATATAATATTGTGGCTGCAAAAAGGATGGATTGATTATGTGACACCTCAACTATATTTTACCATCGGACACCCAAAAGTTGATTATGCAAAAATGGTGGACTGGTGGAGCCGCAATAGTTTTGGTCGTCATATTTATATTGGTCATGGTATTTACAAAGCCGGAACCTCGGAAGCCGGTTGGAAAAATACAGAAGAGCTGCCTGACCAGGTAAAATTATTAAGGCTTTACCCCAATGTGCAGGGTAGTATTTATTACAGCAGCCGGATATTTGAAAAAAATCCCAATGGATGGAACGATAGCCTCCAAAATAATTATTACAGGTACCCGGCACTGTTACCTCCTATGCGCTGGATAGATAATGAAAAGCCATGGCCACCGATTGTAGAACGAACGATCAATAATGATTCTATCATACAATTAACCGTAAAGCCCGACCCGAGAAACAATGTAGAGATCAAATATTATGTAGTGTACCAGTATGCTGCTGACTCCCACAATGAAACGTTTGGTAATATTCCAAAATTTATTTCCCGTTTTGTAACAAAACCGGAGGGTTTTAAAATGACGGAATCGCTTTCCTCAAAACATTTTTCTTACCGCTACCTTATTACAGCGGTGGGCAGGAATAATAATGAAAGTGATCTGAGTGAAATTGCCATCCTGGTGCAACCGGGAGGTAAGTGGAATTTTTATAAACCATAGAAGCATAAATTTCTATTTCATTTTTATATCTTTAGTGTACATTAATTAGTTAAACTATGTCTTCGCTTATTATTTCAACCAAAAATGCCAAAGAACTTCAGTTTGTCCGTGATTTGCTGGACAAACTAAATATCCACAATAAGATACTTTCTGTTGAAGAAAAAGAAGATTTGGGAATGTCTGCTCTAATGAGTAAGACAGATCGCAACAAGAAAGTATCCCGTGACACTATCATGAAAAAACTTAAATAATGCAGGTTGAATTTCTGACCTCGTTTAATAAGGACTTGAGCAAGCTATCTTCTGCACTAGTACGCAAATCATTGAAAAATTTAATCCTGAAATTAGAGACCGCAAAATCACTTTCAGAAATTCCACAACTGAAAAAATTGAAAGGCCATCCGGAAGCCTGGAGAATCAGGCTTGGTAATTACAGGGTGGGCTTATTTTATAGCAACAATATTATTCAGTTGGCAAGAATAGTAGACAGAAAGGATATTTATAAGGTTTTTCCTTAGAACAACTTATCAACTCCGTTTTTCTACCTTTGCGAAACAATAATTAATCGTTGATTTGAAAGCAATTATTAATTATTCATTATTCATTTTTAATTATCCCAACATGCCCGGTTTTGAACTCTGGAGTGATAAAGAAAGAAAAGAAGTAAATGAGGTACTGGAAACAGGCATCCTGATGCGCTATGGATTTGACGGACCCCGAAAAGGTATCTGGAAAAGTAAGGAACTTGAATCTGCCGTTTGCGAAACATTCGGCAGCAACTATGCACAGCTTACTTCCAGTGGCACTTCAGCATTAACAACTGCAATGAGTGCATTAGGCATTGGCTATGGTGATGAAGTGATAACTCCCTGCTTTACATTCGTTGCAAGTTTTGAAGCAATAGTAAGTGTTGGTGCCGTTCCCGTTCTGGTAGATGTGGATGATACAATGACATTAAACCCCGCTGCTGTTCGCAAGGCGATTACGCCAAAAACAAAAGCAGTAATGCCCGTACATATGTGCGGCGGCATGGCTGATATGGATGCACTGATTGCCATTTGCAAAGAACACAATTTGATATTGCTGGAAGATGCATGCCAGAGTATTGGTGGCACTTATAAAGGAAAACACCTCGGTACCATCGGCGATGCCGGAACTTTTTCTTTTGATTTTGTAAAGACAATGACCTGTGGCGAAGGCGGCGTCATCATGACGAACAGGGAAGACGTTTATACAAAATCAGATGGCTATACCGATCATGGGCATGACCATAAAGGAGGTGCTGACCGTGGTGCTGATTTGCATCCGTTTATTGGTTACAACTATCGTATCTCCGAATTGCATGCAGCCGTTGGTTTAGCACAAATAAAAAGACTGCATGAGTTTTTAAGCATTCAAAAGAAAAATCATTCGCAGTTAAAAAATATACTTTCACAAATACCGGAGGTTTCTTTTCGCCGCATACCCGACCCCGCTGGAGACAGTTGCAGTTTTGTAAGCTGGTTTTTACCTACTGAAGAAATAACAAGGGCGGTGGTAAATGAGTTAAAGGCACAAAATATTTTAGCGGGCAATTTTTACTGGTTTGATAATAACTGGCATTATATCCGCAAATGGGATCATCTTAAAAATTCAACTACACTTAATGCATTACATCCTGATTTAAAAGCACAGGTGATCCATCATGCCAATAAAGATTTTGCTGCCAGTGATGCGGTGATGAGCCGTTGTATTTCTTCTGCTATCAGTTTAGTGTGGAGTGAAGAACAGATAAAAGAGAAGGGGGAGAAGATGGTGCAATGTATAAAAAAGATACTGGCGACTGGCAGGCAAGGATAGGGCTTGTAAAGCTGATTCAATAATTCAGGCGGTAAAATATCTATTTTTACGTTAATTTGGCTAGTTTTATGTCCAAATTATTGTTTTATGCATATTCAACGATTGCTGACTGCTGCAATTAAAAAAAGGATTGGTCAGCAAAAAGTACTGCTGTTATACGGTACACGGCGTGCAGGTAAAACTGTTATACTTCAACAGCTGTTTAAACAATACGAAGCCCAATCGCTTTTCTTAAATGGGGAAGATATGGAAGACCAGGAAAAGCTCGCCAAACGCACAACAGCCAATTACAAAAAATTAGCAGGCAGCAAAAAACTGATACTGATAGACGAATCACAGAATATTCCGGAAGTGGGCAAGGCGTTAAAGCTGCTGATAGATTCAGTACCCGGTATTACTGTAATAGCTTCTGGTTCTTCTTCTTTTGATTTAAGTAATAAGACCGGCGAACCATTAGTTGGCAGAAGTTATACGTATCACCTTTTTCCCATAGCACAAGTTGAATTAAAAGAAGACGATGTAACCGCCATTCGCCACCTGGATGAACGATTGGTATATGGCAGCTATCCTGAACTATGGCATTTGCAAAATGAAGACGAGAAGCAGTCTTACCTTAAAAACCTGGTACAGGGTTATTTATTGAAAGACATTTTTATTTTCAGGGAGATACGTAATTCAGAAAAAATTTTGCAACTATTGAAGCTACTTGCATTTCAGATTGGTAATGAAGTATCGCTGAATGAAATGAGTAACCAGTTGGGCATACATAAAACCACCGTTGAGCATTATCTTGATTTGCTTAGTAAAGTATTTATCGTTTATTCCCTTGGTGGATATGGAGGCAACTTAAGAAAAGAAGTAGTGAAAACCAGGAAATGGTATTTCTATGATAATGGCATCCGAAATGCAATCATTGGTGATTTCAGGCCATTACAAAGCCGAAACGATGGAGGAGTATTGTGGGAACAGTATTTTTTAAGTGAGCGGCAAAAATTTACCGGCTATAAACAATTAACTCCTGAATATTATTTCTGGCGAACATACGACCAGCAGGAGATAGACCTGATAGAAATACAGGGAAAAAAATTAATGGCCTTTGAAACAAAATGGGGAAGGGCCAAAGCCAGAATACCCGGAGGCTTTGCAAAAAATTATCCCGGCGCAATTTTTCAAATTATAAACCGGGATAATTATCTGGAATGGATCAGCTAAAAAGTTGACAACTTAAAAATCCTAATGCAGAACCTGCACTGTCTAATAGCTGAAATTTTTCCACTGTTTTCATGGTTTAAAAAGTTTAGAAAAACCAAAGAGACCCCGAAAGAAGACTCGTTGATAAAAAGATTTTTCAGCCAGTGATACTGTGATGAGCCGTTATATTTCTACTGCTATCAGTTTAGTGTGGAGTGAAGAACAGATAAAAGAGAAGGGGGAGAAGATTGTATCGGTGATTAAAAAAGTTCTAAACAATCAATCTGTTCATTACTGATTTCATTATTGAATTTTTTTTGCATTCGGTTTCTGCTCCAGGTAATTTACATAATCCAGTGAACCCAGCCTGAAGCGAAGTGCGACAGACGTAAATTTTTCCAGTTTATATTCCTGCTGGCAAAAAAATCCCAGTGATTGAGCATAATATTGGGGCGATAAGTGATAGGATGCTTTAATTCCGGGAATTCGCTTATCAGCAATTACTGTAGAAGAAGGATACATACCTTGGGTACGGTTGAAGGCTACAGCCCGGAAATTATAGGCTGCTTTTTGTACATAAGAAGGGGAATTACGATAGGTCCACCTCCTTTGTTCCGCATTCATTCTTCCTATTACCTGCTGCATAGTCCTGGGTCGCTGAAAGATATTTTGCGCCGACAAAATAAAAGGTTGCAAAAAAAGAAAGACCACAACAATTATTTTAAGACTTCGTTGCGACATATTTTATTTATTTTAAAAGACCCGCCACTGAAATATCTTCATCCAGATCGTCCCAATGAATGCCCACACCCCTGCCAATGAACCGCCAGTTATTTAATTGCTCTTTTGTAGCATTGGATAATTTCGTAAACCAGGTAAGCGGTGTATTTATTTCACGGCCATCCATTAACTGCACACAAAGCATATCTTCTGTAAAAGAAACACTTTTTGCAAAAACCGTAATGGTGTTATTTAATAAAGTACTCATTCCATTTTTGAATAAAAAGTAAACGATTCTTTTCTATAAGGTCTTTTATCTGTCTCAACTCTCTTGATGAAAACCCGAAATTGTACGCTAATTCAAAAGGATTAAGCCAGAATTTTGCAGCAGCATCCCCCTTTTACACATATATATGTATTGGTTCATCATTTTCATTGCTAAAAAAGAAAAACCTGAAACCATTAACAAAGAGTACAACAGGCATTTTAAAATTACTAAAAAATTGGCTTAATTTAAAAGATCAAAAACATTAACAGGAACACAACAAGAAAACAACAAAGCCGTTGCACCATATTTCATTTATTTGTAGCTAAATTTACGGCATTATTTTTGTGCAATGCCGAATTTTTTAAAAATGACCCAATCCACCACTACCCCGCCTCAAGCTTTGTAGTGTAAATAAAAAATTGAACAAACCATGGCCCTTAGCCAGAGCTTACAGCAGCGGATGCTTCAAAAACTGTCGCCCCAGCAGATTCAACTGATGAAACTGCTGCAGGTTCCTACGGCCAGTCTGGAAGTTCGGATCAAAGAGGAGATGGAAGAAAACCCTGCCCTGGAACTGGATGAAGACAAACATGAAGATAACGATGAGATGAAAGATGAATTTAACGAACCGGGTGAGGAAGAATATGAAGAAAAAGATGGTAGTGATGATGAATACGACAATATTGATGTCAGCGAATATGTTCAGGATGGAGATGATGAAGTGGGTGATTATAAACTAAAAGATGAAAATTACCCGGAAGAAGATGAAGGCCGTCAATTACCTTTTAAAACAGAAACCAGCTTTTATGAATTGCTGATCGTTCAGCTTGGCTTGCTGAAACTGGAAGAAAAAGAACAGGTAATTGCAGAACAAATTATTGGCAGCATTGATGAAGACGGTTATTTGCGGAGAGAAACTTCCGCCATTGTTGATGATCTTGCTTTCCGGCAAAATATTACCGCCTCCATAGAAGAAATAGAGGGTTTGATAAAACGTATCCAGCAATTTGACCCGCCGGGTGTTGCCGCAAGAAATTTACAGGAGTGTTTATTATTACAACTGAAAAGACAAAAAGAAGAAGGCAAACATGTTGATGTTGCGATAAAAGCCATCACTAAATACTTTGATGAATTTACCAAAAAGCATTATGAAAAAATTCAACGGGGATTAAACCTTGATGATGATCAGCTGCGGGAAGTGATGCAACATATCATCCGGCTAAACCCAAAGCCAGGTGGCACTGCCGGTGAAACAAACAAAGCAGAAAACTATGTGGTTCCTGACTTTTTCATTATGAATAATGCAGGTAAACTGGAATTAACATTAAACAGCCGCAATGCACCTGAACTCCGTATCAGCGAAGGTTACAGGGATATGCTGAAGGAATATGACCGGGGGGCTAAAAAAGATAAACGGCAGAAAGAAGCCGTGCTTTTTATCAAGCAAAAGATTGACTCTGCTAAATGGTTTATTGATGCTATTAAACAACGGCAGCATACACTTCTCAGTACGATGAATGCTATTATGGAACACCAGTACAGTTTCTTTCTTACCGGTGATGAAACGGAGCTGAACCCGATGATATTAAAAGATATTGCAGAGAAAATCAATCTTGATATTTCGACAGTGAGCCGGGTGGCCAACAGCAAATTTGTACAAACTGAATTTGGTACCTATCGCTTAAAATTTTTCTTTAGTGAATCCTTAAGTACTGACAGCGGTGAAGAAGTATCTACCCGGGAAGTAAAAAAGATCCTGAGTGATATGATCGAAGAAGAAGATAAAAAACATCCATTGAGCGATGAAAGGCTGACAGAATTATTACAGGAAAAGGGATATAATATTGCCCGTCGTACGGTGGCCAAATACAGGGAGCAACTGAATGTTCCGGTGGCGAGGCTTAGAAAAGAGTTATGATTTTTTGAGCCATAGATTAATTCAGGTTAGCCACAGATTACACAAAATAACACTGATTAATACACGTTAGACATAGATTAATTCAGGCCTGCCTACCGGCCAGTAGGTTAGCCACAACTTGTCCCGTTCGAAGGCGGGAAATTAATACAGATTAGCTGCTACCCAACTTTTTTGGAGTTACAAAGAAATTACCTGTATTACAATTAATCTGTGTTAATCCGTGTAATCTGTGGCTGTATTTATTAAAAAGGCAGATCTTCCTTATTCTCCATCTGCCCATCCGCAAAATATTCCTGGCCATCAGGCAATGCATTTTCAGATTTTGCAGCCCCCGCAGCTTCTATTTTCCAGGCTTTTACATCTGTGTACCAGCGGCCATTATATTCCCGGCTTTCCACATCAAAAGAAATTGCCAATAGTGAGCCTATCTGCAACTGGCTTTCGTTAATTTTGTCGCCCCAGATGGACACGCATATTTTCTTTGGATACTGGCCTTCCGTTTCCACCAGAATATCTTGTTTTTTCCATTGGCCATTTTTCCCTGTGCCGGTTTGCAGGGGAAGAAGTTGTACCAATTTTGCTGTTAATTGCATAAATGGATTATTTAAACAATAAAGATACGCATTGGCTTATCATTTAGATCATCAATGTAGTATCCTAAAAGATATAAAACAATTTTAGCATTTGTATAAATAAGCAATGTAGTATTTTAGACGGCTAAACACTCTAATCTCCCTGTATGGTATTCGCAAGCCTGCTTTTTCTTTTCATCTTTCTTCCGCTTAACCTTATTCTTTATTATAGCAGTAAAAATAAAAAATATAGAAACTATATTCTGATTGTTTTCTCCTTAATTTTTTATGGCTGGGGTGAGCCTATCTGGATTTCCCTGCTGATCTTATCCTCCCTGTTTGATTGGGGTAATGCACTTTTTATTCAAAAACACCGGGGTACTAAATGGGCAAAGATTGGTGTGGTAACAACGGTAGCTTTTAACCTGGGCTTACTGGCCACTTTTAAATATGATGTATTTCTTGTTGACACAGTAAACTCTCTTTTAGGCACTTCTTTTACTGCCCCCGGGTATGCACTGCCGCTGGGTATTTCCTTCTATACCTTTCATACTATTTCATATGTAGTCGATGTATACCGTGGAGATATCAAAGCACAACGGTCATTTCTTAACTTTTTAATGTATGTCTCGCTATATTCATCTTTAGTGGCCGGACCCATTATCCGGTATGCGCATGTGCAAACAGAAATAGATGGACGAAGGGAAAACCTGAAAGATTTTAGTGTTGGACTTTCCCGTTTTTGCATTGGTTTGTTTAAAAAAGTAATTATTGCCAATATTGCAGCTGAGCTGGTTAAAAAATATATGGGTGATCACCAGGATCCGCTGACAATGAGCGGTCTGTTATCAATTTCAGGGATGGAAGCCTGGTTCGGGTTGATCATGTTTGCCATACAGATTTACTTTGACTTTTCCGGTTATTCTGATATGGCCATCGGCCTTGGAAGAATGTTTGGCTTCCATTTCCGGGAGAATTTTAATTATCCCTACATCGCTAAATCGATCGGCGAGTTTTGGCGAAGATGGCATATATCCCTTGGAAGTATTTTCAGAGACTATGTCTATATTCCTTTAGGAGGTAATCAAAAACGGGTATATCTGAACCTTTTCATTGTGTGGTTTCTGACAGGAATGTGGCATGGACCAAGCTGGAATTTTATTTTCTGGGGCCTATATTTTTTCATTTTCATAGCCCTGGAAAGAGCCTTCTTATTAAGAGTGCTGGAAAAGATACCAGCTTTCTTTTCCCATCTTTATGCGTTGCTGATTATTATTCCGGGTTGGGTAATTTTTTATTTTACAGATACCAATATGCTGATAGCTTACGTAAAAAAATTGTTTTCATTTAGTTCGGGGCCCAACGGTAATTCGGAACTAATGAATACAATAACCACCCATTTATTCTGGCTGATCCTGGCTTTTACTCTTTGTATGCCGGTATATCATAAAGTAAAAGAATATATTGATAAAAAGTCAAGCCGTATTAATTTTTACGATACCTTGACCATTGGTTTTAATGTCTTCTTGCTTTTTCTGTGTGTGGCACAATTAGTTGGCAAAAGTTATAATCCTTTTATTTATTTTCGCTTCTAAGCGGTTAACATAATTATTGAAGAATCGGATATGAGTGAAACAACCAATCAAAAAATCCACTTAGTAAACACCATCGTTTTCTGTGGAATTCTATTGCTGGGAGGCATTGCTTCTCTGTCAATGAAAAAAGAGTCGATTTCTGAAATGGAAAACCGCAAGTTGACCCCCTTCCCCCGGTATTCCGACACTAGTTTCTGGAGCGGCGACTATTTTAAGCAAATAGAAATGTACTATGCCGATAATTTTCCCATGAGAAATAAATGGATTTCATCTGCTACTGCTTTTAAAAATAAATTAGGGTTCCAGTCCAGCGAAATAAAAATGTATGACGAGGCTAATACTGCAGATGCCGGAATTAAAAATGATACTTCAGCTAATAAAACAAGCAACATAGGCCCATTACCGGATGATGGGGCAATCGGGGAAGTAAAGAAAAGAGTATTTGTATTTAAGAAAAGAGCCTTTGAAATGTTTGGAGGCGGCCCTGGTATAGGAAAATCATATGCAGATGTTATCAATTCCTACAATCGCCTGCTAAAACCCGGTATCCAGGTGTATAACCTGATTATACCGGTAGCCCTTGAATTTGAAATCACGGAGAAATATGCGAAACTGCAAAAACCCAACCGTCCAGCCATTGAAAATATTTATAACTCCGAAGATCCTGACATTAAAAAAGTGTGGGCAATCGATGAAATCAGAAAACACCGGTCGGAATATATTTATTTTAATACGGATCACCACTGGACAAGTCTCGGGGCGTATTATGCCTACCGAGCATTTTGTGCAACTGCCGGGTTAACGCCTGTTTCATTAGACACCGTTGCCTATAAGACCAAAGCATCTTTTCTTGGTTCTTTGTACCGGTTAACCAGAGATCCGGGTCTGCAAAGCAATCCTGATTCGGTCAGGTATTACCTGTTTCGCGATTCAATGAATTTTTTTATTGGCAACAGTGCTAATATCAACTATTGGTCCAAATCAAAAATGTATGGGGAAGGCGCCAGTGGTTCTAATAGCTACTCTGTTTTTTTACAAGGCGATTTACCTATTGTAAAAATGGAAACACAACATAAAAACGGAAGAAAGATTGCGGTAGTCAAAGAATCTTATGGTAATGCTTTCTCTTGTTTCCTTGTTAATAATTATGAAAAAGTAGTAGTAGTAGATCAGCGGTATTACACCGGTGATTTTTTAGCTATGATGAAAGCAGAAGGTATCAATGAATTATTATTTATCAATAATATTTTTGCAGCCCATACACCATTTCATATTAATAAGATAAAGGGATTAAAAAGATAATGGTGAAAATTAATCTTATCGCACTGGTTACTTTGATAACCATTACCTCCTTTATTTCTTGTAAGAGCAAAAAAACAAAAACCGCGGAAGTTACCGTGCCTGCCATTCGCCCCATTGAAACACCTATACCTGAGGTCTTACCCGACGATGGACAGGTAGGCGTCAGAAAAGGAGCTGTTTTTATTTTTAAAAACAGGGGATTCGAATTGTTCAGCGGCGGGCAATCTATGGGTAAACAATATGCGGAGGTCATTAATATGTACAACCGGCTGAAGATACCGGGCCTTAAAGTGTATAATCTTATTATCCCCAATGGCTTTGAATTTGAAGTAACGGAAAAATACAAAGACAGGGTAAAGCCAAATAAAAAAGCGATCAATGATATTTTTGCTGCGGAAGATGCCGATATCAACAAAATAAATCCAATAGACGAGATTAGAAAACATCGAAGCGAATACATTTATTTTAACACAGATCATCACTGGACCAGTCTGGGTGCTTATTACGCATACAGAAGTTTCTGTGCAGTAGCGGGAATAACCCCCGTTTCTTTGGATAACATTCCTTCGAAAGTAAAACCAGGTTTCCTCGGATTGTTCTACCGGCTAACTAAAAGCAGTATTTTAAAAAATAATCCGGATTCTGTCCGCTATTATTTATTTCCCGATTCAGTCAATTTTTACATTGGCGCCAGTTCCATTGGGTATTGGGCAAAATCACATATGTATGCAGAGCAGGTAAGTGGTGAAAATAGTTATTCTGTTTTTTTACAAGGTGATCTGCCAATCTGTAAAATGGAAACACAACATAAAAACGGAAGAAAGATTGCGCTGGTAAAAGAATCCTATGGTAATGCATTTGCCCCTTTTTTAACCAATAACTACGAAAAAGTAATTGTGGTGGACCAGCGTTCTTATCAGGGAGATTTTATTGCTATGCTGAAGGCGGAAGGTATTAATGAACTACTTTTTATCAATAATATTTTTGCAGCACATACACAGTTTCATATTGATGATATTAGGAGGTTGAAGAAATAGTTACGGGTGTAGAGTGTTGAGTTACGGGTTACGAGTGTTGAGTTACGAGTTCTTCAAATTTTATTAGTCATTAAATATTTAAACACTCTTCATCGTTTAAGTCTCGTAACTCGAAACTCTTAACTCGCAACTTGCCTTTATAGTTTTAAAGATTTCTTTTGCTTTAAGAACACGAAACCCTACACACGAAACCCATTTTCACATTTCCACATTATAAAACAAGATGCTTCTTCACCCACTCCAGTTTTGGTTTTAATTCTTTCGAATATTTTTCGCCGGTGGCATAACCCGCATCTTTGAGAAAGTGATAGTAGTCTGCTTTAGGATTTTTTTTCTTCCATTTATCATAACGTTTATCCTGCCATTTTTTATAATACTTAATACACTCTTCGTCAGAATCAAATTTCATGCACTTATTCTTCTTTTTATAAAACCCAAAAAGGTTGTGATAACGAAGACAGCAATTTTTACAACTCAGATTTCCCGTTTCCTGCATGCATTGCGCCATTACAAAATCAGGATGCCGGATGCCGGCTGCTTTAACAGCATCATACATTGCCTGCATTTTGGGTTTATTAATAGATTGGGAGAATCCCTTCAGGCAACAGGAAATAAGGAAAACAATAAAGAGCAGTTTCCTCATGTTGTAAGTTTTGGTATAAAATAGCAAACAAAAAATGAACCAGTTTACGATTGTTGATTAAAGATACTAAAATCAATTTCTCCCCAGGGATTCCTTTACCAGGCGCTTTCCCTCATTTTATGCCTTACTACTGATTAATAACCCTTGTAGAAATATCAAAATAATTGCCTGTTAGCAGGATACATTTACATTTGCTGACTAAACAGGAGCAACAGATTATGCCTACAGAATTAACGGTAGAAAGACAAGATCAATTGCCGGAAATCAGCCAACCGACCCAATCTTCTCATCCGGCAGTTATAAGAATAGCTGCAAAAATTATCTCCTGGATCTTTCACCCGGTTTTTATTCCGGTGTATGTTGTCTGGTTTTTTATATATGTGCATCCATCGCTTTTTACCGGATTCAATGCCTGGCTAAAAACTACTACGATGATGATGGCCATAGTAACTTTTACTTTTTTCCCGATAGTAACGGTGTTATTATTAAAAGGGCTGAAGTTTATAGATACTATTTTCCTGAATACGCAAAAGGACAGGATCATTCCCATCATCGCCTGTATGATCTGGTATTTCTGGCTCTGGTATGTTTGGAAAAATTTTGGGAAGACAGAAAGTGCTATTGATGTACCTAAAGAAGCTGTACAATTTGCCCTGGCAGCTTTTATTACCACTATTATCAGTTTGATGGTGAATGTAAAAATTAAAATAAGCCTGCATGCAATTTCTGCTGGTGTTATGCTCACGCAGTTTATTTTAATGGCATTAAACCAGGATATAAATTTCGGTCTATGGATATCTGTCGCCTTGCTTATTACCGGGTTGATTTGCACGGCACGATTTATTGTTTCTGACCACACAGCAACTGAAGTTTATGGGGGCTTATTACTGGGGGCTGTTTCTATGGTAGTGGCAACCTGGGCAGGGTAAGAAAATAATTTTCCCCAAAATATTAGTTTTATATTGCTAAATCATTTAGTTTTGAATCTGTTCCGCATAACGCGGAATTACAATACGAAAATTAAAACTTAAACCCATGGCAAAATCAGAAAAAACAACAGAAACAGTAAACACCAACAGTGAAAAATTTAAAGCACTCAAGCTTACAATGGATAAGATTGAGAAAGACTACGGCAAAGGAAGTGTGATGATGATGGGCGATAAGGCTGAGCAAATGCAGGAAGTTATTTCCACCGGATCTCTCGGACTGGATGTAGCGTTGGGTATCGGCGGTCTTCCACGTGGACGTGTAGTTGAAATATACGGGCCTGAATCTTCCGGTAAAACAACACTGGCTACGCATGTCATTGCTGAAGCCCAAAAGAAAGGTGGGATGTGTGCATTTATCGATGCAGAACATGCTTTTGACAGTGCTTATGCAAAAAAACTGGGAGTTGATGTTGACAATCTATTGATTTCACAACCTGATTATGGCGAACAGGCACTTGAAATTGCTGACCGACTGATACTTTCCGGTGCCCTGGATGTAGTAGTAATTGACTCTGTAGCTGCATTAGTTCCTAAAAGTGAACTGGAAGGTGAAATGGGAGATAGTAAAATGGGATTACATGCAAGGCTGATGAGCCAGGCATTACGTAAACTGACTGCCACCATTTCTAAAACAAATACGATTTGCATTTTTATCAATCAGTTAAGGGAGAAAATAGGCGTGATGTTTGGAAATCCGGAAGTAACTACCGGTGGTAATGCCTTAAAGTTTTATGCATCTGTTCGTTTAGATATCCGCCGCCAGGCACAGGTAAAAGATGGCGATGAGGCAATTGGTAACCACGTAAAAGTAAAAGTGGTAAAGAATAAAGTGGCACCGCCTTTCCGCGCTGCAGAGTTCGACATCATTTTTGGAGAAGGTATTTCCAAAAACGGTGAAATTGTTGATATGGGTACAGAATTGGGTATCGTGCAGAAAAGTGGTTCCTGGTATAGCTACAATGGAGATAAATTGGGGCAGGGCCGTGATTCAGTAAAACAACTGATGGTAGATAATCCTGAACTGGCAAAAGAAATTGAAGGTAAAATCAGGGAGAAAATAAAAGAGATGCAGGCTAGTTAACTTATTTATGATCAATAGTTTAAATGGGGGTTAGTAAGTAAGCCCTCCCCGCAAAACGGGGAGGGTTTTTGTTTTATTCCAAAAAATTGTTTTATGATGTCTTTCTGGAGTAAAGCTCTATATCCTTCAATGATAGGAATACATTCGAAAGCACTGAATAGTCCACTTTGGCATTTTCACAAATAATTTACAAAGAAAAAACAAATCAATGTTTAAACATTGTATATTTGTTTTAACTATTTCTCCAACAAAATCTGTTGTAACCATTTTGCGTTGGATAAAAACAAACCCGAATCATGATTTCAAAAAAATGGCTGACAATCTTATGTTGTGCAGTACTACTGATCTCCTTTTTTCTACCCTGGGTGAATTGGGATGGTAGTAAAGTAACTGGTTATGCACTTGCTTCCGGAAATTTTTTTAAGATCTCTGAAGCTAAGCTGGATTTAACGAACCCCTTTCCAAAACTAAGCTTCACTTTTTTTATTTTCTGGTTGATCCCGGTTTTGACTGCAATAACAATCTTTCTCCTTGTAACTAATAAAAAACCTGGCTTATTGGTTTTTATCACCGGAGCTCTTTCCCTTTCACTGGCCGCCGTTTATATTGTGTTTACCAATTTTGGAGTTGGGAAGAATGTATTGGAAATAATGAGCATCGCCATCTGGTTGCATATTTTGGCTGCTCTTGGTTTAATTCTTTTTGCAGCTGATACTGGTTTGTTAAAAAAAGCAGGTTGGATCATTGCAGGTCCGGTTTTTGTCTTTCTAAGCTTTAAGCTGACAGAAAAGTACATCATGAATGAAACACATAAAGAAACAGTTGATATAAAAGCTGATTATACAATCGGAGCTGTTGAACTAATTAAAGACTATACCAGTAACGATTCAATGGCTAATAAAAAATACCTGGAAAAAGTGCTGATTGTTAATGGCAATACGGCCGCAGTTGAAATACTTGCCGATTCCACCAGTACGATCAAATTTGCGGACAGCACAGGCTCTTATGCGATTTTCTCGTTAGAAAAAAATCAACTGGAGAAAGTAAAAAATATAAAAACAGGTGATGCAGTTTCGCTCAAAGGAGTTTGCAGTGGCAGCATCTTCAGTGAAATATTAAGTATTACATCTATAAATTTTAAACGATCAACATTAAACAAATAAAAACAACCACAAATGAAAAAAGCAATTCTTTTTCTTACTTTAGTCGCAATTACCACGGGTGCAATGGCACAAAAATCAACAACAACATCTGCTGTAGTATCATTTGATGCTACCACACCTAAAGATGCTTTACCCAAGGCCGAAAACAAAACGGTCATTGGCTCATTGGATAAAACCACGGGAGATGTAGTGTTTGAAGCAGCTGTAAATAATTTTGCCTTCTCTAATCCAAAGATCCAGGAACATTTTAATGGAGCCAATTGGATGAATTCAGGTTCATTTCCAAAGTTTACTTTCTCCGGAAAAATTGATAATGTAAAGAAAGTAAAGTTTACAAAAAATGGTAGTTACAAAGTTACTGTTAGCGGTAATCTTACTGTAAAAGGAATACGTAAGCCGGTAACAAGTAAAGGTACTATAACTGTAAAAGATGGCGCTGTAAGTACCCTGTCTTCTTTTACTATTAAATTGTCGGACTATAGTATTACTGGTCAACCCATTGAAGCTGGAAAAATTTCCACAGAACCAAAAATTACTGTATCAGCTTCTTTCTGATAAATTCTTTTGCCCAATAAAAAGAGGCTGAGTTAAAAGTTTTTTTTTACCGGGAAGACGGAATGACGGTAAATGTTGAAATTCAATTAATTTTTTCTTATCGTCTTTACGTCTTCCCGGCTATTTTAACTTTCTGGTCATTGGACAGCATCTTTCCTATATTCCATTTGTAAAAATGGTTTTAGTCTCCAATTATTTTTTCCAGGTGCAATAATTTTCCGGCCGCGTCAAATCCCTCTACTATCACTTTAAATTTTTTGCTTAGATCATTGTTGAAAAATTTCACTAGCAGGGAAGTAGTCGTTGAGTTGGTAAATAGATCTGGATTCCAGAAAAGAGTAGTCCGCTTATCAAATACAGTTGGCTTTACAGAAGTACTGATATAATCAGCCGCATAAAATTCCCTGGAAATTGCGTATCCGTCATACTTTATATCATAAAGCTTCTCCACTTTTTCAGCATTATCAAATTTTTCCTTTGTATAAATGGATAAGGCTCCACCCGGAAAACTACTTCCTACACCAACAAAACCAGCTTCAAAAAATTTAACCAGGGCTATATCATCTGTACGCAATACCCGTAGTTGATAAACATCAGCCGGTATCTCATTTATAAAAACAGCCACTGCCCATTTTTGCCCTGTTTGTAAACTGAAATTTTTTCTATTTACAAACTGATTACCCTGTAGCTCCACCTGCTGAATCCTGTTTTTAATATAATCAACCGCATTTAATGATATATCATTTGCCGGATCATTAATATTATCCAGGCTTGTTTTAGCCTCTGATTTGAAAACTCCGGTTGTATATTTTTCATTGACAATTTCAGCGGGTGTTTTAGGTGCCTTCGTTTTAATGGTGACCTTATCCAGCACTTTTATTTCATCGGGATGCGTTGGTAAATTTTCCGGCGAAGTAGTTGATCTTCCGGGCATAGCTAAGATGGCCGTATCTCTGGCTAACACATTGGTGAGCATACCTGCTGGTATTACTGATATTGATTTTTGTAACGGGTTATCATCAATACTAATCCGGGCAGGTTTTTTCTTTCCTTTGCTGTCGGTAAAAACATAAACAAGCTTTGTCTTTCCAAAAGTCACTAATGAATCTATTTTAAAATTACCCGCTGCATCCACCGGTACTTCATATTGGTGTGAAGCTGAATCTTCTCCTTCCAGGTAGATATTCAGGATTCCATTAGTCAACGATTCTTTATGCTTATCATCTGTAACTTTTCCTGTTAATACTATAAATGGCTGATCGGTATATTTTTTCTCCGGATAATTGCCCGCTAAAATTGTTGCCCAGTTAAATCGTCCCCAGCTTTGTGTCAGCAATAAATTGTCCATCGCTTTTTTGGTAGTATCAGTATGCGCTGCAAAATACCAGGAAGGATTCCAGACATACTCCTTCAGATCACTGGTTAACAACAAGCCTGGCAGTATAGAAGCATGGTCTTCAAATGATGGTGCAGCCGCATCCGTTACAGCAACAGAAATGGTTCTTTGTATAGTATCTGTAAAACGCATTTCAAAACTATTTTCTCCTCTTTTCTCTGTATTTACTTTTAGCAG
This sequence comes from Chitinophagaceae bacterium, assembly GCA_031372465.1. GTDB lineage: Bacteria > Bacteroidota > Bacteroidia > Chitinophagales > Chitinophagaceae > JJ008. Next base: position 1,355 of record JANMLJ010000043.1, on the reverse strand, counting down.
GGTAATAGCCAGGTTACTTTCATACTCCCGGTTATCAACAAACGTAAGTCGTTCTGCCAACAACACCCTGTCTTTATTAAATACGGCAAAATGAAGAATCCCCGAGGGCAGATTCTCCGTAACGAGGTGCCCGATTATGGAAGGATAATTTTCAAACCTGATTTCATTTTCATACACCACCTGGTTATTGATCTGCGCTACCAGCCATAAATCCTCAAACTGGTCCCTGTTTTTCACTCCCCTTGATAACTGAAACCGCTTTCCTCTTTTTTCATCTTCTACTTTTAAATTTATTCCCGCGGCCGCAACTTCCGGAAGTAAAAAGGTCTTCATTGCTATGCCATTAGCTGTCTTGTATTCAGTTTCAGCAATATATTTTTTTCCCAGCTGTGCCTTGAATTGCACGCTGCCAATTCCATCATGATAACTTTTAAATGGAGCCATCGTTGTACCATCATCCTGGCGAATAATACCATTTACTTCTACCGGTACGCCCCATTGGTCAGTAGCTTTAAATCCAACTACGGTTATAACGCCTTCAACCAATTGCCCGCTTTCGGGAAAAAATTGTACCGAGACATTTTGTGGACTGGTTTTTCCTGGTATCTCAAGGGTGCCAGGCTTAAACACTGCAATATTTTTCTTATAAACAAAGGCTTCTTCATAATTCAACATATCAGGAGTAAGTGCCCGGATATAATAATTTCCCGGCGACAATGAATCAGGAATATCAATGCTTCCTTTGGCCGCGGCCCCGGTTATCGGAAATCTTTTCGTACAAATTACTCCACCTTTATTATTGGTTAACTGAAGAAATAAATTACTGCTGCTGATACCTGGTTTACCATCACTGTATAAATAGGCTTTAAACCAGATCGTTTCTCCGGTAGCATAATATTCTTTATTATACTGGATATAAATTTTTTCCGGATGATGTTGTGTTGCCAACTTATTCAGGGCTGCTTCAAAATTTTGGGCCAACCCATGAAATGGATTTAGCAGAAAAACCAATGCAGCAGAAAACAATCCCTTCATTTGGCGATTTTACGGTTAAATTAAGCAATTATCTCCCCTGTCGGGGTTTGTTTTTATTTTAACAATACTCAACCTTATAAAGATGAATTGAAATGGCAAAGCGAAGCATACGTTGCTTATAAGAAAGACATTGAAAATCGCTAGTTAATAGAATCATCAAATTTTGTTCCCAGCAGCGACCGGTATTCAGGTATTCCGTTTTTCATTTCTGCAATATCACCAAATATTCTTTTCAGGTTTTTATTCATAATCTCCAATACCAGTTTCAATTCCTTTTCTGTTTTTACTTCGCCCCGGTATACATTTTCTTTAAGGCCATT
>JANMLJ010000033.1:0-1918 GCA_031372465.1 Chitinophagaceae bacterium | reverse complement strand
CCGATCCTTCCCGAATTAATTCGCTGGGATGGGAACCGGAAATAAGTTTTGACAAATTGGCTAAACTGATGATGCAATAAATGAATACGCCTACCCGGATATTATTGGTGCAGTTATACAGCAATGGAGATTGCCTTTATGCAACAGCCGTTGCAAGACAGATAAAACAGGATTTCCCTGGTTGTCATCTTACCTGGAATATTGCCGGCTTCTGTAAAAATATCATTGCACAAAATCCTTATGTAGATGAAGTGCTGGTGACGGACGAGGTTCCAAAGAATGATATAATAGCTTTTAGAAAACTTAAAAAGAAGGTTTTCCGGGAGAAAAAAGAAGGGAAATGGGCGGAGGTTTTTGTTACACACAATATGGATGATAACCAGGCTTTGTACAATGGTACCATCCGGGGTATGATATTCGGAGCTTATCCCAATCCGATTACGGTGCCGGTACAACCTGTTTTAGTTTTAGTGGAAGAAGAAAAGCAAAAAGTAAAATTATTTGCGGAGAAGAATGAGTTATCCCTTTTCAGGAATATTATTTTATGGGAATATGCTCCGCAAAGTGGCCAGTCTCTGTTGAGTTTTGACTTTGTAATGAAAGTAACGGAAAGAATTACACAATTACCGGATACCTGTGTTATCCTTTCATCAGCCAATTCATTTTCGTCTACCGGAAAGATCATTGATGGCAGTAGTTTATCGGTCAGAGAAAATGCGGCACTCACACATTATTGTACATTGCTGATAGGTTGCAGCAGTGGCATCACCTGGTTAAGTACCAGTTCTGCAGCAAAGCAATTGCCCATGCTTCAACTGCTCGATCCGCAGGCATATTTCAGAAATGCCCCTTCCGTCGATTTTGAACGGTATGGTATTTCAACGAACGAATTAATTGAATTAATACAATTTGATGAAGAGAAAATTTACACAGTCGTAAAAGCGATAACCGAGGAAGGTATTATTTCATCAAAAGAAAAATATAATGAAGCCTTGCCCGTACAATTTAATACCACAAGAAAAGTAGTATATAACCTGCTTTGTTATTTACAATTTAAAGCGATAGCCCGGCATTATCATATTACCACTGCTATCTATGGACGTAATCCTTTGTTTATAAAAGAATTTATTTTGGCTTTTATTAAATTTCCTTTCAAGTTACTTGCCAATAAATGGAGAAAGAGAAAAGCCGGCTAACTAACTGCCTGCGGCAGGAATATTTTCTCGCAAAGACGCCAAGACGCAAAGGCGCGAAAATGCAAATTAGTTTTATAAAAATAATACTTACTTAGCAATGTCGAATATACGTAAACGACCACATAACTATTATCGGCTTGGCGTCTTTGCGTCTTGGCGTGAGATGTATTTTCATTGCGGACGCTGCGAGACATCTTACTCTTTTGCCTGGTAAATTAATTCCGCTGCCATCATTTCTTTTATCATACTCTTCAGGTCATACTTCGGTATCCACCCAAGTTTAGTATTTGCTTTGGTAGCATCGCCTATCAACAGATCAACTTCTGCTGGTCTGAAATATCTTGGATGAATCCCCACTACTTGCCTGCCCACTTCAAGCGGGTATAAAGTATTATCAGCTTTGGCTATAAAACCTTTTTCATTGATACCTTCACCTTCAAATCGTAAGGTAACTCCGATCTCTTCAAAAGCCATTCTAACAAAATCTCTTACCGGTGTTGTAACGCCGGTAGCCAATACATAATCTTCGGGTTCATCCTGCTGCATCATCAGCCACATGCCTTCTACATAGTCTTTGGCATGACCCCAATCTCTTTTTGCATCAAGGTTTCCTAATAATAAGTTATCCAGTTTACCGAGAGCGATCTGTGCCACAGCAATCGTTATTTTCCGGGTAACAAAACTTTCTCCCCTTAATGGACTTTCATGATTAAAAAGGATTC
>JANMLJ010000028.1:0-8421 GCA_031372465.1 Chitinophagaceae bacterium | reverse complement strand
TGTTTTTCTTTTACACTACCATCATTACTGCAACTAAGATAATTGTCAACTTTTTGTTGTGCCACATTAATATATCTTACTGCAAGGGTAGATTTAGCATCCAACGTGTATGGATTACCAGGATATTTTTTATTTAATTTTTGAAAAAAATCTTCTGCAGATGATTTTCCACTGATATTATCTGACTTTACTGCTCTATAAAAGAGGTTATACATTTCTAATAAAGCAGTATCGGCCGTATTAAATTTTACCTGCTTTCCGAAAAGTCCTGAAAACGAATTTCCACCTCCACGGTTCTGTTCCTTTTTTGTCTTTAACCATTTTTTCAGGTAATTTGCATCTATCCGGCTAACAACATTTTCATTAAATTCATTACAACAAAAGTAAGGGTCTTGCTTTTTCTTAAACCGCCGCAATGCCAGTGAGGGCACATTGTTATCTACATAAGATTTTATTTCTTTTAAAGTTACTTTATTATCAGGCACGCCTTCTGTATCAGCTAGCCCGCTAAGACCATCTACCAGGTAGTAAGTGAATAATCCATGGCCATTCCCAATGGAGGCATCTTCCAGCGATTCCTGGCCGGCAGCTGTGGCCAGCATCATTATATCTCCCACTTTTTTTTCCGAAATGGCCGTGTTTAGAAAATTTTGACCTTCTGCACCACCAGGAAGTTCGTTGGAGCGACAGGCGTCCATGATAAAAAAAACTTCTACACCTTTACTGGTTTCTTTGCCAATTTTCTTTTTCAGGTTATAGAGTTGAATGGCACCACTAACGAGATAATTATTCTTATCACCTTTCGGATTACAATCATAACCCAGGAAGAAAAACTCCTCCTCATCAATGGCGTCACCATGTCCGGCGAGATAAATAAATAGCCGGTCGCCTTTCTGCAGTTGTTTGGCTTTTAACCATTGAAAACCTTTGCCCCAGAAATTGGAATTGTTGGCTTCCTCATTCAACAAACAATAAATATTTTCATCCTTTACACTTCCGCCACCCGGTGATTTAAGGTAATCCCTGAAAAGTTCTGCATCTTTATCGGCAAAAGCCAGCGGTCTTACATATTTATAGTTAGAGATACCCATGACTATTGCAAATGTCTGCGGATCTTTGATAGTTCTATCTCTAAATAGGAGAGGTGATTGTCCGAAAGCATTGGATCCTGTTGCCAGTATCAAAACCAGGATAAAAAAGGTTAATAAATGTCTCATAGATATAAATTGAAAGTAAATCTTCAATTTCCTATTATTGGTGCGTACTATTATAAAAGGGTTTTTAGAGATGCCCTAAAGTTACTTCTTTTCTACAATCAATTTAAAAAGGCTGCTGCTGCCTTCATCATTATCTGCGGCAAGTACCAGATGGAGAAAATTGGTGGTTTCTTTTGTAATACAAACAGATTCAATTTTCTGGGATTTGAACCTGGGGTCGATGGTTTCAAGATCAATTATTTTGTCAGGATTGACAGCTTTCCATTTTTTCTTTGCAGAAATATTTTCTACTAACCATAAATAGCTTTTACCAATGGCGCCATCATCCATATTATTGCGGGTATCTTCTGTAGAAACAGTAAGTAGCAGGCGGTCACTTTTTTGGGCATATGTAATACCCGAAATACCATTGAATAAACTACTGTCTGAGTTTGCGCCGGCGAGGATTACAGAAATTGGTGCATTGGTTTGATCTTTCCAGAATTTGTCAGAAGTAAGTATCAAATGATTTTTTGGATAACCTTTACTCCCGCGGTTACTTAGGATAATGGAACCGGGAATAGAACACATTCCTTCAATATTTATTTCATCAATTCCATTTGCCTTTACTCGTTGATAAAATGTGTCGAGCCGAATGCTGTCTTTTCGCTTACTCACCGGGTCAATAAGCCAGGCTACATTTCGAGTTGGTGATAAAGAGCCAGATCCAACGATCAAAAGTTTGTTATCATTTGTAATGGTAATTGCTTCAAGATCTGCTTTAAAAGATTTTGGAATTCTTTTTTCAGTGAAAGAATAAAGTGAGATTGAGTCTGTTGGATTTAGACTACTATCAAGGATCAACAGATTGTTGGCATCATCACCTATTACATAATACTGGTTGTTGAGATATTCAATACCAGAAGCAGAAGGATAATTATCGAGTCTTTTTACTTCTTTCAGCATGTTATTACTGCCACAGGAGGCGAGGAGAATGACGACTATGAAAAAAATTTTTGATCCCAACATACTATTCAATAAGTTTCATTAGTTCACTTATGACTGTCTTCATAAAATCTGGTGAGACAATTGTGATTCCCCCGGCAATCAGCAATTCATTTATAATGAAAATTTTATGCAACCTCAGTTCACTTGATTTTAATAGCTCAGAACCCGAATAATCGCCTGTGTTTATTGGAAGAGAAAAACTATCATTTCTTAACCGGGAAGTAATTTGCATGAGCAAATAATCACCCGTGCTATTAATAAGATTATTTGAAATTACAAGTGCTGGTCTTAGTTTGGTAGTAGCCAAGTCGCTAAATGGAAATTTCACCCACACAATCTCGCCCCGGCTATAATTCATTTGCCATATAGTTTTTGAAGTTCATCGTCTTCTTCTGCAAGCCAGTCTTCTTGTAAAGAATTTTCAGATGCAAGGGTGTAGGAGTCAATGGTATCACTCTCTTTCACCTGTTTTACATATGGAAGTTTTTTAAGCAGCTCAGTCAGTTCTGCTGCTTTTGCATCTTCTACTATAACTTCATATTTTTTCATTTCTTAAAGGTAGAAAAATTTTAAAACACTATAACTAATGAAATTGGGAGAGAGTTTTTCAATCAAACTTATTCTCCCATCCATCTCTTTTCATTTTTTCCACTTTCTCAATCACTTCAGTGTTTAATGATTTTTTGTAATCAAGTACTTTTTGTGAAATAGCTTCGTTACAAGTGCCCAGAATTTCTGCAGCAAGAATACCCGCATTTTTAGCAGCATTCAACGCAACTGTGCCTACGGGAACACCATTGGGCATTTGCAAAATAGAAAGTACCGAATCCCAACCATCAATGGAGTTAGACGATTTAATTGGCACACCAATTACGGGTAATACGGTAACGGATGCTACCATCCCCGGCAAATGTGCAGCTCCGCCAGCACCGGCAATAATAACTTTCAATCCTCTTTCCTTGGCGGTAGTAGCATATTCAATCATCCTATGCGGGGTACGGTGTGCAGACACTACCGTTACTTCATGTGGGATTTCAAAATGTTTGAGAATATCTGAAGCAGCCTGCATAACATTTAAGTCACTATCGCTGCCCATGATAATACCTACAACCGGAGTTTTTAGTTGGTGGTTTGTTGTTTGTAGTTCAGTCATTTATTCGACGGTTTTTAAACTTTTGTCCTTTGATCGTTGATTTATTCAGGTAATTAATAAATCCAGTTATCATTTTGGTTATTTCGTCAGCAAGAAAATAAAGGTCGTCAAAAAGTTTTTGGGAAATATATTTATTGTCTAAACATCTGTAAAGTTGCGACTTTAACTCTCCGGTTTCTCCTTTTGATGTTGTAAGAGAATTAATGAATTCAAGTTTACTGCCTCTTTCGAATCCTTCAGCAATATTATCCATAATTGATCCGACACTTCCCCGCATTTGGTCTTTTATTCGAAAGTCGCTTGAAATTGGTTCTTTGAATGTAAGAGGATAAATCCTGTTGCTTAGGATTCTTGCTTTTTTCCAAACTTCCAGGTCTTCAAATTTTTGAATAGTTGCCATCTGTCAAGACTTTTGGCAAAAATAACTACAAACTACAAACCAAAAACTACAAACTAATTAATGCTTTTATTTAATCAAATCCCCCTTAAGTCTTAGCAATTCCGTCTCCGCCAGTTTTGTACTATACCGGGCAGCAATTAATCTGTTATACGCATCCCCAAGACTTTTTTCCGCTTCTTTTAATTGAATAAGTGTAGTAGAATTCAGTTTATACACCTGGAAAAGAATATTGACATTTTCTTTTGCCAGCAGAATACTTTCTTCTTCCAGTGCCAATGCTCTTTTTTGTTGTTCATAATCTTTCCATGCATTGATGATGGATAGGCTGAGTACAGATTTTTGGTTATCATATACTATTTGCTGGTATTGAATATCCAGTTGAGCCTGTTGAATACCTCTTTTATTATTGAAATTATTAAGAATAGGAATGGTGGCAGTAAGCCCATAGTTGAATCCTTTTGTTCTGTTGAATAGCGTAGAGAATGAATTGATAACTGCCAGGTTGCGGTTACGGTTAAAATTATAGGCTGAATTAAAACTAACTGTTGGCCAACGCTCCGCTTTTCTTTCTTTCAGTGTTAGACCTGCAATGGCAATATTTTTTTTTGTCATCAATAGCATAGGATTATTGTTTTCCATCCCACTCTGTATATCTCCTAACGATAAGTTGGTATTGATGGGAATTGAATCGGATACATCATAAAGTGTACTTTGTTGTCCGTTGGTATATCCGTTCATTAACTGGTTCAACTCTTCTTTTAATTTTGCAATCAATGTTTGCTGCAATAACTGAGCGGCTTTCTGCGCATTCAGGTCCACCTTTCCCTGCAGCACATCGGGTTTTGTTCCTACACCAATATCCAATTTGTATTGTGCCAGTTTTACTCTTTCCTGTCCCAATGCCATTTGTTCTTCAACTGCTTTCAGTTGTTGTTTTTGGCGTACAATATTGTAATAGGTATTGATGACTGCAGCTACCGTATTCACCAACTGGTTCTTGATACCCAATTCACCCAATTTTACAAACTCATCCAGCTTATCACGGGTTGCAAACATTTTTAAACCGTCAAATAAGGTCCAGTTCAATGCAAGTTGTGCAGAAACATTGTTTGATTTTAATGCTTTACTTTCCCTTTTCGTACCGTCAGATAATATTTGTTTTTGTGCATTGTTATTCCATACTGTTCCAAGATTACCATTGATGCGTGGTAAAAAGGCTGCATTTTTATACGAAAGATCAAGCGCAGCAGCAGCAGAATCGTTTTTTGCCAGCAGGATATTATAATTATTTTTCAATGCAGAAGCAATCGCTTCTTCCAGCGGCAGTATGCGTTGGGCAGAAGAATGAAACGTTATCAGTAACATCCCGATAATTATCCGGACCGGTAAAAATATTTTTCTCATACTATCTACTCAGATTTTTGCCTGTTCAGCTATTGTTTCTTCGCTTTGTACCATTTCATGCATGTATTTATCAATTTCACTTTTTTTCTTTTTGCTGGAAAGAAAAGAATACATCGCCGGAATTACAAAAAGTGTCAGGATCAATGAGAACATTATTCCTCCAACGATAACAATTCCTAATGGTATACGGCTGGTGGAAGAAGCTCCTAACGATAAGGCTAACGGTAAAGCACCCAATGACATGGCAAGGCTTGTCATTAATATCGGCCTTAATCGTTGTGTAGCAGCATAAATGGCAGCTTCACCTTTTTTCATTCCTTTTACCTGGTTTTGATTGGCGAATTCCACAATCAGGATTCCATTCTTTGTTACCAGTCCAATCAGCATGATCATCCCGATCTGCGAAAAAATATTCAGCGTTTGACCAAACAAAGACAAGGATAATACTGCACCTGCAATTGCCAAAGGCACGGTGAACATAATGATCAATGGGTCAATAAAACTTTCAAATTGAGCTGCCAGTATAAGGAATATTAATCCTAATGCCAGCATAAAAGCAAAGCCGGTATTGCTGCTGCTTTCTTTAAAATCGCGGGAGGAACCTGAAAGGGAAGTGGTAAATGTTTCATCCAACAGTTTCTTCGTAATTTTTTTCATTGCATCAATGCCATCACCGATTGTTTTGCCCGGTTGCAACCCGGCTGAAACTGTAAATGATTTATACCGGTTAAAGTGGAAAATGGTAGGAGGGGTATTTGATTCCGACGTGCTAACAAGATTGTCAAGACTTATCAGATCATTCCTGTTATTCCGGACATACAATGATTTCAAATCATTTGGGTCATCCCGGTCATTTCGTTCCACTTGCCCAATTACCTGGTATTGCTTACCATCTTTATTAAAGAATCCAAGCCGGCGGTTACTATAAGCCAATTGCAGCGTTTGAGAAATATCATTGACAGAAACGCCAAGTTCAGCAGCTTTTAACCGGTTAATTTCAACTCTTAATTCAGGTTTATTAAATTTTAAATCAATATCTGGATTCAACAACACTTTACTTTGTCTTGCCTCCTCCATTATTTTAGGGATAATAGCTGTCAGTTTCTCAAAATTATTATTTTGAATAACAAAGGAAATAGGCTGACCTCCACGACGACTTACTGCGATAGTTTGTTCCTCTATGGCAAAAGCACGGCCTTCATTAAATTTTGGCATATTTCTGTTTACCATCCCGACAATATCTTTTTGCGACCGGCTTCTTTCATCGGGTGGTACTAATGTTACTCGTACAAAACCTGTATTGGTATTGCCTGAACCCGAAAAACCGGGTGCAGTAAAGCTTAGCAATAATAATTTCTCCGGTACGGAGTCCGCCATAAAATTAGTCACCTTGTCTACATATTTATCCATGGCATCAAAAGAAGTTCCTTCTGGTGCAGTTAGGGATAAACGAAACTGGCTTCTGTCTTCCATGGGGGCCAGCTCAGATTGAAGTGTATTGCCAACATAAAAGATGGCCCCTACGCAAATTGCTACCAGTATAATAGCGATCCACCGCACACCCATAAATTTAGTGAGAGCAGCCTGGTACGTCCTTTCCATCCACATGAAAAAAGGTTCGGTCTTAGTATAGAACCAGGAATGTTTGTGTACATTTTTTTTACTGAGTTTTACATTGAGTACCGGTGTTAATGTAAGCGATACAAAAGCGGAGATTAACACGGCACCTGCGACCACAATCCCAAATTCACGAAATAGTCTTCCTACAAAACCCTGTAAGAAAACAATAGGAAGAAATACTACTGCTAATGTGATAGAAGTGGCGATAACGGCAAAATAAATTTCTTTGGAACCTTCCACTGCTGCTTGCCACTTGTTCATGCCTTTCTCCATCTTTTTGTAAATATTTTCCGTCACTACTATACCATCATCTACCACAAGGCCGGTAGCAAGTACAATCGCTAACAACGAAAGCACGTTGATCGTATAACCCATCACATACATAATAAAAAAAGCTCCGATAAGTGATACGGGAATATCTATCAACGGACGGATAGCAATGATCCAGTCACGGAAAAAAAGATAAATAATCAGCACCACCAGTATAATAGATATTATCAATGTATCCTTTACTTCCAGGATCGATTTCTTGATATATTTAGTCTGGTCAAAAGAAAGTTTGATCTTCACATCATCCGGTAAATCTTTTTTCAGATCCTTAAATCTTTTATGGAACTCATCGGATATCGCCACGTAATTAGAGCCAGGTTGTGGAATAAGGGCTAAGCCTATCATGGGCGTGCCGTCTCCTTTTAAAACTGTTTCTTCATTTTCCGGGCCCAGCACAGCTTCGCCAACCTGCTGCAAGCGGATGTCCGTACCATTAATATTTTTTATGATCAGGTTATTGAATTCTTCTTCCGTGTTTATTTTTCCAAATGTGCGAACAGATAGCTCGGTTGAATTGCCGGATATTTTTCCGGAAGGCAGTTCTACATTCTCTCTTAATAATGCTGCCTGAACATCATTAGCCGTTATATTAAAAGACACCAGTTTGGCCGGATCAATCCATATCCGCATCGCATATTTTTTCTCTCCCCATATTTGAATGCCACTAACACCTGGTATCGTCTGTAATCGTTCTACCAATACGTTGTTGGCATATTCCGTCATCTCTAATTGATTCCGGGTATTACTTTGAACGATCATTGAAATTATCGATTCGGAGCTGGCATCTGCTTTGGAAACAACCGGTGGCCCATCCATATCGGGAGGTAAGGAGCGTTGTGCCTGCGAAACTTTATCCCGTACATCATTGGCAGCTGATTCCAGGTTTTCACTTAATTCAAACTCTACATTTATACTGCTGCTGCCATTGCTGCTGGAGGAAGTAATATTTTTAATACCGGCAATGCCATTGATCGCTTTTTCTAATGGTTCCGTTATTTGTGTTTCGATAATATCGGCATTAGCACCCGGGTAACTTGCACGAACACTGATATTTGGAGGATCAATGGCCGGGTAATCTCTTACGCCCAAATATTTAAAACCGATCAGGCCAAACACCACAATGATGATATTCATCACAATGGCAAGAACCGGTCTTCGTAAACTTGATTCTGAAATGTTCATATTGTTAACTAATAACTGATAGATAATAGATGATAGTCAGGATTCTTTATAAAGTAAGATACTATCATCTATGCGTTATCATCTTTCATCTATTTATTCACTATTTTCCCTATCTGAATTTTCGATTC
>JANMLJ010000014.1:0-1516 GCA_031372465.1 Chitinophagaceae bacterium | reverse complement strand
CCCGGGGAAGTATTGTTATTAGAAAATCTCCGCTTTTATAAAGAAGAAGAAAAAGGAGATGAATCGTTTGCAAAAAAATTAGCTCAATTAGGAGATGTTTGGGTAAATGATGCTTTTGGTACCGCTCACCGGGCTCATGCTTCTACTGCTGTTATTGCACAATTCTTTCCCGCAGAAAAAAGAATGTTCGGCTTATTGATGGAAGCGGAAGTCGCCAGCGCTGAAAAAGTGTTGCACAAATCGGAGAAACCCTTTGTTGCCATTATTGGTGGGGCAAAAGTGAGTGATAAAATACTTATTATAGAAAACCTGTTGGAAAGAGCAACAGATATTATCATTGGTGGCGGTATGGCTTATACATTTATGAAAGCGCAGGGAGGCGAAATCGGAAATTCATTATGTGAAGAAGACCGTTTGCAAACAGCACTGGATATTTTGGAAAAGGCATCAGCAAAAGGTGTTTGTATTCACCTGCCATCCGATTCTGTAATTGCCAATAAGTTTGCTGCCGATGCTCAAACCTCCGTTGCACCCAGCAATAATATACCGGATGGTTGGATGGGATTAGATATTGGTGTCAATGCCTGTGAGCAGTTTTCCAATATTATTAAACATTCCAAAACCATTTTATGGAATGGCCCGATGGGTGTTTTTGAAATGCCCAAATTTCAGCATGGTACCAAAACAATTGCTGTAGCTATTGCAGCGGCTACAGAAAAAGGTTCATTCTCCCTGGTGGGTGGTGGCGATTCAGTGGCAGCCATTAATCAGTTTGGTTTTGCCGAAAAAGTAAGTTATGTATCCACCGGTGGTGGCGCTTTACTGGAGTATTTCGAAGGAAAAACTCTCCCGGGTATTGCTGCAGTTGCTGGCAATTGAGTAAGTGGAATTCCTCCGAATTAATAAAAAACTAATTTTCAACTTTTTTTGATAAAAGTTTATAGTTGACATAAAATAATTTTTATGAAAAAAATATTTTTTCTCCTTGTGGTATCAATCGTCATTGTTTCCAATCTTGCTGCTCAGAAAATTATTCCGATTGAACACAATGGTAAAAAATATGAAGTGCTTGACATGACGTCAAAGGGCAAAATAACCTGGGGCGGCAATAGCGAACAGATTGCGGCTAATGCAGCAAAAAGTGAGTCAAATGGCGAAGCAAATACTGCTGCTATTGTTGCAGTTATTGGAAAAAATCCTGCCTTTGATGGAAAGCCATATGCAGCTAAACTTTGCAGCGAAGCAAATTTCAGCAACAAAGATGACTGGTATTTGCCAGCTAAAGATGAAGCAGATGCGATTTACGCGTTTAAAGAAAAATTCAACATAGAAGAAAGAGGCAGCATCTGGACCTCTACGGAGGTAAATGGAACACAGGCCATTACTAAATACTGGTACTCCGGAGCTTTTTATAATAGCATGAAAGTGGAGCAGTTTCAGTTTGTTTGTATCCGGAAAATCGATTAATTTTTTACTGCTTTTTTATGTCAATAATTCTATCTGCATTTCCTCCATT
>JANMLJ010000714.1:0-4852 GCA_031372465.1 Chitinophagaceae bacterium | reverse complement strand
CAGCAAGACACTACCGGTGTAGCTGCATTGGTACAGGCATTTAATGGTGCAACTTCAACCGATGATGTAAAAATGTATAAAACAAACGCCGATGTTCTTGTAGATGTACGGTACAATTATTATTTCAATGGTACTGTTTGGAAACCAAAAGCGGCAATTCTTGATGATGGTGGCTATGCCAGCATTCATGAAACATATATGATTAATGCGGGTGTGCCGTTATAGAATTATAGTATTGATAACTCACCAGGACTTGTTTCAGGATGTTACACTTTTGCCACAGAGCCGCATAACACAAACGCACCGGATGCAATTATACAAGCCATCAGCAATTTTGTTCGTTTTGGTGGGAACTTCCTGGCTGAATGTGCAGCGGTAAGAACCTATGAACTCAGCACATTGGCGAGATTTCAGTCAACAAACGGGTTTGACAATGCCAATGAAAATGGAGACCCTGCAACCTGGAACTATTCTAATACTGATCTGCCATACTTTCAGATCAATGGTTATTTTGGCATTGCAGATGAAGGCGGTAGTTTAAAAGATTGGGTTATTCCATCCGCACCAACGAACCCTCCTACTAATAATTTTCATTATTACACTTCAGGTACTTCCGGAGGACGTAATTATACAAATGCAAGTGTTTCAAAACTTATTCCATCATCGCAGTTGGGTGGATTAGTATTTTATCTGGGTAGTCACTCTTATGATGGCAGTAATGATTATGATATCAATGGTCAAAGAATGTACCTGAATGCATTTCTAATTCCAACCAATCCACAGGGAGCTTTACAATCTTCGGCTGTCACCATTTGTGCTTTTGCTCCTAACCCTTTACAGGTGAATGTTGGTTCTATTTCAGGCCCTACAAGTGCTTACCCGCTTACTTTTACCTTATACGAAGACCTGGCTCCCGGAGGTTTCAATATCGGCGATCCCCAATTGGGTAATGTAGTTACCATGACAGGACCTAATACTTACCTGGGTGGCATTTCAAAGATCACTACACCCGGACCTTCTGTAGCCAAAAACTATGCAGTTGCCATCAGGTCTGCTTTGGGTTGTATTTTGCCCAGGTATCTGATGAGCACCTGTATACCGCCACTTCCTGTTTCCTTGCTGAACTTTACTGCAGCACGTACTAGTACAATTGTGAAACTTACCTGGAACACTGTTACTGAACAAAACAGTAAAGGTTTCCATATAGAAAGGAAGTTGGGAAATGGCAATTGGGAAACAATTGGCTTTGTAAGCAGCAAGGCCACCGGAGGCAACAGCAATAGTGAATTGAACTATACGTATCCTGATTATAATATTTTCAAAGGAATATCTCAATACAGGCTTAAGCAGATTGATTTTGATAATCATACTACATTAAGTGAAATAAAAGCAGTAAGGGGTGAAGGTCAAAAAGGCAACAGTGTAATTGTTTATCCTAATCCAAGTGAAGGAAAGATAAATGTAACATTTGAAAATAGCAGCAACGCTATTCATGATGTATCAATTAATGATATGATTGGCCGTACCATTAAACAATGGAAAGGAATAACTACAAATAGTTTACAGATAGATAACCTGGCACCGGGTATGTACAGCCTTCGTGTTGTAGATCGGGAATCCGGAGATCAGACCATAGAAAAGATAATCGTCAATAAAAGATAATAGTTCAGGGTTTCTTAGTTTTATGCCCCCTTTGCCTTGAATGGCAGAGGGGTTTTTTATTGGCTTTAAGGTAAGGTTTTTACTACTCTATTTACATCCTGAAATCCATTGAAACAGCATAAAATATCCGTTGAAGTAATTCTATCATTGCTGTCTAGTTTTTATATCACTTTTCATCATATTATAATAATATATCAAGGATAACCCATTAAATCCAGGTTCGTAAACAGGCTGATTTTCAATTATTACTGCACCCAGACCCATATATCCGACCATTCATAAAAATTTCTTTTCTCTCTTACCAAATAGTCGTAATTTGAAGTTGATTTTATAGATTTTAAAATTTAAAACCCCGTGTATGAGAAAAAGTTTACCCTTTGCTTCCCTTGTTTTGGGAACCGTTTTATTAACTACCCACTCTAATGCCCAACAAGCTGATCGTTTTGCGTATGCTGTTACAGATATGCAACAACAGGGACCCAGCTGGAATTTTCTGAGAAAATTGAATTTGCAGACTGGTGAGTACAGCCAGGTATTACTCAGTGGAAATGATGCTTCATTTATGGCTTTTGATGCCACGTCAAAAAAACAATTAGAGGCACCTGTGAGTGACAAATTGTATGGTACAATAGCGAATGCCGCCTTTGCAACAGGTGTGGCAGCGATGGCTTATGATAAGAAGAACAACCGTATTTATTACACGCCAATGATGATTGACCAGTTACGTTACATTGATTTAAAAACAATGAATGTATTTTATGTTACTGATCAGGCTTTTACCGGCAAACCGCAAAAATCTTCCGATCAGGGCAATATTGTTACCCGTATGGTAATAGCTTCTGATGGTAACGGATATGCCATGACGAATGATGGCACCCAGTTGATAAAGTTCAGCACAGGAAAAAAATTATCCATTACAGATCTCGGTTCTGTTGTTGACGACCAGGCTAATAAAGGAGTTTCTATTCATAATTCCTGCAGTAGTTTTGGTGGTGATATGATTGCTGATGATAACGGCAACCTATATGCGATATCTGCCCGCAATCATGTATTCAAAATAAATATTGAATCAAAAGTTGCTACCCATCTGGGAGCCATTACTGGTTTACCTGCAACTTACACTATCAATGGTGCTGCGGTAAATGATGAAAATAAGATTGTAGTTGCCAGTGCTACCCAGGGCGGATCTTTATTTACTGTTGATACAAAATCATTAGTTGCTACTCCGTATACTATTGCTGGTACAGTTTGGCAAACAGCTGACCTAGCCAATGGCAATTTATTGGAATCCGGTGTAAGGGCTAAGGGAAGTGTTATTGAACTTATCAGCCGTACAGATCAGCCAAATTCGGGTGATGGTAAGATAAATATCTTTCCTAACCCAATAACCAATAACCAGTTTGTTATTCAATTTAATCAGCTGGAAGCAGGTAATTATAACATTCAGGTAACTGATATCATGGGTCGCCAGGTTGTTCAACAAGCTGTAGCAATCAACGGAGAAAACCAGGCACAAACAATAAAGCTTAATGCTTCTTCTTCAAAAGGCATTTATCTGGTAAAAGTAACTGACCAAAGCAGAAAAGCAGTTTATAGTACTAAAGTTTCTGTTCAGTAAAAAAATTGTTTTTAAAAATATTAAGTCCCGCATCCAGCGCTTTGTCGAAGGATCGGGACTTTTTATTTTACCGGGTTTTTCCAAACCAGTTTAACAAAGCTGGCATTTTTGGAAAAATTGTCGCATGTACGATCACCCCTGCCGGTAATGCCCCCGGAAGGTGAACAAATCATTTTACAACTATCATCATATAATGTATTGAACTGATCACAGCATTGAGCGGTAAGCAGAAAAACGGTTTTGCCATTATAGCTATATTCATCTATCTGTACGGGTGCGTTCGGTGGTATTTCCTTATTTGCAATGTCAATCAATTTTCTTAGACATACCGGAATGGAATCCTTTACAGCCTCCTTATTATCTTCAATTTTCTTTTTCTTCTTCTTACCACATTCACTGGCAGATAAAAAGGGGAACACAAGTAGTACAAGCAGGTATTTCATTTAACCAGGTTTGAAATTTGTTAAAGTATATTTGCACTCAGCCCCCGGATTTTAAACGCAGGCGGCCTTCATTTGTGCTATTCCGGACATAGTTAAAGCTAAACCATATGTAGCACACAATAAATATACAGTTTTGGAAAAAAGTAATTTTGTTGATCAGATTCGTATTTTTTGCCGCAGCGGACATGGCGGTGCAGGCTTCCGGCATTTTTTGCGGGATAAATTTACTGCTATGGGAGGCCCCGATGGTGGTGATGGTGGTAGAGGTGCGCATATTATATTAAAAGGTAACAGCAACCTTTGGACATTACTTCACTTACGTTATTATAAAAATGTTTTAGCCGATGATGGTGAAAACGGAAGCTCCAGTAATAGCAGCGGCCGTACAGGAAAAGATATCATCATAGAAGTACCTCTTGGCACTATTGCAAGAGATGAAGAAACCGGTAAACAGGAAGTGGAGATTTTAGAAGACGGCCAGGAATTTATCTGGATTCCCGGTGGTAAAGGTGGACTGGGCAATGCTCATTTCGCTACTCCTACCAACCAGGCACCAGAATATGCGCAACCAGGTCTTCCGGGCATAGAAGGCTGGAAAGTATTGGAGTTGAAAGTGCTGGCAGATGTTGGGTTAGTTGGCTTTCCAAATGCAGGTAAATCAACCCTGCTTTCTGTGATAACTGCTGCTAAACCCAAAATTGCTGATTATGCATTTACCACTATCACTCCTAACCTCGGGATGGTAGAATACCGGGATGGAAAAAGTTTTTGCATAGCCGATCTGCCCGGTATTATTGAAGGGGCATCAGAAGGAAAAGGATTAGGCCATCGTTTTCTGCGGCATATTGAACGTAATTCTGTTTTATTATTTCTTATTCCTGCCGACAGTGATGATCATAAAAAAGAGTTTGACATTTTAGTCAATGAACTGGAGCAATATAACCCTGACCTGCTCAACAAACAATTTGTAATTGCCATCAGCAAATCAGATATGCTGGATGATGAGTTGAAAGCTGCTATTGTGAAAGAACTCCCGGCTGAAATTCCGCACTTGTTTATTTCTTCTGTTACCAATAAAGGATTGGTGGAGTTGAAGGATCTATTGTGGAAGGTGTTGAATGAACCGGTT
>JANMLJ010000365.1:0-5716 GCA_031372465.1 Chitinophagaceae bacterium | reverse complement strand
ACAAACCGATTTGTTCCTAATAACTTTACCTGATACAAAAAATTCCCATCCTGACTATCATACCTGTACTGATAACCTGCCTGCACAATACCATTACCTGCTTTTTTGGTGTAATCAATTTTTGTCCTGAAAGCATTGAGTGGATTAGTGCTTGGATTAACTGTGTATTGTAATGTATCAGTTGAACCACGGCTCCTAAGGTTATTATTATACGTTACGGCAGACAAATTGGCCTTTTCATACAACAGTGAAAAATTAAAAGCCGATTGATCGGATAGTTTATGATTGTAATCTAAATTGGCCAATGTAAATAGTCCTTCTTTTTGCTGGTCGTTTTCATTGTAATAAGTAAAGGAAGAAATAGGTACGCCGGTTAGTGCATTTACTTTACTGTTATTGTACAGCAAATCGGCAACACGACTCTGGTATTTTTTTCCATGGTAGAAAGCAGCACTGAGCAAATTATTTTTATCAGCCTGGTAATTAATAGCCAACCTGCCGCCATAGGTATAACGTTTAAAACTTCTTTCACCCACAGAAGGGAACTTAGTTTGTATATTATTAATGATGGTATATACATCACCTTCCCGTCTGCCAGCAATATCATTACGCAAATAGTTTACACCGCCGCTGACATCCCACTTATTTTTCCGGTACCCCGCTGTTATATCCATACTATAGCGGTGAGGATTGCGGCCATTATCAAAATCTTTAAGTGGCGGCGTGCCGGTCATACTATTGGCCAATATCATCCAGCCATCCTGAACACCTGTTTTGGTAGTTAT
This sequence comes from Chitinophagaceae bacterium, assembly GCA_031372465.1. Taxonomy (GTDB): domain Bacteria; phylum Bacteroidota; class Bacteroidia; order Chitinophagales; family Chitinophagaceae; genus JJ008. Next base: position 4,931 of record JANMLJ010000365.1, on the reverse strand, counting down.
GTTGATGATGCCGGCTTTTCCATCTGCATCATATGCTGCCCCGGGGCTGGTAATGACCTCAATATTTTCAACAGAACCGGCGGGTAATTGTGCTAATACAAAAGAAGGTTCGCCCTGCGTGGGCCTACCATTAATCAATACTAAAAAACTGGCGGAGCCCCTGAATAAAATTTCACCCTGACCGTTTACAGAAACGGATGGAAGGTTACGTATAATATCTGTGGCGGTACCGCCTGCTGCATTGGTAAACTGGCTGGCTTTAAATAGTTGCCTGTCAATTTTAAAACTAACCGGCGCTTTCTTACCCTGCACAATCACTTCAGCAAGTGACCCGGCGTTGGCAGACAATAAAATTGTACCGAGGTTGATGGCAGCTTCTTTAAAAACAAGGGCAATTTGTTTTGAATGGTATTGTACAAAACTTATGGTAACAGAGGATGCTTCTTTGTTATTTATATTTATTTTAAAACTTCCATCAATATTGGAAGAAGCTGTTTTGATGATATTACCCTCTTTGCCCTTCACTACAAGTGTAGCCGATGAAAGTGGTTTATTGTCCAGGCTATCAGCTACTGTTCCAGACACTGAAAAACTTTGAGCAGACACAATCAGACCGCATACCTGTAACAATACTACTGCAACAAATTTCAACATATGGATATTATTTTCAACCCGGTTATTTTTTACGCTATTCTGATGTATTTCATGCATTCAAACTTTCGTGTTTCAATAAATTTATTATTGACTACCATTCACACAAATATTAAGGTAAAAATACCGTTAATAACCGGCATAGCTATCACCAATAAGGATTAACCCACATCAACAGGAGAAAAAGAAGCAACCTGTGAAAACGGGATTTTTATTTCTTTACACTGTTGAACCCATTATTCAAAAATTACTCCAATTGGTTTGCACATTTAATAGGTGAGTAACAGGAGAGCCGAGCCTGCCCTACGCAGCTTCCAATTAAACTAAAGCTTCTTTGGATAAAATATACCAATTGCCAAGAGTTTAAAAATTAGAAACAAGAGGATAACTTTTCATAGTATAGATTATTACATTGATTGATTCTTTCTTTTCTTTTGCCTTTGATGCAAAAGAAACAAAAGATCAAGGAAAAAAGAATGCTCCGCCTTTTTTCCGGCCAACGCACAATGACTCCGATTATTTAAAAAGTCTTTATTGGTTTTGTAGTGGATGGTGCAAGACGCTGCTTCCTGATTTGGCTGGCACCGAAAGGCACTGTGTTCCGCCTTGTTAGTGCTTATAGCAATATGAGTTTGAGAGTACGGCGGAACAAGGTGCTGAAAAAGTCAATTATCAAAAGATGAAGACAACCATGGAACAAAACATCGGACTTTAGTCTTCAATTTCAATTGATTATTTGTCAAGTGATTAGATCTGAGTTATATAGATATGATAAATTAAACAGCCCAATACATTTCACGCAAAGAACCAAAGAAAAGGCTGCGCAAAGAATACATAAGACTAATTAATATTTCACTTTGATATTAGCGGTGGCGAAAGAGGGAGTCCTGAAGCATCGAAGGATCGGCTCCGTGCGAAAAAGATTCATAAAAAAGATCAAAGTATAAAATCGACTATAAAATATAAAATTTACGGACAAAGCAAAAATCCAGGACCTGTGTATTAATTTGCCGTTAATGCCCCAATACACCAGTTTAGGATCTGCGGCAGCAAAACAGGCGCCCACACCCCATATCTCCTATTTATTTTTTTGAAATCTGCTTAACCTGCTTACGAATATTTTTACCCCAAACTTTATAACCTTCCTCATTATAATGCAACTTATCATCCCGGTATAAAGCAGTAATGGGTTGGCCATTTTTTCCTAAAAATTCTGCGCCGGAATCAATGAAGTAAAGATTAGGTTTAGCCTTGCAAAAAATTTTTATCAACGCATTAGCCTCTTGCACTTCATTCCACTTAGCCCAACGTCTTTCGCTGGGAGAAATAGCCAACCAGGTAATAGGAATCGTTGGATATTTTTCCCTGATAACTTTTACCACATACTTATACATTTCCAATACCTGGTCAGGTGCTTTATCTTTTTCACTTGCTGTAATATCATTGCCCACATAAATAAATATAGCTTTTGGATTGTGCGGATAAACAATCCGCTTAACGTAATACGCCACATCTCTCAAATTACACCCACCAAAACCACGTTGAATGATCTCCTTATATTTTACTTCCTCCCTGATATTTTTCCATAACCGGATATAAGAACTGCCAATAAACATAATTGCCTTATCCGAATTTTTTTCTACCGTATTTAAACTGTCGAACGTATTGATATCTTTTGCATAGCGCAAAACCCCTTCTTCATTTTTTCCTTTAACAATTTTTAGCTGTGTGTATAACCAGACTGCTATTGATTGTATGCAACTATCCTGCTTTAATTTATTATTATCTAATGTATGTCCTGCATTATTAAATGGACGCCAACCGGTGGGTATGCCCAGTGACAAACACTTTTCATACAAAATCAAGGGCCCATATTTGAAACCATGATAGTCGTAGGAACTGTCATAAGGAACTGTTTTATCTGCTGTACCTGCTGTGGTAAATAAGGGGGGTTCGCCTTCGTTAATCCATCCTAAGTCTCGTATGGCCCCCCATGCATTTATTACCCCCTGCACCCCCGATGAAAAACCCTCGTTACCACTATTCCCTTCCAGCGTTCCCCATTTTTGCTTATCTACTTCTTTGGGAATTTCGTTTTCATCCATATACCCAATTGCCATACAGGTTTTTGAACCTGCTGAACTTCCGGTGATAAATATTTGTGAAGTATCAATACCATATTTCTCTGCATATCTTCTGAAGAAACGAATGGCTGCTCTACCATCCTGCTGCGCCCGGTACATAGCTTCAAAATAATCTTTATTGGTATTGTCTTTGCCTACACCTAACCGATAATCAATAGTAGCTGTTACATAACCTCTTTTTGCAAAACTGTTACATACCATGGAACTATACGACCCGTTCTTAGAATTATTTCTAAAACCACCGCCATGGATAAAAATCAATAAGGGCCTGTACTTCATGGTGTCTGTGAGTGGAGGCCTTATAATATCAAGCACTAATTTTTCTTCAATGCCGTTATAATTGACTGCCTGCCCATATTGAATATTGGTCAGCGAATCAATTTTTGTAAATATTTCTGATTGAAATCTTTTCTGTGTATATCCGGTTAAACCTATAACGAGGAAGATCAAAGAAAATAGTGGAATTTTAAGTCGCTGCATATAATACTAATATAATACATTAAACTGCCCAATACATTTCACGCAAAGAATACGCAAAGAAAAGGCGGCGCAAAGAATACAAAAGGCTAATTTTTAGTTCACTTTGATAGTATTGAATGGTGAGGTTATACTAATATGAAATAATAAACAGCCGAATACATTTTTCAGGTCGCCTTTCTATTGCGCAATTATGTCCGCTCAATACTCCTAATAGTATTAATCAGTTTCCAATAAACTTCGCAACACACCTAATTCAACACCACGTATTTCGGCCAGGCCCCTTAACCTGCCGATAGCAGAATACCCGGGGTTTGTTTTCTTATTTAAATCATCCAGCATCTGATGGCCGTGATCAGGCCTTACCGGTATAGAACATTTACGTTGCTGCATGGCTTTCACTAATTCTTTTATAACGGCATACATATCTACATCACCTTCCAGGTGATTGTCTTCGTAAAAATCGCCGACCTCATTTCTTCTGGTACTTCTTAAATGAATAAAATGAATGCGATCGGCAAATTCACTTACCATAGCCGGTAAATTATTACTGGCAATAACTCCATACGAGCCTGTACAAAAACATAACCCATTATGAAGTGATGGAACAGCATTGATCAGCGCCCGGATATCGTCTGCATTACTTACTACTCTTGGCAATCCCAATACCGCAAAGGGCGGATCATCGGGATGAATAGACATCACTACACCACAAGCTTCAGCGGCAGGAATTATTTGTTGCAGGAAATAAATAAGGTGTTGCTGTAATTTATTTCTGTCAATACCTTCATAGGTGTCTAATGCTTTTTGAAATTGTTCCATCGTAAAACTTTCCTCACTGCCGGGTAACCCTTTTAGCATATTTTGATATAATACCCCAACCTCTGCTTCACTCATAGTTTTCAGTCTTTTTTCAGCTCTTTCTAGGGTAGCAGCATCGTAGTCATTTGCCGCATTTTCTCTTTTCAAAAGAAATACATCAAATGCAGCCAATGCAGCCATTTCAAACCGCAAGGCTTTTGATCCATCCTCCACTTCAAAAGCCAAATCAGTTCTTGTCCAATCCAGTATGGGCATGAAATTATAAGTCACATTTTTTATACCACAGGCTGAAAGGTTTTGTATACTTTGCCTGTAATTGCTGATGTACCGCTCAAACCCTTCGGTATGTGTTTTAATAGATTCATGTACAGGAACACTCTCTACAACACTCCAGGTAAGACCGGCATTTTCAATGATCGCTTTACGTTGATTTATTTCATCTATGGTCCAGATTTCACCGTTGGGTACATGATGTAATGCAGATACAATACCTGTGCAGCCGGCTTGCTTAATGTCTGCTAAAGAAACCGGATCATTTGGACCATACCAACGCATGGTTTGTTCCATACGGTATCCATTATTGCCATAGGAAGGAAAATTTCTCATACTGATCTTATTTTATACACCACTAAAAGCATTGAATCCTCCATCTACTGTGATAGTGGTACCTGTTACAAATTTAGAAGCATCGCTCAGCAACCAAACTAAGGCGCCGGCTAACTCATCGGGATTACCAAACCGGTTAAAAGGTGTTTGTGCTATTACCGAATTGCCACGGGCAGTATAACTACCATCAACATTCGTTAATAAAGTTCTGTTTTGTTCTGTCAGAAAAAA
>JANMLJ010000606.1:0-9877 GCA_031372465.1 Chitinophagaceae bacterium | reverse complement strand
CCTGAATCATCTGTTACTACCCGCATATAGCTATCCAAACTATCAGTTTGTTGAGGTTTGGTCTCCAGGTTTTGCTAAGTGTAAACAGCATCAGCAGGGCCTTCCATAAATTGTGGAATAGATCGATCGGTATGCGATTCTGCCCAAATCGTTAAACCGGTAGAATTTTGATTATAAATTGTCCAGAAAATAATAGAAACTGCAAACACAAATAATAATGCGCCGATACCTTTTTTGTCTTCCCCTTTTTCTTTTCTCCAGAGATTAACATAGAACACAATTACCGGAACACAGGCTAATATGAAAGCATCAGAAGAATCGCTGCCGAAAATATTACCCGGAATTATCCAGCCCAGCCCCGCAAATACTATCATGGGCAGGAATACGGAACCTAATATTTTCGATGTGGGCATATCACCTGGCTGCATCGGCCTTTTTACATCATACTCTTTTATATGCTTTAGATTAATGGCTAATGCAATCAGGCCGATTATTAAACCAATACCTGCTGCTGAAAACGCAGCCTGCCACCCGATCTGATTACGAAGAATGGCGGCAATGAAATTGCAGAAGAAGGCGCCAATATTAATACCCATATAAAAGATATTATAAGCATTATCTTTTAAGGGTCTAAGATCCTCCCTGTTATACATATTGCCCAAAAGGGTAGAAATATTAGGTTTGAAAAAACCATTCCCGATAATGATCAAACCCATACCTATATATACGGTGTAATCTCCTGGCAAAGAAATGGTGAGATATCCTGCCGCCATTAATGCGCCCCCAATGAAAATAGATTTAATATAACCGAGGTGGCGATCTGCTAACAAACCACCAATGAAGGGGGTTAAATAGACCAGTGCAATAAAAGTTCCTACTACATCCGTACCCATCGCCCTAGGTAATCCTTTTCCCGAGCCGTCTGTGAGAAATAGCAACAGAATTCCCACCATCAGGTAATAGCCAAACCGTTCCCACATTTCTGTAAAGAATAGGACATATAATCCTTTAGGGTGCTTGCCGAGTTTTGCAGGTTGAGTCATACAAATTTTTTTAGTTGATAAATCAGAGTCCTTTGATTAGCAGCAACCAAAATACAGAAATTTAGTCACCAAAAATTTTTTCGGTTCATCTTTAACGGATACGCCCGATATTCGCAAAACATTACTTCTATGCTTAAACATGGTCTACGAAGTACATAGTAAAATAAAGTCAGTAACTCATTATGAAAATCCTATTAATTGGCTCCGGTGGCAGGGAGCATGCCCTGGCTTGGAAACTGTCACAAAGTTCTCTATGCGAAGCGCTATTTATTGCGCCCGGAAATCCCGGCACGGCACAATGTGGCACAAACCTGAATTTTGGCATTTCCGATTTTGAATCCATTAAGAGAGCTTGCATTGATAAAGAGATTGACCTTGTAATTGTTGGTCCTGAAGAACCTTTGGTAAATGGCATCACCGACTTTCTAATCAGCGATCCTGCATTAAAAAACCTTAACATTATTGGCCCTGATAAAACGGGTGCCCAATTAGAAGGAAGCAAGGCTTTTGCTAAAGCATTTATGATGCGGCATGCTATTCCAACAGCTTCTTATAAAGAATTTACGTTGGAAAATTACCAGGAAGGTGTTGCTTATTTGAGAAATCATGCCCTGCCAATCGTTTTAAAAGCCGATGGGTTGGCTGCCGGCAAAGGAGTAATAATTTGTGAAAATCATATTGAAGCCATTGCAGAGTTTGAGCTAATGATTCAAGAGGCAAAATTTGGCCATGCCGGAGAAAGAGTAGTTGTAGAACAATTTCTGAAGGGAGTTGAAATGTCCGTTTTTGTTTTAATGGATGGAAAAAACTATGTAGTGTTACCCGAGGCAAAAGACTATAAAAGAATCGGTGAAGGTGATACCGGACCTAATACTGGTGGTATGGGTGCAGTAAGCCCGGTACCATTTGCCAACGCCGAACTGATGAAAAAAATTGAAGAAAAAGCAATTAAACCAACCGTGGAGGGTCTTCAAAATGAAGGAATAGACTATCGGGGGTTTATCTTTTTCGGTTTTATGATTGTAAACGGCGAGCCGTTTATGATAGAATATAATTGCCGGATGGGTGATCCTGAAACAGAAGTGGTGATACCAAGATTGAAAAACGATTTGGTGGAGTTATTTGCAGCCGTGGCTGATCAGCGGTTAGATACAATAAAAATAGAAACCGATTCACGGACAGTTTGTTCCGTCGTTGCAGTAAGTGGCGGTTATCCCGGTAATTATGCTAAAGGCCATGAAATAGAAGGCATAGACGATATAAATCCAGCTGACAGTATATTATTTCATATGGGGACTGCAGTAAAAGACGGAAAAATAATTACTAATGGTGGTCGGGTTTTTTGTATCAGTTCTTATGGCAAATCCATTTTTGATGCGGTTGAAATATCAAAAGAAGAAATGCAGAAAGTGTCTTTTAAAGATATGGAGTACAGGGGTGATATTGGATATGAATTTGAGTAAAAATAAATACAAAGTAATTTGCGGCTAAAATTTGTAAATTTATAGAATGAAAGCAGATAAAAAATTATTAGCGGAAATTAAGAAACGGGTGCTACAAACAGCGCCTGATGCTAAGGTTATTTTGTACGGCTCTTATGCCCGTGGTGATGCGAATGAGGAGTCTGATATTGATTTGTTAATACTTGTTGAGAGGGACGTCCTAAGCTACCAGGATAAAGTTAGTATCACAAGACCATTATATAGCCTTGAGGTTGAAACTGGTCAGATAATCAGCCCTCTTGTAAAATCAAATCATATTTGGAAGGATAAGTATTATTACACCCCTTTATACCTTAATATTCAAAAAGAAGGAGTGGAAATATAGCATGGATAAAAACCCAAGGATATCCAAAAAAATTGCAAAAGCAGATAGCACAATAAACGAGATTGAAAATCTTCTGAAATTTGGATATTATAATACTGCTGTCAACAGAATTTTTTATGCCTGCTTCTATTCTGTTCAGGCATTGTTACTATCAATTAATTTAGAGCCAAAGTCCCATAAAGGTGTGCGGACTTTATTTTCTTTTCATTTTGTAAAGCAGGGTAAGATACCAGGTGATCTGGAAGATTTTTATACAAGAATTTTTGATGAAAGATCTTTTGCTGATTATTCTGATGAAGATGAAATGGATAAAGAATCCCTGGAATTTATTTTGTTGGAAGCAAAGAAATTTATTGCTCATAATAAAGAATTACTTGGCGAGGAAAATAAATAAAGATATCAATGCAAGTACATTACCACGACTATCTCCAGTTAGATAAAATCCTGAATGCACAATCACCAGAAAGTGAAAAGCTTCATCTGCCAGCGCATGATGAGATGCTATTCATCGTTATTCACCAGGTATATGAACTTTGGTTCAAACAATTGCACCATGAAGTAAATTCAATTGCAGCTATAATGAGCAAACCGGCATTGAATGATAATTCGCCGGAATTACAAACTGTTGTACACCGGCTGAACCGTTGTGTAACAATATTAAGAGTCTTGGTACACCAGATTGATATAATGGAAACGATGACACCGATGGATTTTCTCGACTTCAGGGATATGCTTCGCCCCGCCTCAGGTTTTCAAAGCTGGCAGTTCAAAGAACTGGAGGCAAAGCTGGGATTAAAATTTGAGCAGCGTCATGGTAAAGAATATTATACCGCACAATTAAGACCGGAGCAGGTTGAAATAATTAAGAAGGCAGAAGGTAGTCAATCATTATTACAATTAGTAAACAGTTGGCTGGAAAGAATGCCTTTCTTACAAGAAGGAGCGGATAATTTGTTTTGGGACAAGTATAAAAATATTTACCAGGAAAGTCTGGCGGAGGCAGAAAAAAATAACCTTGCAGCTTTTGAAGAAATGTTTGAAAGTCATTCAGCATCCACTGACCGTTCTTTATCACCACCTGCTTGCCGTGCGGCGTTGTTCATTATGTTATACCGGGGTTATCCCTTGTTGCAATTACCCTTTCAATTACTGAATGCATTATTAGAAATAGATGAACAACTCAGTAGTTGGCGATACCGACATATGAACATGGTACACCGGATGATCGGAACAAGAATTGGCACCGGTGGCAGTACGGGTAAAGATTATTTGAAAGCAGCAGCCGATAAACATTATATCTTTAAGGAAATTACACAGCTCAACAGTTTTTTGATTGAAAGAAGAAAACTGCCGGCTCTGCCAGCAAGTATTGAAAAACAATTGGGATTTGGTTCTTTTTAAAAAAATCTTGCTTCTCCATCAAAAACCCTGTATGGACTAGAAAAGAAACGATCCACTACTTTATTAAAATCATCCTTAAATACTACTGGTGTGCTGTGTCCCGAACCGGGCAATATCCATAAATATGATTTTGGAATATTTTTATAAATGAGCATTGTATGTTCCTCTTTAATTACATCATGATCTCCACCAATAACTAATGTTGGACATGTTATTTTTTGCAAGCTGGTAACTGGTATATGTGGTTGTTCACTCAGTAACTTATATAATTTAAGTGCATTTTTTTCCTCTTCGGATTTTGTTGGATTATTTTTTAATGCGGTAAGAGTTGGTGTTACCATGTCCCAGATAACCTGGGGAACCGCCGTCGTATCAGGAACAAGGTTGGCACCGGTGATGGCCAATTTCTTTACTTTTTGAGGATGACGTATTGATAAAAGAAGGCCATTGATACCGCCATCACTCCAGCCAATTACATAAGCAGAATCAATTTTCATTGCATCCAGTAAAGCGGCATAATCATCTGCCATCATTTCATAGGTCAGGCTATCGCCGGTATCGGTTGATTTTCCCTGTGCCCTGCTATCGGCAACAATTACTTTATATTTTTTGCTGAAATAAGGAATTTGGTAAATAAAATTATTGATGGCACCGCCATTACCGTGAATAATCAATAGCGGTTGTCCTTTACCGTATACTTCCACATACATTTTTAAGCCACGGATAGTGTAATATTTTCCGGTAAGTTTATTTTTTCCATAAGGGCTTTTTGGATCATTCATTAATTTTTGAAAATCATCCGATATTTTTTTGATGTCTTGTGCTGAAGTGCATGAAATTGTCAGCAGGCCAATCAGAAAGGGGAGGATATACTTTTTCATACCTGTTAGTTTTTAACAAGGTATGAAAAAAAACTGCCCTGGTTTGAAATCAACGTAGCTATTCTTTTAGACTGTATTTTGATATTAAAAAGTGTATCGGATACCCAAGCCACCCCAACTTCCCACAAATCCGCGATTATCTCCAAATTCAATGGATGGCTGCCAATCCAACGATATATTAAGGGGTGCTCCTTTAAATTTATAATCAAGACCCAGCACACCATCAATACCTATAAAAGATCCGTCACCATATTTTGTATTATAGAAACCAATATGTGCGCCCGGACCAATGTACCATTGAAGGCCTGATACACCATTGATCCGATTATGTATTTCATATAACCCGGTTATTCTTGTACCCTGGTTCCAGAAATAGCCGATCAGTTCAAGGGCATTATTTCCATTTACAAAATGTTTGAAGGAAATACCACCACCGTCCCAAACTTTTACACCTAATGCAGTCTTGTAGGAGGTGTGGGAGGCAGTTTTGTTCTGGGCTTGTGAAATTATAACGACCAGTAATGCAACAAAACAAATAATAATCTTTTTCATAATTTATTTTTGAATGAAGAATTAATTATGAAATCCCATGTACTATTACTGTGCCAGAAACAGGATAAAATTATTTGCTCCTGATTCTTAGTAAAAAATAGATGAAAACTATTGCGGTAATAGCAGCTGTAGTTATAAATGTGGAAGCGCTTCCACAACTTGTCCATAATACACCGGCAATGATACTGGCTAACAGGGCACAAATACTTTCACAACTTGTATAAAAACCAATAGCTGTTGCTGTATTTTCTTTGTGCGCTAAATTAGTTATCCATGCTTTGATGACGCCTTCAGTAGCAGCAGCATATACTCCATATACGGCAAATAGTATGAAAAGCATGTATACAGGTGGATGAAAAGCAAAGCCTGCATAAACAAAAGTAAATAAAGCAAAACCCAGCAAAATAATTTTTTTAAATCCAATCCTGTCCGCTAAAACACCCATCGGGTAGGAGACTGCCGCATAAATAAGATTATAAAATATATAGGCTCCAATCGTAATTGTATCAGCATTGAAAGTGGTTCCCCCAATAAGTAATGTATCATTCCCAATTGTTTCTTTAGTTATCAACAATAAAAAAATATCTGAACTGTTAAACAAAGCAAACAATAAAAGCCCGGCGGTAATTTTTTTGAAGGCGGGAGTTGCAACTTTCCAGTAATTGAAAAATGAAAAAAAATTTCCTTTACCCAGGGTGGAAACAGGTTGTTTTTTTTCTTTCAGCAAAAAAATAAAAAGTATGGAAAGAATGCCGGGAATAAATGCGATATAAAAAAGTGTTTTGTAATCACCCGGGTAGAAAAATAAAAATACCAACGCAAGTATTGGCCCGATAGCCGCACCAACGGTATCCATGCTTCTATGAAATCCAAAGACCCTCGCTTTGGTTTCTTTTGTTGCTTCCTGTGAAAGTAAAGCATCTCTGGCAGCAGTTCTAACGCCTTTGCCTAAGCGGTCAATTGTTCGTACAAAAAAGATCCAGAGTGGATAAGTAAATGTGGCCATCAGTGGTTTGGAAATGGTACTTAGCAGGTAGCCTAATTTTACAAAAGGCAACCGATAACCTTTCTCATCACTCCATTTTCCAAAATAGCCCTTACTGATGCCCGCTGTAAAATTTACAACACCTTCTAATACGCCAATCCATAATACAGAAAAACCAATTTCTTTTAAATAAACAGGCATCACGGGATACAGCATTTCACTGGCTATATCAGCAAGCAAACTCACTATTGATAAAATCAAGACTGTTTTTGTAATGATTCGCATGCATTGAAGTTAACTGAAATTCGTTTTTAGGGTGATAACAATAAAATGAAGCAGCAAAGGTTTGTGAAAACTAAAAGGACTCTTTTGCATCTATTACTGAAAATCGGGGACAATTATGAGCCTGAAAATTCTTTTAACCACAATTTGTCAAAAGGATCAACGTAAAATAAATCCCTGTCCCGCAAGGTTTTGCTTTGATAATTCGAATTTTTTCCTTCACCTTTGCTTCTAACCTGACTGGCGGTAGGCAGGTAAATTCAAGTATATTTAATGGGACTTTTTAACTGGTTTACACAAGAAATAGCTATCGACCTGGGTACAGCTAATACCCTTATAATACATAACGATGAAGTGGTTGTAAACGAACCAAGCATCATTGCCCTTAACCGAAACAACCCTAAAGAAGTGTTGGCGGTTGGGAAAAAGGCATTGATGATGCATGAAAAAACGCATGAAAGTATCCGCACCGTCCGTCCACTTAAAGACGGGGTGATAGCGGATTTCAATGCTGCAGAGTTGATGATAAGGGAGCTTATTAAACTGGTTTATCCGCAAAAGCGACTTTTTCCCCCAAGCTGGAGAATGATGATTTGTATTCATTCGTCTATTACAGAAGTGGAGAAAAGAGCCGTTAGGGATAGTGCTGAACAGGCTGGTGCCAAAGAGGTATATCTTATACATGAACCTATGGCAGCTGCACTGGGTATAGGTATTGACGTGGAAGAGCCTGTTGGTAATATGATTATTGATATAGGAGGAGGTACAACGGGTATCACTGTAATTGCTCTTGCGGGAATTGTTTGCGACCAATCCATCCGTATCGCCGGTGATGAATTTACAGCTGATATTATGGAAGCACTGCGCAGGTATCATAGCTTATTAATTGGTGAGCGTACGGCTGAACAAATTAAAATACAGGTTGGGGCAGCCATGAAGGAAATAGATAACCCACCTGATGACTACCCTGTAAATGGTCGTGACCTGGTGACAGGGATCCCCAAACAAGTGATGGTAAGCTATCAGGAGGTTGCTGAGGCGTTGGATAAAAGTATATTTAAAATTGAAGAAGCCATTCTGAAAGCTCTGGAACAAACTCCGCCTGAGCTAGCTGCCGATATATATCGCCGTGGAATGTATATTACCGGCGGTGGTGCTTTACTAAGGGGGCTAGACAAAAGACTGACTAACAAAATTAAATTGTCGGTGCATATAGCAGAAGACCCATTAAAAAGTGTGGTAAGGGGAACTGGTATAGCGCTGAAACATTATGACAGGTATCCTTTTGTGATGAGATAATCAAAAAGGTACAAGAAACAAGCAGTGTAGTTCTTGTACCTTGTACCTTGTACCTTGTACCTTGTACCTTGTACCTTGTACCTTGTACCTTAATCAATGCGTAATATATTCCTTTTTATCAGGCGGTATAGATTCTTCTTCACATTCCTCCTATTACAGGTGGTATCATTATGGTTTTTGTTCAATTATAACCGTTTTCACCGGGCTAAATTTTTAGGAATAGCCAATGAAATGACAGGCCGTATCAATTCACAATATAATAAGGTAGAAGATTTTTTTGCCCTCCGGGAAGAAAATAGGAGAGTACATCAGATGAATGATTCATTACTAAATTTGCTGCCCCAAAATTTTATCAGGCGGGATACGAGTGTACATATCATTCAGGACTCCGTACTTTATGATACATCCGGACTTTACCGCCGTTATTATTCCCGTCCAGCTACCATAGTTTATAATACCATAAATGATCAGAAAAATTATATTCAGATAAATCGTGGCGCCAACCAGGGCATTAAGGATAATATGGCTGTTGTTAACTCTGATGGCAGCGTCGTTGGCGTTGTAGTCAATGTAGGTGCGAACTTTAGCCAGGTAATGAGTTTATTACATGTACAGAACTCTGTAAGTGCTACGTTGAAAAAGACCGGTGAATTTGGAACTGCCGAATGGGATGGTAAAGACCCAAGCTATCTTACACTAAAGAGAATACCTAAAACGGTAGAAGTTAAAAATGGAGACACGGTGCTAACCAGTTCTGTATCCTTCAATTTTCCTCCCGGTTATTTTGTAGGTACTATTGCCGGGATAAAGTTAGATAACACTACCGGTATGTATTTGCTGAAAGTGAAAACTGCTGCCAACTTTTATAGCCTTCAGCAGGTGTTTGTACTAGAAAATATGGAAAGGGCTGAACAGATCAAACTATTTGAAGAAACAAAAAAGAAGATCGAACAAATAAAAAAAGGAAACAGGTGAATGATTTCTTAAGAAATATACTTCGATTGGCAGCTTTTATACTGATACAGGTATATGTGCTTAATAAGATCCCTCATTTGCACCGGTTCATCACTCCTTATTTATACTTTCTTTTCCTTCTCTGGTTGCCTTTTTCCATATCCAGGTTGTGGTTGCTTATTATTGGTTTTTTAACCGGGCTTATTCTTGACTATTTTATGATGACCCCCGGCTTGCATGCAGCTGCTTGTCTACTGATTGCATATGTAAGACCCTTTATCATCAACATTCTTACGCCGAAAGACTCTTCTGAGCTCAATTTCCGGGAGCCTTCACCCAATGCGATGCAGTGGGCGCCTTATGGAGTTTATGTGTTAATACTTACTTTGCTGCACCATGGCTACATGGTTTTCCTGGAAGTACTGGATTTTGGAAGCTTTCTTGATTTTCTGATTAAAGTTGTTACTACTACAGGCATCAGTTTGCTATTAATCCTGACCGTAGAATTATTGTTTCCAAGGAATTTAAAATTCCGGACTAACACCGTTTAATAAATATTCACCCGAATAAAGTTGTTTACCCAAAAATTTCTTAAAAAGGAAATTTTTTAGAAATAGATTTGGAAACCGGCTTATGTAATTCGTACTTTGTAA
>JANMLJ010000574.1:0-7559 GCA_031372465.1 Chitinophagaceae bacterium | reverse complement strand
CAGCAATTTTTTTACAATAGTATATATTTTTTAGTCAGGCAAAACTACTGTTACTGATTATGCTTTACCACTCTATTTTGGATGGTTGTTCCCATCATTTTAACACGAAGAAAATATAAACCAGGGGTTAAGAGATTCGTCTCCTCCATTTGTAAACGATTTACCCCAGGGGCTAATTCAAAAGTTGCTTTTTTAACTATTTTTCCTGCCGGATCAATAAGTTCAGCATCCGCTTTCCCCATACGTGTGGCGGCTATTTCAAAAACCAGGATATTACTAAAGGGATTAAGAACAGAAACAAAGGAGAATAAGTCTGTTTCTGCTGATAATTGAATGGACCTGGAGTAGATGGATTTACCGGCAATATTCTTCATCCTGATTCGGTAATATGTATTTTTAGTAATTGGGGTTGGGTCAGAAAAGTTGTAGGTATTTTGTTCAGAAGTATTATTATAACTATTGACTGTTCCCATCAACAGATAAAAAATTCCATTGGTGGTTCTTTCCACTTCAAAAGTAACCGGCTCTTCTTCTTTTGTTGTTGTCCATTTTAAAACAGCCCTTTCATTAGACAGGCGACCGGAAAATGATAGTAGTTGAAGGGGAAGCGGTATACCGCAGGGCTCTACTTTTAATGTAATTGCATTTACATTATCAGTAAACTTGCAATTATTATCCAAAAGATTGTTAAGTGTAGTTGCAACAACTAAACGGTATTTATTACCATCATTTATTGATCTTGTTTGTGTAATTGGGATGGTGTAACTGTTTACATATTCCCAGGCTGTTCCATTCCAGATGGGTGAAGCAGGGCCTGCTGGTGCTGTCACATCTATCCAGCTGCTTCCTCCATTAATACTTTGTTGCCATTTTGAGAATACATAGTTGTTAAAAAAAGATCTTACAGTATCTCGTATCACTAAAATATTACTGTCACAAACGATTGGATTCAGTGTTGGAGAATAATTCATATTGGGCGAGCAGGTGAGAACAGAAATATCATCAAGCGCCCAATCGTTTCCTCCTCCACCCGGAGCATTATTATAAAAACGCAATGTAAAGCTGGTTTGTACCGGACCCGTAAGAAAGGTGAATCCTTTTTTAACCCATTGGCCAGTATATGGCAAATCTCCTGAAGTATAATAACGTACTCCATCTAATGCAATGGCAAGATTTGGCCGGACACCTGAAGAATCACCTGGTCCTGATGGTAAGTATCCTGCACCACTGGCGCCTACGCCAGATGAATCGCAACCACATTTAGAACAGATATTTCTCATCCAACAGGAAATTTCATAATAAGTATTGGCACATAATCCACTGATAGTATGATCAAATGCTGAGTCGATACGATATGCTGCATTTATGATGAGCATATACCCACCTGTTCTGCCGCCGGTTGTATCTGCAGCCGGGTTTCCTGCAATTGGGTTTGCTGCACCTGTATGATCTCCTATTATATCCCACAATGTAAATACCCGATGGGTAGTGGGGGTGGCAGAACAATTTCCATCAGGTTTTGGCCAGTTATTGGAATTGGAATAAACACCACCGCTTGTATTATTGGCTATTCCATAAAAATAGTCCTGGGGGGAGCTACAATTAAAAGTGTTGTACGTATAACCAACAGGAACATTTCCAGAAGCGCCCCTATTTCTTAGATTGCCACTACCAAATGTTCCATTTGTTTCTGTACCCAGTGAGTTTACACCAATTACATTAGCACAAATGCCAAAGTTATTATATACCATTACGGGACTGTTGGGAAAAGTGAAAGTAGTTACTGCAGGGGGGGCAGTTGTATATGTAACAGTTCCCCCTCCTGTATTAATTAAGGTAGTAAAACCTGCAGTAACCCTTATCCGATAACTTGCAACCATAATACAGGTGCTGCCATAAAAAGAAGGTTTATGTCCATTATTATTTCTTATTCTTCCCCGTCGATTTACTCTTGCCGGCTGGTCTGTTTGCCGATAACCTAAATTCATCGTAATAGCAGTTCCACTAATCCATCCTTCGTCGTTGGATGCATCAAATTGTGCATCCGTAAATGATTTAAATACTGTTCCTTCATTGGTTAGTATTTTCAATGAATTAGCAATATAAGTGGTACCGGCTGGAATAACATCGGTAAACTGGCAACTGTCGAATGATGCGGACCTTACAACAACAGAAGCCCTGATTTCAAGTATATCATTTGTTTCAACGGTGCCACCGGTGGGTTTGCTGATATTGATAAAACTTTTTCCCAAATCTATTTGTGGTGCAGGGGCTACCGGATGTGTAATACAGATATTAAAGCCGGCATTACTGGTTAGTATAGATGACCCAGCAGAATAAACCCTGATATAGTAGGTAGTATTTCTTGCAAGTGTAGTAAGAGAAAGTGATGTAGTTCCAATGCCGCAACCAATTGATTGCAATGATCCGCAGGCGCCGGAAAATAGCTGGAACCTGGCACCTGACGTATTCAGGTTAACGCCGATATTACTTAAAGTGATCGTATGATCGGTAGAAGCAGTTACAAAACGATACCAGACATCATCATCTGCATTACCGGTACAGGGAGCTACTGCTACCCCGGAATTGGTGGCATTCTGTACAGTGCCTGCCGTATTGACACAGGAAGTGGCAGAAGTAAGCAGCACGGCGGCTGCGCAATTGTCATTTACCGGTTGTCC
This sequence comes from Chitinophagaceae bacterium, assembly GCA_031372465.1. GTDB lineage: Bacteria > Bacteroidota > Bacteroidia > Chitinophagales > Chitinophagaceae > JJ008. The sequence goes on along the minus strand of JANMLJ010000574.1, from coordinate 4,878 downwards.
ATATACGTTAGTACAAAAAATAATACAATTAATAAATAAAAAAGCCCTGAACACGAAAATGCAAGTCGGTAAAAATAGTTTCATACACAGCTATTTGTTGAAAAAGAACCGGCATACGCCGTTTCTCCTGGGGTGGGATAAGACTTGCTGGTATAAAAGTAGCTTACTGAAAAATCCATGTCAATAGGAATACCTGCTGATTTATATAAAAAAACCTCCGAGACTTTTACTGGTGAAATCACTCTTGACATGGAAAATCCGGTGTGTTACTTTTAACCCATAATCCTGTCATATGAAAAAATTATTTCAATCTTTTTTTATTTCTTTATTTGTATGGCTATCGGTTATACCTGTAAAAGCACAGGTAGTTGATTCAACTACAGCGCTTTTCAATATTGATACGATAGCAAAGAACCTTGGTTATCCCTGGGAAATTACTTATGGTCCTGAGGATTCACTTTGGATTACGGAGGCAAGAGGATACAGAGTTTTACGTGTTAGTTCCAACAGAACAGAAGCACAAAAAAGTACACCGGCCCAACAGGTATTAAAGATTCCGCTGGGTACGGGCGAAATAAATTTTGACAGAGCATCAAACAGGTGGCCTCAGGGAGGTATGCAGGGATTGGCCATTCACCCGGAGTTTATGTCGGATATAAACAAGCGATGGGTATACTTATCTTATGTGTATAAAAAACAAGCTTGTCCGAATGGTGGAAGCAATGCTACCTGCATTTTCCGGACTAAAATTGTACTGTGCCGTTTTTATTTTGCTACTGATGCAGGAAATCCAACCAGTCTTCCGCATCGGGATACACTTACAATAATTGATACCGTACTATCTAATTTGCCGGGAAGTAATGACCATAATTCCGGAAGACTTACCATCAGTCCTTTTAAAGAAGGGCCGGATAATGAATACAAATTGTATTATACCATTGGTGATATGGGTGCCGGCCAGTTTAATAATGACACCAGGGTTAACAATGCACAAAATATTGACACCTGCGAAGGGAAAATTCTGCGATTAAATACTGAGGCCGATGGAGATACTTCTTTCGGAGTTGTGCATGAATATAATAACTGGCGGCAATGGATACCCAATGATAATCCTTACAATCATAGTGTTGTTGCTTTCAGTTCTCTTAAAACACCGGTTTATAGTTTTGGGCATCGTAACGCACAGGGTATTGTATGGGGAAATGTAAATGGAACCTGGCGGTTATATAGTTCTGAACATGGTGATAAATCTGATGATGAAGTAAACAATATTTTTCCAGCTACCAATTATGGATGGCCGAAAGTAGCAGGATTAGAAACAGATAATAATTATTCAAGCTTAGACGCGTTTGCTAATAATGATAAGTTGGCAAATTCATTGGTAAACTATTCAGAGAATACCTGGGCAAGTACTAACAGTATGCAACGGCCATTATTTGCAAAGTTTAACTGGGCTGCTGCTGTTATTCCGGCTGAAGGTTCCAATATTTTTACCTGGCCTACCATAGCACCTTCCAGTATTGATTTTTACGCCGGTAATATTCCCGGCTGGAAAAATTCATTATTAGTAACATCATTGAAATACGGTATGTACCGGTTGAAATTAAATTCAACAGGTGATTTTGTTGACAGTGCTTCTTCTTTAAACATAGTGGATACTTTTCCTTTGTTGCATAGCTGGAGAATCAGAGATATTGCTATCAATCCCAACCCCAATAGTGGCATTTTTTGGGTGATAACAGACAGTACCGGTTCTACGTCAGGACCTACCGGTGGATTTAATGGCAGCAATAATCCCACAAAAGATGGAGGAAAAATTTTACGGCTAAGCTATAAAACCTTTCTTCCGTTGGCTCTGCATGAAAACCCACGGTTTGGAATGCCAATAGTAAAAGATCTTATACAGATATTTCCCAACCCGGTGGTCAGCATCATTAATATACATGGTAAAAAGGAACTTAAAAAACCTTTACTGGTACAAATTTGTGATGTACATGGCCGTTTATTAAAAGAAGGAATCAGTTACCAGAATGATTTCTCTGTAGATGTTTCTTCATTGAAACCGGGAACTTATCTGTTAAAATTATATAATGGTTATGGAGTAGAAGTTCAGGTGGAAAAATTCATTAAGCAGTAAAAATAAACCAGGATAGAGATCGCCCAATGCTAAAAGCCTCCAACTCAGGAGGCTTTTTAGTTTTAAAATTTTAGGCAAGGGTTTACTAAAAACTAGTAATCATTTTGTAACAAATTTACTATTTACGCAATTGACCTGCTGTTAGAAATGTAGCGTAAAGCTGCTGCCAAACTGGAGTTAGCCATAGATAACACCCTGGCAGGGCCTTCAACTCTTTTCTCCGTAAGAATTGCTTTTAAATAGGGAGTCTGTTCAAATGAATTTGCTGAGGTGGCTGCTACTTCCTGCGCCTTCAGCGTAGTATCAGAAAAGTAAGATAATGTTTGTTTGTTACTTTTCATAGATGGGATTTTGGTTTAAAAGGGTTTGGATTAATACTTATGTTAAGGTAGAAATAAAACTTTTCTTTTTTGCAATACTTTACTGAATAAATTTCAAAATAAGATGGAAACCTGTTTTTTTACGATAGGAGTTTTACCATATTCCTTCACTTTATTGGAAATTCCTGCTATTAATGATATGCAAATATAAATCCAGAGTTGAAGCAAGACCTGTTAAATTTTGCCTACCATACTCTCTGGTTTTACCCATTCATCAAACTGCTCAGGAGTAACATAACCCAGACTCACGGCCATTTCTTTCAACGTAGTTCCCTGCTTATGCGCTTTTTGCGCAATTTCTGCAGCTTTGTAATACCCAATTTTTGTATTTAAAGCTGTTACCAGCATAAGACTATTATCCACGTGTTTTTTAATGTTCGCTTCAATAGGTTCAAGACCAATGGCACATTTATCATTAAAGGAAACACATCCATCTCCAATCAATCTTGCACTATGCAGAAAATTATAAATCATTACCGGTTTAAAAACATTTAATTCAAAGTGCCCGTTAGAACCGCCAATACCAATGGTAACATCATTGCCCATTACCTGTGCAGCTATCATGGTTAACGCTTCACATTGGGTAGGATTTACTTTTCCCGGCATAATGGAAGAACCCGGTTCGTTATCTGGAATAAAAATTTCTCCAATACCACTTCTCGGCCCTGAAGAAAGCATACGGATATCGTTAGCAATCTTCATCAGACTTACCGCAACAGTTTTTAATGCACCATGCGCTTCTACTATAGCATCATGTGCGGCGAGCGCTTCAAATTTATTTTGTGCCGTTACAAATGGCAAACCTGTTAAGGCAGCAATATGCCTGGCAACATTTTTGGCATAGTTGGGCGGAGTATTTATTCCAGTTCCTACAGCTGTGCCACCCAGTGCTAATTCACTTAAATGCGCCAATGTGTTTTTTATTGCTTTCAACCCATGGTCTAATTGAGAAACATAACCGCTGAATTCCTGACCTACTGTAAGCGGAGTGGCATCCATAAAATGTGTGCGGCCAATCTTTACTACTTTCATAAACTGCTTGCTCTTACTGGCCAGAGTATCCCGAAGTTTCTTTATACCAGGAATAGTGGTCTCTGCTAACATTTTATAAGCTGCAATATGCATAGCAGTAGGGAAAGTATCATTAGATGATTGTGATTTATTTACATCATCATTTGGATGCAGTATTTTTTCTTTATCCGTCAGCTGTCCACCTTTCAAAACATGCCCCCTGTAAGCGATCACTTCATTTACATTCATATTACTTTGTGTGCCACTGCCTGTTTGCCAAACCACCAACGGAAAATAATCGTTGAGTTTTCCTTTCAAAATTTCATCACACACTTTGCCGATTAATATGGATTTTCTTTTTGGCAAAACACCAGCTTCCAGGTTTGTAATAGCTGCTGCTTTTTTCAGGTAGGCAAATGCAGCAATAATTTCTTTTGGCATTTTATTAATGTCCTGGGCAATCTTAAAATTGTCAATACTTCGCTGGGTTTGTGCGCCATAGTAGGCATCAATTGGCACTTTTACTTCGCCCATGGTATCTTTTTCAATCCGGTATTCCATAAAAGTAGTTTGTAGGTTTATTTGATACTGCAAAGGTAGGCCAAACAGTTTTTGTAGGGTGCATTTCAACATGTCAATGTATTTTTTCAACGCAGAGAACAGGAGACCGCTAAGTTTACCCAGAGAATCTCTGCGAGACCTCTTTATCTCCGGTTCTATGCGCTGGAAATTTGGCGTCAGATAGAATTGCTTGAGCTATATCCGATCCTACGATACCTCAGGACTATCGGATTTAAAATGCACTCTTTTTGTAGTAGCAATTCAACAACAGAACTTCTTTTAGTTTAAAAATTCGTTTTCGGGTAGTAAATTGCTTAAATGTTCAGGTTTATTTTTCCAATGCACAACGGCAAACAGAAAATATTATTATCATTACAACCGATGGATTTCGCTGGCAGGAAGTTTTTAATGGGATGGATTCTGCTATTGCCAATAATTCAACCTTCAACCAGGGGGGCAGAGGAACTATTTTATATTTTTTAAAATGAAGAAATAAATAATATGAAAAAAATCTTACTTAGTATTTTGATAGTAGCCTGGCTAGACGGAGCAGCACAAGAGAAAAATCAATCACCTCGACCTACCAAAACACAACTGGCCTGGCATGAAACAGAGTTTTATCTTTTTATGCATTTTGGCCCTAATACGTTTACAGATAAAGAATGGGGAGAAGGTACTGAACCAGAAGATTTATTTAACCCGACTCAATTAGATTGCCGTCAATGGTGCAGGGTGGCAAAAGCAGCAGGAGCAAAAGGAATTATTATCACCGCCAAGCATCATGATGGT
>JANMLJ010000543.1:0-4752 GCA_031372465.1 Chitinophagaceae bacterium | reverse complement strand
CTGTTTTTTCCGGTTGATGATTTGCTCCGGCATAAAATCCAACATGGCTTTTCTCAATACATTCTTACCATCATCATATTCTGTATATAATTTCTTCTTATCCCTGAATTCATTTTCATCAATTTTTTTCATCATTTCCAGGTTGCCCAGTTTATGCTTCACCGGCACTTTCATAGCAAAATTCACCAGCTCATTATCCATAAAGGGAAATCTTTCTTCCAACCCGTGTGCCATGGAGAGTTTATCTCCCACCAATAACAAACCGGGTAAAAATGTTTTTATTTCAAAGTAGAGAGAGTTATTTATGTGCTCTTCGGGTCTGTCGTATTTCAATTTGTCGTTGAAAAGAAATACTTTTTCAAAGATGGGTCTTATCTCATTTATATTACCAATCTTGTTATAAGCAGAAGGAGTAAATAGTTTTGACTTGTCTTCGTCTTTTACCAACCGTTGCCAGAAGTCATAATACTGGTTAAAGAAATCCTGCCGGTCTAATGATTTAAAGATGCGATAGTAACGCCACGGATAACCACCAAATAATTCATCGCCACCTGTTCCCTGCAAACACACTTTTACAAACTTAGATGCCAACCGGGATATATAATAACTCGGATAGCTCATCCCTACTCTAAGATCTTCCAGGTGATAAACTAATTTGGGCAAACTCCAGCGAAGGTCTCCGGCATTCATCACCTGTTCGTAATGTTCGCTCTTGATATAATTGGCTGTCAACTCAGCATCTCGTCTTTCATCATAGTTGGCTTCCACACCGGTTACCTCGCTCATATCAAATCCACAGGTAAAGGTGTAAAGTCTTGAAACTTGTTTTGAAGCTACTACTGCAATAGAACCGGAATCCATACCCCCACTCAGGTAACTTCCCACTGGTACATCCGCCACCATTTGCTTTGCTACTGCTTTCTGGAATAATCTTTCTGTTTCAAATCTCGCCTCTTCAAAACTCATATTTTCATCCGTCTGAGAAAAATCATAATCCCACCAGCTTTTATGCACTACTTCAGCAGTAGAAGAATTAATACACACAGTATTGGCTTGCGGTAGCATATAGACCCCTTTAAACAAGGTCTGATAACTGAACATGTTTTGAAAGGTAAAATATTCATTCAGTGAATCATGGTTTAACTCTACCCGGAACGCAGAATGAGTAATGAATGCTTTTATTTCTGAAGCAAACAGGAAAACACCGTTACCCAAAAAATAATATAATGGTTTAACGCCGAACCTATCGCGGCTGATCCATAATTCCTTTTTTGATTTGTTCCAGGCGCCAATGGCAAACATACCATTCAATCTTTCAAAAAATGATGGGCCATATGCAGCCAGACCTTCCGAAATCACTTCTGTATCAGAAGAAGAATTAAAATAATGTCCCTTTTCCAATAACTCCTGTCGGAGTTCTTTAAAATTATAAATACACCCATTAAAAACGATCACCCAGTCGCCATCATGACTGCTCATGGGCTGTGCCCCTTTTGGCGAAATATCAAGTATAGATAAACGCCTATGTCCTAATCCGGTATTATCATCCAGAAAAACACCTTCCCCGTCAGGACCCCGGTGTGCCAGGGCATCTGTCATACGCTTCACTTCTTCGTGATTAACCGCAGAACCTTTCAGATTAAATATACCTGCTATACCACACATAATTATTTACCCGCTAATATTTCGGAAATTTCTTTTTTGAACCAGCTATGTTTATTATCAGAATATCTCACTTGTACGTTTGGCAAATCTTTGAAAAAATTTGCCGTATAAAAATATTTTGTTTCCAGTCCATAAATATCATCTACTTCTTTTTTTCCAAAAAGGAAGTAGCAAACGGTCCCTTTATTTTTAAGCCTTGTCTTTATGAATTCTTTATCCCAATAACGAGAAGAACCGGGCCACCAGGCCTGGTCAAGATCCAATCTAAAAAATTTATTGGAAGCCACAGAATAACCAGAACTGATGATCATCGTATCAGGCAAAAAAATACTACCGGCAATTGTTGCCACACTGCCACCTCTTGAGTGACCCCAGGTTTGAAATCCAGCATAACGGGGCCGCAAATATTTTTCGATTGCGAAAACGTCTGCAAAATACCGAAGCGAAAAACTTCTTCCTGTACTAACTACATAACTTATTATTTTTTTAATATCCAACATCTTTGTGCCATCATGTATGGCGCGAATATCATTGGCAGGAGAGACAGGAACATACAAATCCGCTTTAATCTGTTCTGCTTCTTCAGCCGGATCTTCCAACGACCATTGCCTTTGGGATATTTTTCCCGATTTATTTTCGCCACTTCCAGGAATATACAAAACAACTGTATGGCTTTCTTTTCCCGATGGGTTAATTTTTCTGAAATAGGAATAGCATTCCAGCGTGTCATTATAAAGAACATATTTTATTTTCAAAGCCCGGCTCCGGTATTTTTCTACTGATAATACCCTGCAGGAATCAAACATATTCTGCAAATCAAGTGAATCCGGCAGCGTTGATTTATTAATGGCATTTATCAGTTCATCGCTGTTGTTGACAGGTGGATTTACAAGTTCTGCTTTATCAACAAGCGGGGAACTAAAAATGTCGTATAAAATAACTTTGTCTTCCTTACTGAATGAATTCTCATGATCCATCCATTTTTTAATCCGGGTACGGTTAGAATAAGCCACCCAAATGACACCTGCAGAAAAAACAAGATTGAGTGCTATAAAAAAAAGAATTCTTCCTGTTTTTCTGTAAATCTCTTTTTTTGCCATTTATAAACTAATTAATGCTGATATAATGTAATCGAAATCCTCTTTAACCATTCTATTGTGCAGCGGTATAGACATAGATTGCTGATCTGCCATAAATGCACCTGGAAAATCGCCTGGTTTAATTCCGTATTTATTGGCGTAAGCTCCTAACATATGAACTGCATGGGTTCCTGGTCTTGTTGCAATACCATTCTGTTGCAAGACTTCCATCATCTCATTCCGTTTAATGGGAGAAAGATTTTCGTCAATAAAAGTTACATAGCTCTGCCAGCCATGTTTATATCCTTCGGGTGTTATTGGTGTACGAAGCCATGAAATATTTTTTAATTTTTCAGCATAATATGCTGCCCATTTTTCCCGCTCATCAATAAATTTATCGAGCTTACTTAATTGCACAACTCCTAAAGCACCCTGTATATCTGTCATACGGTAATTGTACCCAACAATATCATATGCCGCCAGTATAAAAGGCTTAGGGCCATGATGTCTTTGTTCTTCAGAGATAGACGCTCCATGATTACGAAGCATATCAAGGTGAGCCGCCATTTTATCATCGTTGGTAGTAAGCATCCCACCTTCGCCGGTAGTAACTGATTTTCTGGGATGAAAAGAGAAACATCCTATATCGCCCAATCCGCCGGCAGGACGACCCCGCAGTGCGCTGCCGGAAGCGCAAGCACCATCTTCTACTATTTTAAGTTGAGGAAAATGTTCTTTGATATAATCGATATCAGCACAAAGGCCGAAGAGATGCACGGGGATAATTGCTTTGGTGCGGCTCGTTATTTTTTCGGCAATTTTTGTGAGATCGAGATTAAAAGTAACGGGATCAATGTCAACAAATACCGGAGTCGCATTACAATAAATTACTGCATTCGCAGTGGAAACCCAGGTAAATGCGGGAACTATAACTTCATCACCTTCTCCTACACCGCAGGCAATCAATGCGAGATGTAAAGCTGTTGTACAGTTACTTACCGCTAATGCATGTTTTACCTGGTGCCTTTCTGCAAACATTTTTTCAAACTCTTTTACTTTCGGCCCTTGTGTAATCCAGCCGCTTTCGATAGGAGCCCGTAAGGCTTCCCATTCTTCTACTCCCATAGAGGGCAATGAGATGGGTATGTTTCTTTTTTCCATTAGTATTTATTTATTTTGAGCTTCTCTCCAATCAATTAGTTTCTGAAGACCTTCTACCAATTCATATTTGTATCTGAATCCTAATTCTCTTTCTGCTTTTTCCCTTGAACCAATCCTGTTTTGCACCAACGCTCTTGCATCATCGGCACTGTAGGGTTTGTATTGTACTATCAATGCAGAATCCTTTAATTGTAATATAGAATCACATAATGTCTTTATTGATGTCTGCACTTCGGTTCCTACATTATAAAATCCAAAAGTTGTTTCCGATTTTAATGACAGTACATTACACCGGGCTACATCCTCTACATAAATAAAATCGTATGCCTGGCTACCATCGCCATTAATAACAGGGGAAACATTTTCATCAATCTTATTCAGCATGATCGGAATTACACCGGTGTATGCTGCTGTCTGATCCTGGTTGGGACCATAGACATTCATATAACGTAACCCGATGATGGGTAAGTTATACCTATCGTTGAAGGCAGTTGCCATTGCTTCACCGGCAATTTTTGTAGCCCCATAAAAATTTTTATTATTAAATGGATGATTCTCCGTCATCGGAAGTTCTACCGCATCACCATACACTGAAGCAGAAGAAGACCAGACCAGTTTTTTTATATTATTTTTTACACAAGCTTCCAGTACATTGAAAGTACCCGCCACGTTTACATCAAAGGCTGTGCGGGGATAATCCTTACAATGTAAAAGCCACATAGCAGACAAACAAATAACATAATCCATTCCTTTCATAGCTTCATTCAGAATATCTGTTTCCCTGATATCACCTCCATGAGGATATAATTTACATCGCGGATCTTTCAAACAATCTTTGATATTGCTC
>JANMLJ010000539.1:0-3544 GCA_031372465.1 Chitinophagaceae bacterium | reverse complement strand
TAAATGATCCTTTTTACAATAGCTACAGATATAATTACAGCGCTTATAATTGTAATTGCCTGGGCAATCCATGGACACCTGCCTCTTACTGGAACAATCATTTCAACCCCTATTACCAGGGCACTGTAATTGTTAGTCCGCAAACAACAGTAAGGTATTCAGGACCCAGAACATTTAACCTGAATTCGTATAACGACAAGGAACTGACTAATGGCACTTATTCCAATCCAAAATTCATTGGTTCGGGTAGTGGTTATTCTAATTCTAACAATAACAATACCTACACCTCTCCAAGAAATTCCAATTCAAACAACAATAATTCTGGTAATATACTGAGAGATATTTTTGGAGGCGGTAATAATAACAATAACTCATCCGGTAATAATTCCAATAATAATTCTTCTTCCAGTAGCAGTTCAAGTAGTAGCTCCGGTTCTTCATCGGGCAGCAGCACTCCTGCACCTGTAAGAAAGTTTTAAATAGCCCTTCTAAACCTCCCGCCTGTAAGCGGTGAGGCCAACATAAACAGCGTTCAAATTTCTGAACCTATTATTCATTGCATTTAATTCATTATACCATGAGGAAAATATTTTTCATACTAACATGTATTGTCTCATCTTTTTCCCTTTTTGCCCAGGAACCGGCCGATGCCTTGCGCTATTCCTGGATCACATCAAGCGGTACTGCCCGGCAACAAGCTGTAGGCGGTGCTATGGCATCACTTGGCGGCGATATATCGGCCACCTTTGTAAACCCCGCAGGACTTGGTTTCTATAAAACAGGCGATTTTGTATTGACGCCCGGTTATAATTTTTTAAATAATAAGTCGACTTATTATGGCCGTACAGAAAAAGATAAAAAAGCCGGCCTATCTTTTGGAACTACAGGTATTGTTCTTGGAACAGGATCGGATCCCCGTAATAAAAAGAAATCCGGAATGGCCGTAGCTATTGCATTAAATAGAACGGCTAGCTTTGGTAGCAATTTATTATATCGTGGCTCCAACAATCAAAGTTCTTATTCCCAAAAATTTCTCGAAGAAATAAAAAACAGGAATGATAAAGACGCTAACAATGTAGCAGGCAATTATCCATTCGGCACCAGTCTTGCATTTAATACTTACTGGATCGATACGATTGCAGGTGGTACATCCGGCAATTTCCAGTTTAAAACAAGGGCCCCCATTGCAACAGGTTTGTTGCAGGAAAATACAATCACCAGCAAGGGCGGCATTTCAGAATTGGCGTTGGGTTTTGCCTTTAATAACAATGATAAATTCTATATTGGTGGCACTATCGGTGTTCCTTTTTTACAATTTGAAAAAGAAGCCATTTTTACAGAAGCCGATGCAACAAGCAATAGTACCAATAAATTTGATTTTGCCCGGATCACCGAAAACCTCTCCACATCAGGTATTGGCGCAAATTTAAAATTGGGTTTCATTTACAAACCGGTGGAATATATCAGACTTGGTCTTGCTTTTCACAGCCCTTCCTTATTGATGATGACAGATAGGTACAGTGCTGCCGTCACCACCAACACAGAAAGCTATAAAGGATCCCTTTCGCAGGAATCTGGTCTGTTTACCAATGGTACCGATGCAGAATTCAAATATCGGTTGATCACACCTTACCGCATCATGGCCAGTGCATCTTATGTATTACGGGAGATTGAAGATGTAAGAAAACAAAAAGGATTTTTAACCGCCGATATAGAATATGTAAACTATACAGCTTCTTCTTTTACTACCGACCCGCAAGGAGATAATGACAAGGCTACCAAAGATTATTTAAAATCATTGAACAGCGCCATCGACAAAGCTTACAAAGGAACATTCAACATAAAAGCTGGTGGCGAACTTAAATTTACCACTATCATGGCCAGGCTTGGTGCGGCTTATTATGGAAATCCCTACAAAGATTTGGGGCACGCAGAAAAAGGAAGCCGCTTTTCAGTAAGTGGAGGTTTGGGTTATAGAAATAAAGGAATGTTCATTGATCTTACCTATGTGCATACCATGGGTAAGGATGTTCACTATGCTTATCGCCTGCAGAACTCAGCATTTTCGGGAGCTTCCATCAAACAAACCGGGGGCAATGCGATAGTGACTGTTGGGTTCAAAATTTAGAAAACACCAGTAATATTAAAAACTAACAATGATCTAAAAAATAGTAGAAGTATAATAATTTATACTTTTAATAAAAAGATCATATGCGTATAGTTTTATTATTTCTATCAATTTCATTAGCCACCCTGAATTGCACAACGGCAAAAAAAATGGGAGGTCAATCAAGCGCATTAACTGCGACCTGGATACCTATAAAACAAGAAATTGGTGGTAAAGAACTGCCAGCTGTTGCATATAAAAACCAACAACTCATCTTACGCGACAGCAATTATACCGTTGTTGCCGAGAGTGTAGACAAGGGTGTAGTAAAATACAACAATAATAAAATGGATATCTATGGAAAAGAAGGAGTAAATACCGGGAAACATTTTACAGCAATTTATAAAATTGAAAACGAACAGCTGACTATTTGCTATAACCTGGCAGGCACCGGTTATCCTGAAGCATTTGACACCAAGGGAAAATCAATGTACTTTCTTTCAGTATTTAAAAAGGATTCAATGAAATAATATCAAAATGATATATTAAACAGCCCAATACATTTCACGCAAAGAATACACAAAGAAAAGGCTGCGCAAAGAATACATAAGACTAATTATTATTTCAGTTTGATATATGCTTTTGTCGGGGAATTCCAAAAAAAGGACAAACATTTTTGGCCGCATTGACAATATCTGCCATTATTTTTCAGAAATGCAGCAGGTCTCCGAACTTCTTTTTCAGGAACGTGCAGACTCAACTAATTCAATGATCTCTTTCACTTGCCCGGGAGAAAACCAATTGATTGTTTGATCCTTCCTCAACCAGGTAAACTGCCGCTTGGCATATTGACGTGTATGCGTTTTTATTTGTTCAATGGCTCTTTGTAAAGAAATTTTACCATCGAGATATTCAAAAAGTTCTGCATATCCAACCGTATGCAAGGCATTCAGGTGTTGATAGCTACTAAGCTGCTTTACTTCTTCCAACAGCCCTGATCCTATCATTGCATCTACTCTTTTCTGGATTTTCCTCTTTAATAATTCAGTGGGTAATTCCAGGCCGATTTTTATGATATTGAAATCTCTTTTAGCTTTCTCCCCTTTGTGGAATGAAAGAACAGACTGACCCGTACTTTGTACTACTTCCAACGCCCGCATCATCCGTTGAGGATTCTGCATTTCACCTTTTTGACTGAATAATGGATCTTTTTCCCCCAATTGTTGTTGCAGCCAGGCAATTCCTTTTTCCTGGTACGATTGTATTATCTCTTCGCGGATCGCGGGGTCAATACCTGGGATCAGATCAAGCCCTTCACAAAATGCTTTGATATAAAGACCGGTACCTCCGGCCATGATAACTATTTCATGGTGCCGAAATAGCGCTTCCGTTTTTTGTAACGCATATTGTTCAAACGTAATAGCGCTTACTGCTGAC
>JANMLJ010000526.1:0-34754 GCA_031372465.1 Chitinophagaceae bacterium | reverse complement strand
TAATACAGATAAACCTGCCGATAATTCATAACTCACGATTTGTGCACCACTGCGCATAGCACCCATCAATGAATATTTATTATTACTGGACCATCCGGCCATTAAAATACTAATAACCATTAAGGAGGAGACTGCAGAAACATATAGTACGCCAATATTAAGATCCCATAGCTGAAAATCTTTTGCGAATGCAATGGGGGCCATCAGCAGCATAGCCACAATCATAGCAATAAATGGTGCCAGATTAAATAAAAATTTATCAGCACCATTAGGTGTTAATCCTTCTTTCACCAATAACTTCAATGTATCTGCTAATGACTGCAACATTCCTTTTGGCCCTACACGATTTGGACCAAGACGAATCTGCATCCAGGCAGAAACTTTTCTTTCCATAATAACCAGCACCAATCCAAGTCCGGCAAACAAACCAATAACAGCAACCCCCGCAATGACCATTTCAATAATCAGTGTCATTGTAGGGTTGAAGGTTTTGCTCAACCAGTCATGTAAGTTGTTTGCTATGTTAGAAAAACTCCACATTATTTGCAAATCCTGTTTTATTACCGGACTAAAAATTCTTTTTTCTCTTTTTAGCATCTCCCGATTTCTTCTGGAGATATCAACAATCACCCCACCGGGGCTATACAACTAAATCAATTCCGTATTATCAATAGATAAGAACTTTTAAATCATCGGAGTCCAAGAACCCTCCTTCGGAGGGCAGGGAGGTCGTTTATCGATCAATATCAGGTATTACTAAATCCAATGTTCCCATCATGGCTACCAAATCACCCAATTTACTACCGCGGGCAATATGATCCAGTACTGAAAGATTAGAAAATCCTGGTGAACGGAATTTAATTCTGTACGGAGTAGTACCACCCTCACTCACAATATAAACGCCTAATTCGCCGCGGGCCGTTTCCACTCTTGTATAAAATTCTCCCTTTGGTAATTTTAATACGGCTTTTGTTTTTGCCTGAAAATCTCCTTCTGGTATATTATCAATCAGTTGTTCAATGATGCGGATAGATTGCTGCATCTCACGGATACGAACCATATATCGGGCAAATGAATCACCGGCAGTTTCAAGGACCTCATCAAATTCCAGCTTATCATATATTTCGTAGGGGTATATCTTTCTTATATCACAACTCACTCCACTACCTCTAGCCGCAGGCCCCGAACAACCATAAGAAATAGCATCTTCCGGAGATAAATAACCTACATTTTTCATCCGGTTCTGGAAAATAATATTGCCGGTTACCATTTCATCATATTCATGAATCTTACGTTTGTATAATTTCATGAATTCTTTTACTCTATACTGGAAGTTGGGATGAAGATCCTGCATCACTCCACCAGGTACTATATAATTCATAGTAAGCCTCGCTCCACAGGTTTCTTCCATGATATCATTGATGCTTTCTCTTTCCCGGAAAGCATGGAAAAAAGGAGTAAAGGCGCCAAGGTCCATAGCCATTGCTCCCCACCAAAGCTCATGCGAAGCAATTCTGGTAAGTTCGTCCATTAAAATTCTTATCACCTGTGCTCTAGGGGGAATTTCTACCTGCAAGCCTTTTTCAACACATAAAGCACAGGCATGGTTATTAATATGAGATGACAAATAATCCATCCGGCTGGTGACATATATAAATTGGCGGTAACTCAGGCTCTCACACATTTTCTCAATGGAGCGATGGATAAATCCAAGATGAGGTTCAACTTTTTTTATTGTTTCACCATTTAATGTAATAACCAGATGCAACACACCATGAGTGGCAGGATGCTGGGGTCCTACGTTAATAATCATATCTCCGGCCCCCCCACCCCCCGCAGGGGGGATAAGAGAAGAGTCATTTAATATTATTGTTTCTCTATACATTCAAAAATTTCAATCTCAGTTTTACTCTTCAAATAAGCTGGCCCGTGTTTTGCAAAGCCCCTCTTACGGAGGGGTTTGTCCGAAGGACTCCTTTGGAGGGAAGGCCTTATAATTTTATCATATTAATCGGGTCTTCAAAATCTTTTCTCATTGGGTTCTTTCCTTCCCATCCATCCGGTAAAATCAATAAACGCAGGTCAGGGTGGTTCAGAAAATTCACTCCAAACATTTCAAATACTTCCCGCTCATGAAATTCAGCTGTTCTCCATATATGTGAAACTGTTTCAATGTCAGGATTGTTTCTGTCCAGCTTTGATTTGATAACTATATTATGTCTGAATTTGGTAGAAGACAAATGATACACCATCGTAAGATGTGTCTTCCAGTCAATACAGGTCAGGCAAAAAAGGTAATCGAAGAATAGCAAACTATCATTTCTAAGATGTTGTGCCAATGATAGCCAGTCTTTTGGCTCAACATTTATTGTAAGCCACCCGATAGCTATCGGGTCACCACCTTCTTCAAAAGTGGCTGCTGGAAGTAATTCTGAAATTTTTATTTTAAGTTCTTCAATATTCATAAGTTCAAAAAAACAATTTTACTTCCCGATAATTACACCCCTTTTGGGGATGGGGGCATTTGTTCTCTCGTCATTCCGCTTTTAATTTTTTCCTGCAACTTTAATAATGCATGAATTAATGCTTCCGGTCGTGGTGGACACCCGGCTACATAAACATCTACCGGTATCACATGGTCAGCACCTTTGACAACAGAATAGGTATTATAAAAAAAGGGGCCCCCGCTGATAGCACAGGCACCCATGGCAATGACATATTTTGGGTCGGCCATCTGGTCATACAATCTTTTTAAAACAGGAGCCATTTTGTTTACAATGGTGCCTGCAATAATAATAACATCGGCCTGCCGGGGAGTAGCCCTGGCTACTTCAAAACCAAAACGGGAGAAATCATATTTAGCGCCGGCGACGGACATATATTCAATTCCACAGCAACTGGTAGCGAACGTTAAAGGCCACAATGAATTTGACCTGGCCCAGTTGATAATATCATCCAGTTTACTCAGAATGATACCACCACCGGGTGTTTCATGAATCTTTCCGGGGAAGGACTCTTCACCCATCGGTGGGGTGATCAGAGAAGCATCGTTAGACATATTTGTTTTTTCACTCATACAGATTTCCAAAAATTAGTTTTGCTCTTCAAATAAGCTGGCCCGTGCAATGCGTCCCCCTTCTCCACTTGCGGAGAAGGGTAGGGGATGAGGCTACATCCATTTCAACGCTCCTTTTTTGTGGGCATATAAAAATCCCATAAATAAAATAAAAAAGAAAATAACAATTTCAATCAATGCTACCCAACCCATACTTTTTGCTACCACAGCCCATGGGTATAAAAAAACAAGCTCTACATCAAAAATCAGAAAAATAAGGGCAAAAAGGTAGTAGCCTACATTTAATTGTATCCAGGTTTTTCCCTGTGTCGGAATACCACATTCGTAAGGCTCACCTTTTTGTTTATTGGTAGAGGCTTTTAGTACAAATGTCGAAATAAGAATAGCTATGCCTGAAAAGGCTATAGCAGCAATAATAAGTACAATTAACGAGGAGGCACCCATACGCAAATTGGTTTGGTACGAATATAGTAACTATGTGTTAAATCCAAATATGACACTTATCAACGTTAGAGTTGCTAAAAATCATCCTGAAATTAATTTTTGTGGTCAAAGGAATTTTTATCCGTAAAGTTCCAGGTGTATTACTTTTTTATCATATCCCATTTCAAGGATATGGTTTTTTGCTTCATCAATCATATGTTTCCAACCACAAAGATAAAATTGTGCTTCCTGTCTGTTCTTGCATAAACCCTGGTAGATTGAATGTACGTAGCCAAAATTGCCCTGCCAATGTTCACGCGACAAGGTTGGGTGATAATGAAAGCCGGGTAATTTTTGTTCCAACTCTTTCAGTTCGTCATAATAAAGGAGGTCTTCTTGTTTGCGACAGCCAAAAATCAAATAAAGATTAGTAATAGGTTTACTATGCAGAAAGATGAAATTAACCATACTTCTGAATGGAGCAATTCCGGTTCCGGTACAAATAAGAAAAATGTCTTTATCCATTTGTTCAGGCAGTGTAAAAACTCCCTGTGCACCCCGGAAAGTTAGTTCGTCTCCGGTTTTTATTTCATTAAAAAGGTAATTAGTACCCAGGCCTCCCTGTGCCAGCACAATCAGCAATTCAAACACATTGGTACCATCCGGCCAGGAAGAAATGGAATAGCTACGCCATCGTTTATTTGCTTTTTCATGAATGGGAAGGTCTAGCGTAACAAATTGTCCGGGAATAAAATCAAAATTGGTGAGTTCGGGAATCTCAATCCAGAAACGTTTTGTATTATGTGTATGGCTTTCTATACGTATTACCGTGCCTTTACGCCATGGTTGGAGTGCCATTATTTGTTGGTTTCGATAAAGATAAATCCAATTACCGGCTAATAAATTATGAAATCGGAAAATTATTATTCCAGACTTTTTAGGATGTTTTATCTTTGTAGTTCGAATGAGTGTAAAGGATTTGCTGGAACAGTATCAAAACACCCCCCGTCTTTTTCAATTGGCGGACAAGCTCTCCTATGCCCAACCTTCCGCAGGATCCCCGGGACAAAAAATTTATCTTAAAAATTTACAGGGTAGTTCATCACAATTTGTAGTGGCTGCGGCTTTTCTGCACCCATCCTGTTCTCAGCTAAATCATTTAATCATTTTGAATGATGCGGAAGAAGCAGCCTATTTCCATAATACACTGGAAAATCTGACGGAAGCATTGGATATCTTTTACTTTCCTTCTTCTTTTAAAAACAGGAAAAATTTCCAGTTACTCAATTCATCCCATGTAATGCTTCGTACAGAAGCACTAACAAAAATGGCGGCAGGAGGTAATAAAAAGGTAGTAGTTACTTACCCCGAAGCCTTGTTTGAGAAAGTAGTATTGCCGGCTACACTTTCTTCTAATATCATTCATATAAAGTCAGGCGACAAGTTAAATGTTGAAGAACTGTTATTAAAATTGGCTGATTATGGTTTTGAAAGAACGGATTTTGTTTACGAACCCGGACAGTTTGCCATAAGAGGCGGTATTCTTGATATTTATTCTTTTGGTAATGAAAAGCCATATCGCGTCGAATTATATGGCAATGATGTGGACTCTATCCGCATCGTTGACCCTGAAACGCAATTGAGCGAAAGAAAATTATTGCAGGTTAGCATTATTCCTAATGTTCATACGCAATTTGAAAGTGAGGATCGTATTTCTTTATTTGATTTTTTACCGGAGAATACTGTTGTATGGATCCAGGATTATGAAATTTGCCAGGAACGGTTGGCCGAAAACGAAGTAGACTTAGAGGCGTTTTTACATTACCAGGAAGAAATAAAAGCCTCCTTTTTGGCAAATACTACCAATGCCGGAAAATTAGCGGCAAAACGCAAAGAACAGGAAGATCAGGATGATAAATTAATAATGAATGATGTAAGTGCAGCAGATTTTATTTCATCCGCAGTTTTGAAAACTGAATTATTAAAAAAGCATTTAGTGGAATTTGGCTTTCAATCCTACCTGTCAACTATTGAAATTGAATTTCAAACAAAAACTCAACCCGCTTTTAACCGGCAGTTTGATTTGCTTATAAAAGATTTAAAAAGCTGGGAAGCCAAACACTTTCATTTATACATTTTTGCAGAAAATCCAAAACAATTGGAACGGCTGCAAAGTATTTTTGATGATTTAAAGGCCGAAATTGTTTTTAACCCTCTGGCAGTTTCTATCCACGAGGGGTTTATTGATGAAGATCAGAAAATTGTTTGCTACACTGACCACCAGGTTTTTCAACGCTATCATAAGTATAAAGTAAAACAGGCATACAATAAAAATAAGGCAATAACCTTACGAACACTACGGGAATTACAACCCGGGGATTTTGTTACACATATTGATCATGGAGTAGGTATTTTTAGTGGCTTACAGAAATTGGAAGTAAATGGAAGAGTGCAGGAAGCTGTACGATTGATCTATAAGGACACCGATATTTTGTATGTTAATATCAACAGTCTGCATAAAATTGCCAAGTTTACCGGAAAAGAAGGTAGTGTGCCAAAAATTAATAAATTGGGCAGCGATGTATGGAATAAATTAAAAGAAAAAACGAAAGTTAAGGTTAAAGAAATTGCTTTCGACCTGATAAAACTCTACGCCAAACGTAAGGCGCAACAAGGCTTTCAACATACGCCTGATAATTATATGCAAACGGAACTGGAAGCATCTTTTATATATGAAGATACTCCTGACCAGAGTAAAGCAACGGCAGATGTAAAAAAAGATATGGAATCGCCAACGCCAATGGATCGCTTAGTATGTGGTGATGTTGGCTTTGGTAAAACGGAAATAGCTATACGGGCCGCTTTCAAAACCTGTGTAGATGGAAAACAAGCTGCTATATTAGTTCCTACTACTATTCTTGCCTTCCAGCATTTTCAGACTTTTAGTGAAAGGCTAAAAGATTTTCCGGTAACGGTTGATTATATCAACCGGTTTAAATCGGCCAAAGAAAAAAAAGAAACATTGCGGCTGGTAGAAGAAGGAAAAGTTGATATAATCATCGGTACTCATGGTTTGCTGGGAAAAGAAGTAAAATTCAAAGACCTTGGCTTACTGGTGGTGGATGAGGAACAAAAATTTGGCGTGGGGCATAAAGAAAAAATAAAAACATTACGTACCGCTGTAGATTGTTTAACGCTAACGGCTACACCTATCCCAAGAACTCTGCAATTTTCTTTAATGGGCGCCAGGGACCTGAGTATTATGAATACACCGCCACCGAACCGGCAACCTATTCAGACAGAGGTGCAGATATACAACGAAGATTTTATCCGGGAAGCAGTTTATTTTGAAACAGAAAGAGGCGGACAGGTATTTTTTATATATAACCGCATTGCAGGGTTAGCAGAAATGGCGGCTATCATTCAGGCACTTTGTCCTGATCTGAGTATTGGTTATGCGCACGGACAAATGGAAGGCCATGAACTGGAAAAACATATCCTGGATTTTATTGACAGAAAATATGATGTGCTTGTTTGTACCAATATTGTAGAAAGTGGTGTGGATATTCCGAATGTGAATACAATTATTGTTAATAATGCACATCAGTTTGGATTAAGTGATCTGCATCAGCTTAGAGGAAGAGTAGGAAGAAGTAATAAAAAAGCTTTTTGTTATTTACTGGCTCCGCCAATGAGAACATTGCCGGATGATTCAAGAAAAAGATTACAAACACTGGAACAACATAGTGAATTAGGAAGTGGTTTCCAGATAGCCATGCGGGACCTTGATATAAGAGGTGCCGGTAATATGCTGGGGGGTGAGCAAAGCGGTTTTATGGCAGACATTGGCTTTGAAACTTATCAAAAAATTCTGGATGAAGCAATCAGAGAATTAAAACGAACCGAGTTTAAAGAATTGTTTAAAGAAGAAATTGCCAAACAGGATGATTTTGTGGCTGATTGTACCATTGATACTGACCTGGAAATTTTAATCCCCGATCAATATGTAGAGAGTATAGGTGAACGATTATCACTTTATCAACGATTGGATAATTGTGATTCGGAAGAAGAACTCCTGTCAATGAAAAAAGAAATGGAAGATCGATTTGGAGCTTTACCCAGGCAAGTAGATGATCTGTTCATTACCGTTCGTTGCCGTAAGCTTGCTGTTGAGTTTGGATTTGAAAAAATGTCACTCAAGGATAATACACTTCGGTGCTTTTTCATCAACAGGCCGGATTCACCTTATTTTGAATCAGTTATTTTTCAAAAGATAATCCAGTTTTTGCAAACAGGTACTAACAAAGGAAAATTAAAACAAACCGGCAAGTTGTTCCTTTTGGTTGCTGAAAACATGAAAGGTATGTCGGAGATGCACCGGTTCTTAAAAACGATGCATGTTTATTGCTTTACTTCCCCTGAAGTCCTGGCATAAGGGATACTTGTAACTACTGCCCCCTCAATCCTCCCATTGGTATTTCTCAGATTTTTGTACTATATTTAAACCTATTATCATTTTCTATGAAACCCAATCCAATCTCCCTGATAACTATTTGCGTGCTTGTCAGTTTTTCAACACTGGCACAAAACGATAGCCGGTATAACTTATTACTTAAAACCGGAATCGTAACTCCTGAGAAAAATATAACTCTAGAAAAAGTTAGCCAGTTTAACCAAACAACCCAACAAAAAGCCGGGGTTAATTTTGCTATTATTCAGTTTGAACAATTGCCGACTGAAAATGAAAAGCAACAACTTAAAAATGCTGGCATTGAATTACTTGATTATATTCCTAATAATGCATACACGGTAACGATTACAGGTGCTATAAATGAAACCGTGCTTTTGCAAACAAAAGCCAGGTCTGTCATAGAATTAACGCCACAACAGAAAATGCACTCTTCTTTATCGGCAGGTTTATTCCCGGCCTGGGCTGTAAAAGTGCAGGGAACAGTTGATGTTTGGATAAGCTTTCCAAGGTCAATGATGTATGAAAAGGTAAAGCAAGAGTTAGCGGGAAAAAATATTGATATTATAAGCGATTTATATAAAGCCTATAATATTCTTTCACTACGTGTAGCAGCAGAACGTGTATTTGAATTAGCATCATTGCCCTTTATTGAATACGTGCAACCCGCACCCGGAGAAGATAAGCCACTTAATGGCTGGACAAACTGGAACCGCGATGGCTCAAAAGCAACGTTGCTTAATGCACCGCTTAGTGTTGGTGGTCGTAATCTGAAAGGTACCGGTGTAGTGATTGGTGTTGGTGATAATGCAGATCCACAACTTCATGTAGATTTTACGAATAGGTTAATATCCCGGGCTGCTACTTCCTATGCTGCTCATGGCACCCATGTAGCTGGAATTGTTGGTGGTGCAGGTTTGCGTGATGAATTGCGAACAGGGTTTGCACCTAAGTCCACTATTATAACCCAGGTGTATGCCGGCATATTAAATAATTCAGCAGCCTATGTTAAAGATTATGGTATGGTAATCACCAACAATTCTTATGGCAACATCGATGAATGTGGTTATCATGGGCTCTATGATCTTTACTCAAGAATATTGGATCAGCAGGCTTTCACCCTTCCGAATCTGGAAAACATCTTTGCGGCAGGTAATAGCGGCAGTACAACTTGTTCTCCCTATGCAACAGGTTTCAGAACGGTATTAGGCGGCTATCAGTCTGCTAAAAATGTTCTTACCGTTGGAAATGCTACCCCTATCGGTACTTTATTTTCTACTTCCAGCCGGGGTCCGGTACGTGATGGAAGAATAAAACCGGAAATAATTGCTATTGGTACTTATATTGTTTCCTGTGGACCTAACCCACCTTTTAATTATTACTGGGAAAATACCGGAACGAGTATGGCAGCGCCGGCAGTGGCAGGTGGAGCAGGTTTATTGTATCAGCGTTTTCGTCAGTTAACAGGAATCAATCCCAAAAACGCTTTGGTGAAAGCATTGCTTTGTAATGGGGCAGATGATTGGGGCAGAGATGGTCCCGATTACAAAAATGGGTTCGGCCTCATGAACTTATGGCGTTCAGTAGATATGCTGGAAAACAATCGCATTGATTCAGCTACCATTACAACGGGCGCTACAAATCCACTGGTCATTAATGTTCCTGCAGGTTTATCAAAACTAAAAGTAATGCTGGTGTGGAATGATCCTGCAGCAGCGGTATTGGCCAGTCAGACATTGGTAAATGATCTGGATCTTGAAGTAGAAACACCAGCACCAATATCAACTATACTTCCCCGTTTGCTGGATACGATTCCTGCAAATGTAGATGTGACTGCAGGAGTTGGAGTGGATCATATCAATAACATTGAACAGGTAACCATTAATAATCCTGCCGCAGGTAATTATACCATAAAAATTAAAGGAACTGGTGTACCTCAAAGTTCACCTCAGCAATATTTTGTAGTATACGATTATGTTCCCGTTGATTTAAAATTAGTAGGGCCGGTTGGAGGCGATACCTATATACCAGGAGAAAGAGTTTTAATACAATGGGATTCTTATGGAGACCCTACAAGCACTTTTACATTGGACTATTCATTAAATAATGGCGCATCCTGGACATTACTGGATGCTAATGTTCCTGCTGATATTCGTTTTTGGACGGGGGGACCCGACTTTGGTTTTTTGGTAGGGAATACACCGACTACTCAAGCTTTAATCAGAGTAACAAAGAATACAACAGGTGCCAGTAGTACAAGTTTTCCCTTTACTATTCTGGCACAACCAGTTGTTACATTAGCTCCAGACATTAACCAATGCGAAGGATATATTACTATCAACTGGACTTCTGTAACTGCAGCCACGGATTATGAAGTAATGATGTTGCAGGGAGATGAAATGGTGGCTGTTGCTACAACACCTGGAAATACATACACCTTTAAAGGTTTATCAAAAGATACGACCTACTGGGTAACTGTAAGAACAAGAATTAATGGAATACCCGGTCGTAGAGCACTTGCCATTTTTCGAAAACCAAATACAGGTAGTTGCAGCGGTGTTGTGTCTGATGGTGATATTAAATTAGATGCCATTGTTTCACCATCTTCGAGTGGAAGAATATTAACATCCACCTCATTGGGTAATAGTGTACCGGTAACAATAAGGATTAAGAATTTAGATGATATTGCTACAGTAGGTAATATCACCGTTGGTTATACCTTAAATGGCGGACCACCTGTCATTGAAGTACTCGTGAATCCCAATATTCCAGCTGGCAGTACGTTGTTGTATACTTTTCTGTCAGGAAATATTAATATGTCTGTTATTGGTACCTACGACTTAATTGCCGGTGTTTCCATCCCGGGTGACCCGGTACTTCAAAATAATGGATTGACAAAAACTGTAAAGCAACTAAGCAATCCTGTTATATCCTCCATAAATTACCCCGCTGCATTTACCGATAATTTTGATGCTTCTCCTATACAGTCTTTTAACAGAAGGCAAGTTGGTCTGAATGGCCTCGACCGCTATGATTTTGTAACCAGTAATGATACGGGAAGAATAAGAACCTTTATTAATTCGGGTATGGCTTATTCCGGTGAAAGGGCATTGACGTTAGATGCAGAGATAGCCAATAGCGGCAACACTGATTCACTGACTGGTACATTTAACCTGGCAACATTTAATTCTTTGTCTGATGATATTCGTCTTGATTTCCGGTATAAAAATCATGGTCAGAATAACAATGCAGTGAATAAAGTCTGGGTGCGGGGAGATGATACTAAAAATTGGGTGGAAGTATATAACCTTTTTGCCAATCAAAATGATGTGGATGGATCCTTTAAATACTCCGGTAGTATAGAAACAGGTGATCTTTTATTTAATGCAGTGCCTGCACAAACCTTCAGCACCAGCTTTCAGGTTCGCTGGGGACAATATGGCGTGCAACAGGCTGCTGATAACGATGGCAGTGCCGGGTATACTTTTGATGATATTCGTTTGTATAAAGTGACAGATGATATTCAGGCCAAAACCATCGATGCACCCGCTGCTACAAGCTGTACACTGACTGCCAATTCACCGGTGACAATAACGGTAAGGAATAGTGCTAATACGGGTATCAGTAATATTCCTGTTCGTTTCCGGGTTGATGGTGGTGCATATGTTCCTGATGAGTTAATTCCGTTTATTGCGGCTAACTCTTCGGCTCAATATACTTTTACCGCAACCGCCAATCTCGCGGCCTTCGGTGCCCACCTTGTGGAAGTTAAAATTGCTTATGCAACGGACAGTTTTTCGGAAAATGATACAATGAGTCTAAGCCTGGTTAACTCTCCGGTTATTACTGTTACTGATTCATCGCCCCATTTGCAGAATTTTGAATCGGGTATTGGCTTTTGGAATTCGGGAGGTAAAAATAATTCCTGGGAATACGGCACCCCGTCATCCACAAAAATAAACCGGGCTGCAAGCGGCAGTAAAGCGTGGAAAACAAGATTGACGGGAAACTATAATGACTTTGAAAAGTCCTATCTCTTTTCTCCTTGTTATGATATTTCTACCATGACTTCTCCCACATTAAGTTTCAGTGTGGCCTTAGACCTCGAAGATTGTGGTGTCAGTTTTGCCTGTGATGGTGCTTATGTAGAATACTCTGCAGATGGAATTACCTGGATCCGCCTGGGTTCATCCGGACAGGGAACCAATTGGTACAACAGGAATTATCCGGGCAATAATATGTGGAGTGTTGAAAATTATCATCGTTGGCATGTGGCGTCTATTCCATTACCTACTGGTTTAAACCAACTCCGGCTTCGCTTTGTTATGACTGCTGATCAGGCAGTGAACAGAAACGGTATAGCTATTGATGATATACATATCTACAGCAATGTAAATGGCATTTTAACTGGTACCGGTACAAGCCCCGTGGTAAATCAACCCGTAGTAAACGGTACAAACTGGATCAACTTTATTGAAACGGGAACAAATAAACTGATTGCTTCTATCAACCCTAACGGGCAGGATTTGGGCAATACCAATGTTCAATCATTCATTAATGCCGGTTCTGTTCGTTACTCTTACGGCCAATATTATCATAACAGAAATATCACTATAAAACCGACTACAGTAAATTTATCTGATTCCGTTTCCGTTCGTTTTTATTTCCTGGATACGGAAACAGAAGCACTGATCAATGCAACGGGGTGTAATACTTGTTATAAGCCAGCAACGGCTTATGAAATTGGAGTTTCTAAATACAGTGACCCCAATGATAATTTTGAAAATGGAAGTACTGCTGATAATATACAGGGAACATGGTTATATATCAATGCAGCTAACGCCGCTAAAATTCCATTTGATAAAGGCTATTACACCGAATTTAAAGTGAAAGATTTTTCAGAGTTCTGGTTGAATAACGGGGGAGGTGGTAATAACCAGCCACTGCCCGTACAGTTAATAAATTTTTCAGCAAAAAAAATAAATACTAAAGATGTGTTGGTAGAATGGTCAACTGCCTCAGAAAACAATGTGAACCGGTTTGAAATAGAAATAGCCAGGGGAAATACAGGCTATCAGCAAAATCAGTTTGTAAAAATGGGAGAGGTAAGAAGCCAGGGTAATGCTTCACAAGAACAATGGTATAATTTTACTGATTTGGAGTTTGGAAAAGTTGGCGTTAGATTTTATCGTTTAAAAATTATAGATAATGACGGTAAGTTTACTTATTCCAATATCCGTCCGGTGGTATTTAATGTGGAAATAAAATGGCAGGTCTTACCAAATCCTTCGAGAGGTTTCTTCCAACTCAGCTTTCAGGCCGAAGAAAATAAGTTTTTAAACCTTAATGTTTATGATCTGAGTGGTAAAATAGTTATGCAACAACAGATGCAGTCAGATGGATTTGTTCAAAAGATACCTGTTGACCTGCGGGAATCTCAATATGCTGCCGGGCTTTATTTACTGGAAGTTATCAGTGACGGAAAAAAGCAAAGCTTCAGACTTATCAAACAATAAAAACAAAGCGCTGTTTCGTACAAAACGAAACAGCGCTTCCAGTAAGTTTTTATTCAGCTTAATTTGTAATACCTGGTTTTTACCAGCCTTGCTTGGCAACACCGGCTGCGATTGCTGCCAATGCTTTTTCTCCATTCATCAGGGTAGTAAGTTTATTACCTTTTCCATCATTGCCCTGTGCCATATAGGCTCCTTTAGCTGTTTTTGTGATGACTGCATCAAGCATCTCAACACCCTTTTCTTTAGTTTTTACGTTATACGCTGTAATTTTTACGTCTGACATGGTCATTAGTTTTTGAGTTAGTAATGTATAAAATTAAGCATTCTGAAGGGGTTTAAACGGGAAAAGTTGCACACAGATATGGAAAAGCCCCCAAAATAGGGGGCTAAATCTTTCATTTTTAATCTTTTATATATTAAATATCCAATTTGGCATATTTTGCATGGCTCTCAATAAATGCTCTTCTTGGCGCTACTTCATCCCCCATTAGCATACTGAAAATACGGTCTGCTTCTGCGGCACTTTCAATAGTTACCCGTTTTAAAGTCCTTGTTGCCGGGTTCATTGTGGTATCCCAAAGCTGGTCAGCATTCATCTCCCCCAAGCCTTTGTATCGTTGAATATTTACAGAATCGTCTTTTCCGCCTCCTAGTCTTTCAATTAATGCTTTACGCTGATTTTCGTTATAAGCATAAGCCTGTTCTTTCCCTTTTTTAATCAGGTAAAGCGGTGGTTGAGCAATATAAACATAACCTTGTTCTACCAGTTCGGTCATATATCTATAAATGAAAGTAAGGATCAATGTAGCAATGTGGGATCCATCCACATCGGCATCCGTCATAATGATAAGCTTATGATACCGGAGTTTGGCAATATCTAATGCTTTCGGATCTTCCGGTGTTCCCATTTTTACGCCAAGGGCAGTAAACATGTTCCTTATTTCCTCGTTGTCATAGATCTTGTGTTCCATTGCTTTTTCCACGTTTAGAATTTTACCCCTTAATGGAAGAATTGCCTGGAAGCTTCTGTCTCTTCCTTGTTTTGCCGTGCCTCCGGCTGAATCTCCCTCCACCAGGTATAATTCACAACGGTTAGGATCCCTGTCAGAACAATCGGCCAGTTTGCCGGGCAATCCCCCACCAGAAAGAACAGATTTACGTTGTACTAACTCCCTTGCTTTTCTGGCAGCGGCTCTTGCTTGTGCAGC
Organism: Chitinophagaceae bacterium; assembly: GCA_031372465.1. Taxonomy (GTDB): domain Bacteria; phylum Bacteroidota; class Bacteroidia; order Chitinophagales; family Chitinophagaceae; genus JJ008. The sequence continues at coordinate 20,063 of JANMLJ010000526.1, read as the reverse complement.
CAGGATTACTTTGGCTACAATATTTTTTGCTTCCCTTGGATTTTCTTCCAGGTATGCTTCCAGTGCTTTTGATACAGTAGAATCAACCACACCCATTACTTCATTATTGCCGAGTTTGGTTTTGGTTTGTCCTTCAAATTGTGGTTCAGGAACTTTTACAGAAATAATAGTACTCAATCCTTCCCGGAAATCATCTCCTTCAATTTCTACTTTTGCCTTTTCAAATAAACCATTTTTATCCCCATAACTTTTGAAAACCCTTGTTAATGCACGGCGGAATCCGGATACATGGGTTCCCCCTTCAATGGTGTTGATATTATTGACATAGGAATAGATATGTTCATTGTAACTACTATTATAGTTCAGTGCCACTTCTACTACTACATTAGTATTGTCATCTTTACCTTCTACATAAATAACTTTCGGTATTAATGAAACTCGTCCGGCATTACTATCCAGCATTTCCACAAACTCTACAATACCACCTTCGCTGTAAAAAACATTTGTATAGGACGTGCCATCTTCTTCTTTTTCTCGAAGATCATACAAAATTATCCGTACACCCCGATTAAGATAAGATAACTCACGAAGCCTTCCTTCAAGAATATCTTTATTATAAACAGAAGTAATAAAAATAGAATCATCAGGCCAAAAATGAACTTTAGTACCTGTTGTTTCACTATTGCCTGCTTCCCTTACTGCATATTGTGGTACACCAATTTTATATTCCTGTTCAAATTTCTTTCCATCACGGTTTACGGTTACTTGTAGCAGTTTGCTGAGTGCATTTACACAACTCACCCCTACACCATGCAAACCTCCGGATACTTTATACGATCCTTTATCGAACTTGCCACCGGCATGCAATACCGTCATAACTACTTCCAATGCACTTCTTTTTTCTTTAGTATGCATGGCAGTTGGAATACCACGTCCATCATCTTCTACAGAAATAGAATTGTCTTCATGAATGGTAACAAAGATATTTTTGCAATATCCCGCCAATGCTTCGTCAATAGAATTATCTACCACTTCATATACCAGGTGATGCAAACCCTTAACCCCAATATCACCAATGTACATGGCAGGTCGTTTACGAACTGCTTCCAAACCTTCTAAAACCTGGATACTATCAGCGCTGTAACCAGCCGATATTGCTGCTGCTTTTTCTTTAGCTTCTGTGGTCATAAAAATGGTAAAAAACTATGGTGAGAAATGTGCCAAAGGCATCCCTTTGGGTAAAAAAATTATAACTCACAAATGTAATGAAATTAGGCCTCTTTATCGGCGTTTTATGCCCCTTTTTTGGGCTGTTTTTTTGTATTGTGGATAAATGAAAACGAGGCTGTCTCAAATGTTAAATATTGCCGGGAAGACGGAAAGTCGGGAAGAAAATAGTAGTTGAATTTCAATACGTACCGTCTTACCGGCATTTATTTTTGAATTGACTTTTGGAACAGCTTCATTTTATTTTGCAATAATGAATTTCTAAAGTTGAATGACTTTAAATCCATCCTGCGAATATTGAAGGAGGAGGTTTTATAAATTATTTTTTGACAATCTGTGCCACCATATCGGCTTCTGCACATAATTTATTGCCAACATAGGTAGTTCCCCTCATTTCACAAATTCCCCGACGGATGGGAGCTATTAATTCCATTTTAAGGATAAGCGTATCCCCCGGCCTTACCATATTTTTGAATTTGCAATTATCAATTTTAAGGAAATAAGTATCATACTCTCCATCGCCACTGAGGTTGATGGCTAAAATACCACCGCATTGGGCCAATGCTTCTATTTGCAATACACCTGGCATTACCGGGTTTCCGGGAAAATGACCCTGGAAAAACCATTCATTAAAAGTAATATTCTTGATACCAACAATATGCGAATCGCCTAATTCAATAACCTTATCTACCAATGCAAAAGGATAACGGTGTGGCAGCCTTTTCTCAATATACTGCTGATCAAAAACCGGGGGTTGGTTAGGGTTATATACCGGAATACCTTTGGTTTGTTTATTTTTTTTAATGTACTGCTTTATCTTTTTCGCAAATTCCACATTGGTGCTATGTCCCGGACGGTTGGCAATAATGCGTCCTTTGATAGGATAACCGATCAACGCCAGATCTCCAATTACATCTAATAGTTTATGCCTGGCAGGCTCATTGGGAAAACGCAGTTCAAGATTATTCAGGTAGCCTTCGCTCTTTACCTCTATATTTTCTTTATTGAATATCTTTTTTAACCTGTCCATCTCCTGTTTATCAACTGGTTTGTCTACAATAACGATTGCATTATTGATATCACCGCCTTTGATAAGATTATTATCAAGCAACATTTCCAGCTCATGTAAAAAACAAAAAGTACGACAGGGCGCAATTTCTACTTTAAAATCTTTTAAGCTTTTTAATCCGGCATGCTGGGTACCAAGTACCGGAGAATTAAAATCTATCAGGGTTGTAACCTGGTACTCCATTGCAGGCATAGCTACCAGTTCTACTCTTTTTACTTCATCGTAATGATAAATGTTTTCATCGATACTGTACCAGACTTTGGCAGCATCCTGTTCTAATATTCCGGCTTCTTCAATCAGATCCACAAAAGGCTCAGAACTTCCATCCATGATAGGCATTTCGGGTCCGTTGATTTCTATAAGACAATTATCAACTCCCATTCCAACAAGTGCTGCCAATACATGCTCAACCGTACTCACTTTAGCCCCATTGAATTCAAGCGTAGTTCCCCGGCTTACATCAGTTACAAGATCACAATCTGCTTTTATGATAGGCTGACCTGGTAAATCAACACGTTGAAACTGGTAACCAAATCCAGGGTTAGCAGGTTTCATGGTCAGGTCGGCCATTACACCGGTGTGTAAACCAGTACCTGAAATGCTAACAGCCGATTTTAACGTGTGTTGCTTATCGGAATTGAAATTACTTGTCATAGTACCCGCAATATTAGCCTTATTTTCTTTGGAAGAAATCATGATACTGGCAAAGATAATTATTCATTTAGAATGTCTTAAAAATTGCTTTTTCGCGAATCAGATTATTTTATAATTTTTATAGTCGAATAATCGTTTGCCTGTCAGCTTTTCAATACTGTACAATTTACTGTCTTTAAATGAAAACCGTTTCTTTGTAGTGTCAAAATCAGCCGTCCAGTTTTTTTCAGCTATTCTTTGCAGCATTACTGCAGGATGTGTGCCTTTGAACCTTTCAACAGAATCGGCGTCTTTCAAAAAATCAAAATGGATTTTTTCCTTGTAAGTGGGGATTTTATAATCTACACCATGCCATAGTGCACGAAAGTTAAGATTCTTTTCAAATTGTTTGCTGGGATGACGTACCCAGCCGTAGTGAAATATTTCTGCATCGATTTTTTTCACGGCAAGTTTTTTATTCTGTTTAGTACGAAATCCCTGTGCATCTCTGTAAGAAGAAATATTGCCGTTGTTGCGGATTAATCTTATTTCATGTTTATACCATCGTCTTGAATCTCCTACATAATCATACGTGCCATAAAAATGAAGATAGTGAAAAAGCAATCCTTCAACTTTTTTATCATCAACATACCGGGTAGCAGCCTGTACAATTGTATCCAGGTATTTTTCATGTACTACTTCATCTGCCTGCAGGTAAAAAGCCCAATCATATTCTGCTGGTACATGTGTTAAAGCTTTGTCTGTTTCAGCTGCCAACACCTGGCCACCTTCTTTCAATGATTCATCCCAGGTGGAATGAACAATTTTAATTTTTGAAGAGTCAATAGATTCTATCAGCTGCAAAGTGCCATCATCACAATTGCCGACATTCACAATAAACGCATCAACAATTGGCAGTATAGACGTAATAGATTCTACTACCGGATAATCAAACTTAACGGCATTGCGTACAAAGGTGAAACCGCAGATTTTCATTGACAAAATTTATTCATTTGCTATTAAGATACTTTTTCTGCCAGCAGCTGCTTTATCAATGCTTCCAATTCACAAATTCTCTTTTCCATTTCAGGAAGGTTGCGGGCAATGGCCATACTTCGCATAGCTTTTGTATATTCATAGGCATTGGTACCCGTTATAGAAATGCCGGGTGTTTTAACCGATTTATTCACTCCGCTTTGTCCATTGATTTTAACGTTATCTGCTATATTGATATGACCAGCAAGACCGGCTTGTCCGCCAATAATCACACCATTACCTATTTTGGTACTGCCACTTATACCTGCCTGGGATGCAATGACTGTATTGTTCCCCACCTCAACATTATGGGCTATTTGAATAAGATTATCCAGTTTAGCGCCTGATTTAATAAGTGTGGAGCCGATCGTAGCTCTGTCTATCGTTGTATTTGATCCAATCTCTGCATTGTCTTCAATAACAACGTTGCCTATCTGGGGAATTTTTTTCAGCGTGCCATCTGGCTGTGGCACAAAGCCAAATCCATCGCTTCCAATTATTGTTCCCGCATGAATAATTACAAAATTTCCCACTTTACAATCGGCGTAAATTTTAACTCCCGGATGTATAATACTGTTATCACCAATAACTACGTTGTCACCAATATATGCACCTGGAAAAATTTTAGTGTTGTTACCTACAATTGCATTTTCGCCTATATAAGCAAAGGCGCCGATAAAAACGTTCTGTCCATATCTGGCTGTTTTTGAAATAAAGCTCTGTTCCTGGATGCCACTATGCTGTTCCTGGCTTATTTCCTGAAATTTAGTGAGAAGAGTTGCAAAGGCTAGATAGGCATCGGCAACCCGAATAAATACACTTTTAACTGAATGTAAAAGTTCATACGATTCATTAATAATAATAATAGAAGCCGAGGTAGTGTATAAAAATTCTTCGTATTTGGAATTAGCAAAAAATGTAAGCTGGCCCTCTTTTGCTTCTTCAATTTTTCCAAAAGAAGACACAGATATATTAGGATCGCCTTCTATTTTGCCATTAATGAGCAGAGCTATTTGAGTTGCGGTAAATTGCATAATACTTTTTTCTTATTGCCTGATACTGGTCTGTGTTTTACTGGATAAGGTTTTAATGCCAGTTTCCAATACCCTGCAACTAGCAACGATAATAACAAATGTAATATTTTTTTATCTCGCCAAAAGCGTGACCACTCAGGTTATGCTGAATCAGTGCATTGTCCACTTTTGAAATATCTTTTATTGTTCCGTCTTTGAATAAAATATTTATACGCTCGTCACCCGGATTGTAGGTTGTATTACTGGCTTCCCCCGTAAATACAAAGTAAGCCGATTCTTTTTCATGGATACCAAGTTTCTCACAAACTTCTTTTGTTTTTGCATTAACAATTGCCTGCTCAAACGGTTCCGCCTGCAATTTAACTTTAAACAATTTACGTTCCACTAATGAACGGCAAAGCGTCGATAATATTTTATCGCTATGCAGGCACCAGTTTTTAATAGTTACCATTACATCATGGTCATCAAGACGGCAAAACATATTTAAATGCTGCTCTATCTCACTTTTCTTTTCAGCATTTTTTAAAAAATAACTTAAATCATCAGTAGCAGCAATTACTGTTTGCCCGGCTACGATCAGTTCTTTTGCCCGGCGGATAATTTTTACCAGCATCATTTCTGCACACCACACTGTTTTGTGGAGGTATACCTGCCAATACATAAGCCGGCGGGAAACTAAAAATTTTTCTACAGAATAAATAGCTTTTTCTTCGACCAGCAGGTTGCCATTTTTTACCGTTAGCATTTTAAGGATACGGTCATATCCAATTACACCTTCTGCAACACCCGTAAAAAAACTATCCCTGTTCAGATAGTCCATTCTGTCTACATCTAATTGTCCGGAGACTAACTGGTACAAAAATTTCTTAGGATACTGATTGGTAAAGATTTGGATGGCTATATGTAGTTGTCCATTCAATTCGTTATTTAATTTTTGCATCAGCAAAATAGAAATAGTCTCATGACTCACTTCTTTTACTAATTCATTTTCCAATGCATGGGAGAAAGGACCATGGCCAACATCATGCAGCAGGATAGCAAGTTTTGCACCCAATTCTTCTTCAGCAGTGATATCGATCCCTTTACTTTTTAACTCCCCCAGAGCCGTGCACATTAAATGATATGCCCCCAATGAATGATGTAATCTTGAATGTACGGCACCAGGATACACCAGATGTGCAAAAGCCATCTGGTGAATATTCCTCAATCGTTGGTATATCGGGTGAGAAATAATCTGTAATACTAATGGGTGATCAATGGTAATAAAACCATAAACCGGGTCATTAATGATTTTGCGGACATCAGTCATTGTTGCTATTTTGTTAAAGGCAAGGTGGCAAAAGTACTAAGGGAGAGTTTAATAAGCTATTTTTGACTGGTTGCTGGTTTTTTTCGTTAGTTGTGTTCACAATACCAATTTAAGCTTTTAAAAATTAACATGAAATTCCCGGTAACGAGTGCATTATAATCAGTAACAAACAACCCACCGTTGCTAAAGCTTTGGTGGATAAACCAGCAACAAAATACAAATATGGCCGTAGCTAAAATAATATGGGTAGACGATGAAATAGAAAGCCTCCAATCACAGAAAATGTTTTTGGAGAATAAAGGGTATGAAGTCCAGACTTTTACCAACGGTTTCGATGCTATTGATTATGTAAAGGAAAATCCTGTTGATGTTGTTTTAATAGATGAAAGTATGCCTGGTATTACCGGATTAGAAACACTGGCAAAAATCAAAGAAATAAATCAATCTCTCCCCGTAGTATTAATTACCAAAAACGAAACGGAGAACCTGATGGATGACGCTATCGGTTCGCAAATAAGTGATTACCTGATCAAGCCGGTTAATCCAAACCAGGTTTGGCTGAGTCTGAAAAAAATAATTGATAACAGAAGATTGGTTGCTGAAAAAACCACCACTGCTTACCAGCAACAATTTCGTCATTTATTCACCGCATTAAACAGTAATCCGGATTATAATGAATGGATGGATATTTATAAGAAATTAGTTTATTGGGAATTGGAAATGGAAAAGAGTGATAGCCCTGAAATGCAGGAAATATTACAAAACCAGAAGAGTGAGGCGAATACAGAATTCTTCAAATTTGTTTCAAAAAATTATACCTCCTGGGTAGGCCCTAAAAGTATAGAGGGCCCTGTAATGAGTCATACGTTGATGAAGGCTAAAGTATTCCCTCATCTGGAAAAAGGTGTACCCTTATTTTTTATTTTAATTGATAACCTCCGGTTTGATCAATGGAAAGCCATTCAACCCATTTTTGCAGAGAGTTTTCGCATATTGGAGGAGGATAGTTTTTACAGCATACTTCCCACCGCTACACAATATTGCCGCAATGCAATTTTTGCCGGATTGATGCCAATGGATATTGAAAAACAGTTTCCGGTGCAGTGGAAAAATGATGAAGAAGAAGGTGGAAAAAATCTTCATGAACAGGAATTTGTCAGGGCCCAGTTAAAAAGGGCCGGAAAATCAGATTTGAAAGTTTCTTATACCAAAATTGTAAATAACCAGGCGGGGCTGGATATGATGAATAATATCCATAACCTGCTGAATAATGATTTGAATGTAATCGTTTACAATTTTGTAGATATGCTGAGCCATGCAAGAACTGAAATGGAAGTGTTGAAAGAACTGGCCAGCGATGAAATCAGTTATCGCAGCATCACTACTTCCTGGTTTGAACATTCCCCCTTACACCAGGCATTAAAGAAAATTTCCGAAAAGAATATTAAAATTGTTTTGGCAACTGACCATGGTAGTGTTCGGGTAAAAACCCCTTATAAAGTAGTTGGTGATAAGCAAACAACAACTAATCTCCGGTATAAGCATGGCCGTAACCTGAATTACGAGCCTAAAGAAGTACTTTCATTCCGCGACCCAAGAGATGCAGGATTGCCGGTTCCTTCCATTAACTCCTCCTTTATTTTTGCCAAAGAGGACAGTTTTCTGTGTTATCCGAACAACTATAATTATTATGTGAACTATTATCGCAATACTTTTCAGCATGGCGGGGTGAGCCTGGAAGAAATGATAGTTCCTGTGATAAAGATGCAGAGTAAATAAGGTCAATGGTGAATAGTGAATGGGTTGTGGAAAATTATACCATACTTTAACGGTTTGCCGGTGCAGAGAATTTTACATTTGTGTAAATAATTCACTACTGACTATTCACCATTCACAATGAAATACACACAAACGACACTGGATAAATTAGAAGCAATTCCTGAAGAAGCAGGCTATGTACTTCGCTACGAAAGAGGAACATTTCAAAGTGGCTATTGTATCCTGGAAGAAAGAAAGGTAGTGGTACTAAATAAATTTTTGCAAACAGAAGGCCGTATCAATACCTTGCTTGACTTGATCCCTCAGTTGGATATAAACCCGGAAATCCTCAGCGTGGGCTCAAAAAAACTTCACCTGGATATTTTATCTAAACTGGCAATAGAAGAGAATGAAAAACCTGCCTGACAGCCTTGCTCGCTGACAGCCGTCGGCCAAAGCCAATGGTGTCGGACGAATACATGCGAAGGCAAACAGATAGCTAAGGAATTAAAAAGTTGAAGAAACCGTTCCTTTCTCATTCCTCCTTTCTAATTTCACATTTCTTATTTTTGCCTGTGTATCCTCCGCTCAAAATAACTTTTCTTGGCACAGGCACCAGCAGTGGCGTACCCATGATTGGTTGCGAATGCAAAGTTTGTACATCTGCCGACAAAAAAGATAATCGTCTTCGATCAAGTATATTGGTGGAATCAACCACCACCACTTTAATTGTTGATACGGGCCCGGATTTTCGCTACCAGATGCTCCGGCAAAAAGTAAAAAAATTGGATGCAGTAATTTTTACCCACCCGCATAAAGACCATATGGCAGGGCTGGATGATGTAAAGGCTTTTAATTTTCATTCAAAGAAACCAATAAATATTTATGCAGATTCCTTAACCGAAGAAGCAGTGCGAAGGGATTTTTATTATGCTTTTACCGATACAAAATATCCGGGCATACCGGAACTTAACCTTAATACCATTACACTGGACCCGTTTATAGTAGGTGATATTCCTATTATTCCTATCCTTGTATGGCATCTAAAAATGCCGGTATTGGGTTTCAGGTTTGGCAGGTTTACCTATATAACTGATGCTAATAAAATAGATGATGCTGAAAAAGAGAAAATAAAAGGCAGTGAAGTAATGGTGCTGAATGCACTGCGCAAACAAAAACATATTTCTCATTTTACCCTGGATGAGGCAATTGGGCTCGTAGAAGAATTAGCCGTACCAACCGCTTATTTCACACACATCTCTCATCAAATGGGCGCTCATCAACAGGTGGTAGCCGAACTTCCGGAAGGAATTAGTCTTGCTTTCGATGGGCTGGAACTGGAATTCCAATAAGTAATGGTATAAAATTTTTAATGCTAACACTTGTTAGTTAATTTAAATTTCCCTTACCTTGCAGCCGCCTTTAATGATTGCTTGCTTGCTTTTAATAAAGGTCAAGACAGTGCCACCCCTTTCCTGAATATACTTGTTTCTACTGTATTGGGATAGTGAGTGGCACCGTTATTATTAAATTAACCAATGATTTTACTTTTATGAATTTTCAACCGGCTGAACTTACACAACAAGTAGCTCAAACTGCAAAGGATTTTGCCCAACAACATATCAAACCATATGTAATGGAATGGGATGAAAGCCAGGAATTTCCTGTTCATATTTTTAAAGAAATGGGAAAATTGGGATTGATGGGAGTATTAGTTCCGCATGAATATGGTGGGGCAGGGCTTTCTTATTTTGAATACAAATCAATAATCGAAGAAATTGCCAAAGTGTGTGGTTCAATTGGTTTGAGCCTTGCTGCTCATAATTCACTTTGTACCGGTCATATTATGTCTTTTGGTAATGAAGAGCAAAAGAAAAAATGGCTACCCAAATTAGCTACGGCTGAATGGATAGGAGCCTGGGGACTTACAGAAGCTAATACCGGTAGTGATGCAGGAAATATGAAATGTACTGCCGTAAAAGATGGCAGTGATTGGGTGATCAACGGAACAAAGAATTGGATCACGCATGGAAAAAGTGGAGATGTTGCCGTAGTGATCTGCAGAACAGGTGAACCCAGAACAAAAAATAATTCGACAACTTTTGTGGTGGAAAAAGGAACAACTGGCTTTAGTGCCGGAAAAAAGGAAAATAAATTAGGTATGCGCGCCAGTGAAACGGCGGAAATGATTTTTGATAATTGCCGTATACCCGACGCTAACCGGTTGGGTGATGTGGGAGATGGCTTCAAACAAGCTATGAAAATATTAGATGGTGGTAGAATTTCTATTGCGTCTCTTTCGTTGGGAATTGCCAAAGGCGCTTATGAAGCAGCGTTAAAATATTCTCAGGAACGTCACCAGTTTGACCAACCAATTGCTAATTTCCAGGGTATCTCTTTTAAATTGGCCGATATGGCTACAGAAATTGCTGCGGCAGATTTACTCACTTTACAAGCCTGTGATTTAAAGAACCGCCACTTACCAATGACCAAAGAAGCCGCTATGGCAAAATATTATGCCAGCGAAGTGGCAGTTAAAACAGCCAATGATGCTGTACAGATATTTGGTGGTTATGGTTATACCAAAGATTTTCCGGTGGAAAAATTTTACCGGGATGCTAAGCTGTGTACAATTGGGGAAGGAACGAGCGAGATACAAAAGCTGGTTATTTCAAGAGAGGTGCTGAAAAACTAAAAATTAATAGGTAAAAAATAAAAATCAATCCTGCAAGCGCAGGATTTTTTGTCGGTAGTTTTGCGACATGAACGGGCGGATTAAAAATATCATTTATGCTTATTTTTCTCCCTTTTAAGGTTATTGAATCCTACTTCACCTCCTGCATGTCAACTAATCGTTTATAAAAACCATGTTGGGATAGTAATTCTTCATGATTTCCCCTTTCTACGATTTTCCCTTTCTGTAAAACAATTATTTCATCCGCATGTCGGATAGTGGAAAGTCGATGGGCAATAACAATACTGGTCCTGTTTTGCATCATCTTGTTAATAGCATCCTGAACTAATCGCTCGCTTTCGGTATCAAGCGAGGAAGTAGCTTCATCTAAAACAAGTATCGGTGGATTTTTTAAAACAGCTCTCGCTATTGTTAACCGTTGTTTTTCACCCCCACTTAGTTTGCTGCCCCTGTCGCCGGTATTGCTTTTATAACCACCATCTTTTTTAATAATGAAATCATGTGCGTTTGCAATTTTGGCAGCTGTAATTATTTCTTCTTCTGATGCCTCCTGCTTTCCTAAGGCAATATTATTTCCAATCGTATCATTAAATAATATTGGTTCCTGGGTTACAATGCTCATCAGGCTGCGGACTGAGTGCAATGAATACGCTTTGATATTTATACCATCAATTAATATTTCTCCACCAGTTACATCATGAAACCTTGGAACCAGATCAGCTAAGGTCGATTTTCCTGCACCCGATGAACCTACCAACGCAACTGTCTGCCCTTTTTTTACAATAAGATTGATATTATCGAGAATTAAAGCATCACCGTATGCAAAATGAACATTGCGAAATTCAATTGAATCGTTAAAGGAATTTAATTGCTTGCCCGTAGGATTATCATCGACTGTCACTGGGGTATTTAATACTTCTTCAATCCGGATAATGGCTGCTGATCCCTTTTGCAAATTGCTGAAAGAAGTGGATAATGCTTTTACAGGATTGATAATGTTGTAAAACAAAGCCAGGTAAGCAAGGAAGGTGGAGGGGGCAAGTGGAATTTTTTGTCCCAGTACCAATTGCCCGCCAAACCATAAAATGCCTACAAAGACGAGTACTCCCAGCACTTCTGAAACCGGCGAGGCCAGATCCCGGCGGCGGCTGATCTTATTTTTTGCAGTCAGCAATTCACTATTCGTCTTTTCAAATCTGGCCTTAAGGAGTGTTTCAATATTAAATGCTTTGATAACCCTCAGGCCATTTAACGTTTCGTCCATGATAGACAAGGATTCACCATTTTTTATCGCTGCTTCATTGGATTGTTTTTTCAAGGCCCTTGAAATGCGGCCTAGGATAAATCCAATAACCGGTATGCATATCAATATAGCTAAGGTAAGTTGAGGGCTGATGTAAAAAAGCACAGCAAAATTGATGATGATGGTTAACGGGTCTCTGATCCATCCTTCTAATGCACCAACCAGGGAACCTTCCACTTCACCTACATCATTCGTACTACGACTGATCAGGTCACCCTTTTTTTGTTCAGTAAAATAACCGATAGGCAGCTGCAAAATCTTATGGTAAATTTCTGTACGAAGGTGATTGACGATCTTATTTTTTAATGGGTTAAGGATATAAAAGGAGAGGTAGATAAATAAATTTTTTAAAAAGATCGAAACGACGATTATCATGCAAATAATTGCAAGAGCCCCTACCGATGATAATTTTCCGGTTTGATTTAATAGCAGGTTTCGTAAAGCTTCCATGGCCGGATTATCTATGGAGTTGCTGAGCTTACTGCTATCGCCATTAAATATCAGGTCAAAAAAAGGAGCCAGCATACCAAATGAGGCTATTCCGAAAACGATGGAAAGGATAATGCAAAGAAAATAAAGCGCAATACTGCTTTTATAATTTTTTAAATAACTGAAAATCCGGGAATATTTCCTCATTGATTGTATTAATAGCTTAAACGGGGCAAAGTAACTAATTTTACAGCGTCTGCCGAAGTTTATAACGACTGGCAAAAATATTGATGCTACTATGGAAGAAGGAAAAAGACAAAAACAAATAGCCGGCCTGCTTAACGAAGAGATGAATATCATTTTTCAAAGGCTTGGGCTTGGAATGCTTGATGGTGGAATGGTATCCATTTCATCCGTAAAAGTGACTCCCGACCTTTTGGAAGCCAGGTTTTACCTGAGTTTTTTTCAGGTAAAGGATGTAAAAGTGGCTTTACAGAAAATCGAAGACCGGCATCATGAAATTAAAAAAGAACTGGCAGCAAAAGTGAGGCATCAGCTACGCAGTATACCGGTGTTAAAGTTTTTCCAGGATGACACATTGGACCATGTGTTTAAAATGGAAGAAATATTTAAAAAAATAGAAGAAGAGAAGAAAACAGATGATAAATGAAAGATAAAAGAGGATAGTTCTGCAAATTATTGAAATTAATTTTTAATATTTTAAGGATTGCTCTCCTTGCTTTCTCAATATCCTGTGATGGCGTTTGCACTATAACAACCCGAAACTCCTAACTCAAAACCCCCAACTTGTATTTCTTATTTGCCTGGCGGTATTTTAAAGCAAAAAAATCTACCAATGCTATTAATATAATAGCCTGGATTAGTATTACTGCTATCATTATCGGGACTGCCGCATTGATTTTAGTACTAAGCGTATTTAATGGTTTTGAAGGGCTGGTTAAATCCCTTTACTCTTCTTTTTATACAGATTTGAAAATTTCACCTGCCTCGGGAAAAATAATGACCATTACACCGGAACAATTGCAAAAATTAAAAGGCCTGAGTGGTATAAAAATTTATTCGCTGGTAGTAGAAGAAAAAGCACTGGTAAAAAATGGTGATTATCAATCCGTAGTTTATTTAAAAGGAGTAGATGAAAGTTATCGGTATGTTTCAGGAGTGGCTGATAATTTAGTGAATGGGATCTATGATTTGGGAAATGAAGAACTGCCAAAACTAATATTGGGAGCCGGTGTAGAGGGGGCATTGGGTATTCAGGCCGACAGGAATATTTATACATTGAAAATTCATTTGCCCCGCAAAACTGAATCGGAACAATTTGATATTTTAAATGGAATCAGTAATGATACCATCCGTTCTTCAGCAGCTTTCCGGATTCAACAGGATTTTGATAATAAATATGGTATCACCAATATCGGGTTTATTAAAAAATCACTCCGGCTTGGGGAAAATGAATATAGCGGTCTGGAGATAGCATTGAAAGATCCATCTTCGGCTAAAGCGCTTAAAAAAGAGCTCAAACCGATATTTGGTGATTCTTACAAGGTTCAGAATAAATATGAACAGAACCAGAGCTTATATGCCGTAATGAATATGGAACGATGGGTGATTTATGGCGTGCTATGCCTGATACTGGTAATTGCAGCCTTCAATATGATTGGTGCATTAACAATGCTGGTGCTGGAAAAACGAAAAGATATCAGCGTACTTCATGCACTTGGCGGTAATAAAAAATTTATCCAGCGCATTTTTTTAAGTGAAGGAATGTTGCTGGCTGTTATTGGCGGAGGTCTTGGAATGTTGCTGGCATTACTGATTGCCTGGTTACAAATCCAGTTCCATTTAATTCCTTTAGCCGGAGGATCTTTTTTAATTAATTACTTTCCTGTGCAATTAAGGCTGATGGATTTTTTATTGGTAGGGGGCACTGTTTTTGTCATTGCCTTGATTGCATCCTGGTTGCCATCAAGAAAAGCTGCTGTACAGGAATTTTCTTTGCGGAGTGAGTAAAGCCCCTGTTCCCAAAAAGGAGCTTAGGCCAACAAGTCTTTTTATAATCTTATAGATATAAAAGCAAAAGAAGTACAATACAGCTTCACTTGAGAGAACGATAATGCCAGAAAAAACTATAACTGGTAACAAATAAAAAAACTAATTGCTATCAGCAATCCGGGCAAATTGAAATAAAATTCAGACCTAAGTTCCCCGCCGCGGCGGGGACAGGGGCCTTAATAATCCCCCAACGTCTCTGGCAATTGTGCTAATGCTTTAGCCAATTGTTCATCATTAGGTGCTATTCCATGCCATTCATGCGTGCCTTCCATAAAATCAACTCCTTTTCCCATTGCTGTATGCATCATTATTCCAATGGGCCTGCCATTACCAGTCATTGATTTTGCTTTTTCCATGGTGGCCACTACATCATCCATATCATTACCATTCATTTCCAGAGTAGTCCAGCCAAAAGCATTAAATTTTTCACGAATATTTCCAAGGCTCATTACTTTATCTGTTGGGCCGTCTATTTGCTGTCCATTCCAATCAATAGTAGCGATAAGATTATCCACTTTATGATGAGCAGCAAACATCATGGCTTCCCAAATTTGTCCTTCATCCATTTCTCCATCACCATGCAGTGAGAAAACAAGGTTTTTTTCACCATTTAATTTTTTAGATAAAGCTGCACCAATGGCTACACTCATTCCCTGACCTAAAGAGCCTGATGCAATACGGACACCAGGTAAATGTTCATGGGTGGCCGGATGACCTTGCAATCGTGAATTCAATTTTCTAAAAGTAGCCAGTTCTTTTACTTCAAAATACCCGGATCGGGCCAATACTGAATAAAACAAAGGGGAGATATGTCCATTTGATAGGAAAAATACGTCTTCGCCGGTTGCATCCATATTAAAAGCAGGGTCATGCTTCATAATTTTAAAATACAATGCCGTTAAAAAATCTGCACAGCCTAATGATCCTCCAGGGTGGCCGCTGTTGACTCCATGCACCATTCTTACGATATCACGTCGTATTTGTGAGGCTATTTCTATTAGTTCTGCCATAAAAAAATAGTTTCTTTTTAAACTTTTTGTATCTTGTCACCCAATAAGGGGGTTGCGGTGCAAAAATGCAATCTTTTTACATACAAATCCAATCCTGACTAATCAAACTATAAACAAATTCAAGTAATCCGGTTTTTGTTCAAAATTAAAGTCACGTACCCTAAAGAATAAATTGAAAACCAAAAGGGTAACCCTTATTTTTGTACCATATAAAGCTGCTTAGATGCTTGACGTATTATTAACTGCTTCAGTTTCATTCATTATTACCTTTCTGGCCATTCCAGTGGTTTTACAGATAGCTGAGAAAAAGAAACTATATGATATTCCAGATGAACGTAAAGTTCATACCCGTTTAGTGGCTTCTTTAGGTGGTGTTGGCATTTTTGGTGGGTTTATTCTGGCTTCTCTTTTGTCTATTCAGGGACAGTACAATTACGAGTTTCAATACTTTTTTGCTGCCGCTATTGTCATTTTTTTCCTTGGCCTGAAAGATGACCTGATGATTTTATCAGCTACCAAGAAGTTTATTGGTCAGATAATAGCTGCTTCTATCCTCATTCACCTGGGTGGCATACGATTAGATAGTATGTATGGCCTGTTCGGATTTGAACAGGTAACCGAGGGTTTTGGCCTTGCTCTGTCCTACCTTACAATTATTGTAGTTATTAATTCATCTAACCTGATTGACGGTGTGGACGGACTGGCGGCTAGTCTTGGAATTTTAAGCATGTTGATTTTCGGATCTTATTTCTTTGCAGTAAATATGCAGGCCTATGCCTTGTTATCATTTTCTTTGGCAGGCAGCCTTATTGCTTTTATGATATTTAATCATCACCCCGCCAAAATATTTATGGGGGATTCAGGCTCACTGATGATTGGGCTTGTAAATGCAATCCTGGTTATCAAATTTATTAATGTTGCACATGAACCTTCAGTAGCAATTCCGATTACTTCTTCCGTTGCAATTGGTTTTTCAGTTCTTATTGTGCCTTTACTTGATACACTTCGGGTGTTCAGTATCCGCATTTTAAATGGTACATCGCCTTTTACACCTGACCGCAACCACGTTCATCATTTGTTGCTTGACAGGGGATTGAGTCATGCTGCTGTTACATTTACCTGTGTAGGTATTAACGTTGGATTTATCATGCTTGCCTGGTTTGGAAGATCATTGGGTACAACTTTATTACTGATCATCATGCTTACACTTGCCTCTTCCGGCTTAGGCTTTTTATATTATTACCGCAGACGCCGGACAATGGTAATTGCCAAACGTAAAAATGGAGCTGCTGAACTTACGATTACCTCAAAAATTGTGGCCCTTAAAAAAGAAGCTCAGTTAGCCGAAAAAAATTAATAGCAATCAACTTATTATTAGCCCTGGTAGTAAAACCGGGGCATTTTTTTTGAATAAGGTGTTTCAGTAGATTTGCGGTCCGGTTTAACCTGAGTTAACCGGATATTCTGTTTAAAATAAAATTGTATGGAAGAAAATATTGAATCAATAATTGCGGTAGCAGATGACCACATGACTAAAGCTATCAATCACCTGGAAGCTGAATTGGTTAAAATAAGAGCAGGAAAAGCAAATCCGCAGATGCTGGATGGCATTCAGGTAGACTATTATGGTTCACCAATGCCCATCAACCAGGTAGCTAACATCAGTGCAATGGATGCCAGGACACTCAGCATTCAACCCTGGGAAAAAAATATGCTGCAACCAATCGAAAGGGCCATTATTGCAGCTAATATTGGCATCAACCCACAAAATGATGGCAACTTTATCCGCCTTTTCTTACCTCCACTAACTGAAGAAAGAAGAAAAGAGCTGGTAAAAAGATGCCATGGCGAAGGGGAGCATTCTAAAGTGGCTATACGCAGTATACGCCGGGATGCTATTGAGCATATCAAAAAATTAGAAAAAACCGGGTTAAGTGAAGATGCTGCAAAAGATGCAGAAGCAGAAGTACAGCAGTTGACAGATAAGTTTATTTCAGTGGTAGAAAAACACCTTGCATCAAAAGAAAAAGAGATAATGTCGGTATAGAATAGAAAGAATGCTGTATAAAAAGGCCATTTTAAGAAAGACCTTTTCAGCTATGAATATTTTTCGTGTATTATACCCAAAAGAACTACAATTCAAAATAGTAATAGCAACATCAAACGGTGTTGCTTTCTTTTTTGTCGGGTCGGTTGGCCAGGTAAACACCTAATAGAATAATACTAAGGCAAAGAAGTTTTACCCAGGTTATTTTCTCTCCATCTCTGAATCCCCAAAATAAAGCAATAAATGGGATGCCATACGTAACTAATGAAGCAAATAATATCCCGGCTCTTTTTACGAGAATATAAAATAAAGCAGTTGCAATAGCGCTTCCGGCAACACCCAGGCCAGCAGAAGCCCAGATAGAATCCTGTACATGTTTATCATTGAAATTTAGTTGAAGAAACCCCTGTTGCCAGAGGACGAAGCCTGAAGGGATGGTCATAAATGCCAGAGAAACAGTTGCTACATGAATTGGATTAAGCCCTTTTAAATAATGACCTACCATGTTCACATTAATGCCGTAGAGAAAAGTTGCCAATACAATCAATAACGTGTAACCAAAATTTTGAAAACTCATCCCTCTTTTTTCTAAAAGCAAGGGTAAAATGGTAAGTAATACTAATCCCAGAAAGCCTGTCAGCACACCAACAATTTTCTGGCTTTTAATTTTATCTTTAAAAAAGAAAATACCAATCACAATAACACAAATTGGTGTCAACGAATTGAGAATACCTGCCAGCGAACTATCCAGTTTAGTGATGGCTTCAGAAAACAGGAAAGCTGGCACTAAATTTCCAAAAATGGCACTAAGGATTACTAAACCCAATTTGTTTTTGGGAATTTTTGCGAAATGAAAAAAAGCAAAGGGAATAAATACAAGACCCGCTGAAAAAATACGGAGTGCTGCTATCTGGAAGGCAGACATGCCGAGTTGACTGTCATGCATCAATTTGAAAGAACTGCCCCAGATAATACATAAAATGATAAAAATAGACCAGCTAATAAATTTATTACTCATAAAGGCCGCAAAGGTCATAAAATGAAATCACACCATCCTTTTTTTTTATTCAATTTGTCAGATTGGCCGAAGTAGTATAATTTGTAATAATACTATTCTAATTTTTAATTGATAATTATGAGCCAGATAAAACTAATTGAGATTTCGACCCGTGCCCCCAAAGAGTTGGATAAAAAGGAAATAAAAGAAAAAACAGATACCATTATCAAAGAGCTTGATGATCTGCAAAACCTGTTATTTGCAGAAGGCAAACATGCGGTACTGGTAGTAATACAGGGAATGGATGGTAGTGGAAAGGATGGAGTGATAAGGAATGTAATGGGAAATATGAATCCGCAAGGGGTTACCGTTAAATCATACAAAGCACCAACAGCTGAAGAGTTAGCGCATGATTTTTTATGGCGTATTCATCAGCATGCCCCTTCAAAAGGGATAATACAGATATTTAACCGATCGCATTATGAGGATATTTTAATAACCAGGGTACATAAATGGTGTGATGATGAAACGGCAACAAAACGAATGAAATCCATTAATGATTTTGAGCTTTTGCTACAGGAACACAATCACACCCATATACTTAAATTTTATCTGCATATTTCACCGGAAGAACAACACGAAAGGCTTAGTGAGCGGATGAAAGACCCGGCAAAAATGTGGAAATACAATGAGAATGATTTTGAAGAGGCAAAACTTTGGGATATTTACAGGCAGATGTATGAGGATTGTTTTAATAATTGCAATAATCCTGAATGGACTATCGTTCCTGCTGACCAGAATTGGTACAAAGAATATATAATAGCCAGCAAAATTAATGAATTATTAAAGGGGCTTGATATGCAATTCCCCGGGTTAAAAAAATAGTATTTATTTTGGTAAAAACCCTTTTCTAAAGAAGAATTATTGATATAATTCATAAGTTTGTTTTACACATTAAAAAAATAATTTTATGGGTATGCTAAAAGAATTTAAGGAATTTGCCATGAAAGGCAACATTGTTGACCTGGCAGTTGCTGTTATCATCGGCGGAGCTTTTGGCAAAATTGTTACTGCCTTAACAGACAGTATAGTTATGCCAATAATAGCCATGATAATTGGTAAAGGAGGAATGTCAGAAGTAAGTTTTACCATTGGGAATACAATTTTCCCGGTTGGGATTTTACTTCAGTCAATCATTGACTTTGTCTTGATTGCTTTTGTATTATTCTTGATTATCAAAGCAATGAATGCCGCTAAAAAGAAAGAGGTAGAAGCCCCTGCTGCTACACCTGAGGATATTGTTTTGTTACGGGAGATCAGGGATGCCTTAAAGAAATAAAAGTGGAAAACCGGCTTATAGCCTGACCACTAATTTCCCCTATTTTTGTATAGTCCTGTTGATTAACAGGACTTTATTTTTACATAATTTATAATAATTGAGTAA
>JANMLJ010000340.1:0-12316 GCA_031372465.1 Chitinophagaceae bacterium | reverse complement strand
GTATGAACACCCATCGGGTCAAAATTTTCTACCGTGCAAATAATACAAACATTATCTGCCATGTCACGAAGCAGTTCCAGTTCAAATTCTTTCCAACCTAATACTGCTTTTTCCACCAGCACTTCATGAATAGGACTTGCAGTAAGTGCCCTGTTGAGGGCTTCATCCAGGTCTTCTTTTTTAAAAACCAGGCCACCACCTGTACCACCGAGTGTAAAAGAAGGGCGAAGTACCAGTGGGAAACCCATTTCCTGAGCACATTCTTTTCCTTCCAGAAAGGAGTTGGCAATTCTTCCGGTAGCCACAGTTACACCTATTTCAATCATCCATTTTCTGAATTTTTCCCTGTCTTCAGCCTTTTCAATAGCTTTAATATCTACACCAATCAACCGTACATTATATTGTTGCCAGATACCCAATTCTTCTGCTTCTTTGGCCAGGTTCAATGCTGTTTGTCCACCCATGGTAGGCAGAACGGCATCTATCTGGTTTTCTTGTAATATTTGTTCAATACTTTCCACCGTAAGTGGCAGCAGGTATACCCGGTCAGCCATCATCGGGTCGGTCATTATGGTAGCCGGATTACTGTTAATCAATATAACTTTTAGTCCTTCTTCCCTCAAACTTTTTGAAGCCTGGGTTCCTGAATAGTCAAATTCACAGGCTTGTCCGATAATGATGGGGCCGGAGCCGATAATAAGAACCGTTTTAATTGAATTGTCTTTTGGCATTTTTTTATCCCCTCCTGGGAGGGGCGGGCTTGCCAGCCATAGCATGTGCGAAGGCTGGGGTGGGTTAACAAATTGCGCAAAACTAAGGGAATGACGTTATATTGATAGTAGGTGATGAGGATTTTTTCCCCATTTATTTCCCCAAAGGTTTAAGAGGAATTGGTTTTATAATTTTCTTGTAAGAAAGGGTAAAGTCCTCTTCGTAAATATCTACTTTTTGCCCCAACGATTCGGAGACCATTCTTTTTAAATCATCCGTAATATTTAATGTTCGGCGGGAAGGAGAAAATTTTTCTCTTATAGTTTTAACACTCAATGTATCTTTTCGCCGATCGAGTGATGCCAGGTAATAAAATATTATTTCTTTCCTGGATTCTGCTTGTTTTTTTGTTGCGGGAATAACGAATGTTTTAATACTCTCAACATTCATAAACCGTTCTTCACCTAAATAAGAAATAAAGCCGGTGAAATGTGACGTATCACGAAGGTAAGTGTCGCCTTTAACTACTTTTCCATACCTGGTAATGGAATACACGGAATCCGACTGTTTGGCAATATCCAACGCTTCAATACCAAAATAATCACTGCCATCTGTTATAATGCCATACCAATAGCCAATGAGAGAGGTATCAACCGCTTCTGCAGGTCTGGCAGTAAGTGGCACCGGCGACTCAAACGGGCAGGCAGATAAAACAAAAGAGAGTGGTAATAGCCAGTATAATAATTTTTTCATTGTCATAAAAGTGCAAAAAGATACAACTATTGAACCTTACAGCCAATAACCTGTTGAGGAAATTTTAAATTGAAAAGTATTGGGAAAAGCGTAAAATTTCTGTTAATTGTTGATTCGCATGGTAATAAGGTAGTTGCCTGGTTTTTTGAATTCCATTTCCAGCTGCTCCTCTCCAATATTGGCTTTGAAACGAATGGGATAAACAACATCTTCCAAAATTGATTCTGTTTTCTTGGCATGTGAATCATTATAAACAAGCCTGCCATAGGACCCTGAAATAATTTGTATTTCATCAATTTTCATTTTTGGCATTTCAGTTCCATCAATAAAAAAACCTCCCCCGGAAGTATTGGTGATAAAAAAAGTGATCCTGTTATCAGGGTCCTGTTTATATTCCACCTCCAG
The DNA here is from genome assembly GCA_031372465.1 of Chitinophagaceae bacterium. Classification (GTDB taxonomy): domain Bacteria; phylum Bacteroidota; class Bacteroidia; order Chitinophagales; family Chitinophagaceae; genus JJ008. The sequence continues at coordinate 10,447 of JANMLJ010000340.1, read as the reverse complement.
ATCATTAATCAATCTACTTTTATATACTAGCTTATAAGCGGTTTCCTGAAGTCCATTATATTTATCATTTAGCCAGTATCCGGCAAGAATACTGTCTTTTGCATTTTCTCGTTTATAGAAAAAATTGCCTTTACCCTCTTTTAACCCATTTGTAAAATGCCCGATATACCGGTTGCCGTTGGCCCAGGTATAAGTGCCCTCTCCGTCAGGCAGGCCTGATTTGAAATCCCCTTCATAAGTATCTTTACCGGAGGCCTTACCTTTTCCATTAGCTTTTCCTTTTTTACATTCACCGGCATACGTTCCTTTTAACGCTTGCATTTCTACAGTACAATCTTGCGAGAAAACAAAAAAAGAAATACATAAAAAGACTAAGAGGCTGATTGATTTTTTCATAATTTTTAAAATTAGAATAAATGAGACCCGGGTTCAAATTTATACTATCAAATCAAAGCAGAAAGGTACTATATTGTTAATTTGCAGCTTCAATGATCCGCAACTATCAGATCCGCATTGGTTTTTTAATGGGTTTATCCATTTTGGGTGTAGAAGTATTCGCCCAACAGGATTTAAATGATAATCCCCATAATTATTTCCGCAATCCATTGGGAATACCCCTGCAATTATCTGCCAATTTTGGCGAACTGAGACCCAATCACTGGCATATGGGTCTTGACATCAGAACAGAAGCAAAAGAAAATCTGCCTGTATATGCTGCTGCAGAAGGATATATAGCCAAAGTGGGTATACGTCCGCAGAGTTATGGCAGGTTTATTATTATTAATCATCCCAACGGACTCTCTACTTTATATGCTCACCTGAATGAATTTTATTTTCAATTAGAAAACTATGTAACCAAACAACAATATAATCAGGAAAGCTGGGCCGTTGAATTGGCTTTTACAAAAGATCAGTTTCCGGTGGCAAAAGGAACTTTTATTGCAAACAGTGGTAATACCGGCGGGTCCCAGGGACCACATTTACATTTTGAGATTATTGATAGTAAAACAGACAAAAGATTAAATCCATTGCTCTTCAATTTTTCCATACAGGATAATACGCCGCCTGCAATTATTCGACTGGCAATGTATGACAGAAGTAAATCAGTTTTTGCACAAACACCGGTGCTTTTTTCGGTGAAAAATACGGGCAATGGCTATATCATTGCTCAAAATAAAATAATAAAAACAGGGCTCAGCAAAATAAGTTTTGCCATTCAGTCTGTTGATAAAATGGATGGTGGTGGCAGCGATAACGGAATTTTTTCTGCTAAACTTTACCTGGATGAAGAGCCACAATTAAGCTTTGTATTAGACACTATTGGTTATGATGAAACGGTTTATATTAATGCGCATATTGATTACCGTTATCATTATCAGGGTGGGGCTTATCTGCAGCATCTGTCACAATTACCCGGCAATCAGAGCAGTGTATACACGCAAATAAAAAACGATGGGGTTATTCATCTTACAGATACCAGTTTACACTTAATAAGTATTGACGTTAATGATATAGAAGGGAATACTTCGCAATTAAATTTTATTATTCAGCGTGATGACAGCCTTGCAAAGGCAGATATTAATCAATCGTTAGCTTCAAAATTCGTTCCCAATAAAAAAAACGAATTGGATAAATTCGATTTTAAAGCAGCGCTATCAGCTTTTGGTTTGTACGATACGGTTCCCGCATTATATTACCGTAATAATTCACTGGCTTTTTATACTGTATCGGCTTTGCATCAGTTAAATGATGCTTCTTATCCTGTACACGATGACATAGTGGTAAATATTAAACCAAGTAAAACAATTCCTGAAGAGTGGAAAGACAAACTCATCATGCAACGAACTGGTAAAGGCAGTACTATAAGAAAAGTAGTAGTACAAAATGGGTGGTTGACAGCTAATTTTAGTGATTTTGGGAGTTTCCAGGTATTGGCCGACATGATATCACCTCAGATAAATGATTTAGGAAAAGGAGACACGATAAATCTGAGTGCAGCCACTAGAATTGTCTTTACGCCTACAGATAATTTTGGCATTGTGAAGAATTTCCGGGTAGAATTAGACAGCCAGTGGCTGAGGTTTACCAATGATAAAAGCCGCAACTGGATATACAAATTTGATGAACGTTGCCCGGATGGAGTACATCAGCTTACCGCTACTGCCACCGACCTCGCAGGTAATACCACTACCAAAACATGGTGGTTTAAAAAATATCCTTATATAGCCCCTCCGCCCAAAAAGAAAATTGCTAAGAAAGGAAGCAGCAATAAAAATAATAAGAAAACTACCACTACTAAAAAGGTGGTTAAGAAAAAGAAATAATAAATTATGGTTATATTTAAAGAAGGTGACAAAGCCCCTGCATTTTCGGGTACCGACCAGGATGGTCATAAAATTTCTCTGGCTCATTTTAAAGGGAAAAAAGTTATTCTATACTTCTATCCACAGGATGATACCCCCACCTGCACTATTCAGGCTTGTAACCTTCGGGATAATTATGGATTAATGAAAAAAAATGGGTTTGAAGTAATCGGTGTTAGCCCGGACGAAACAAAAATGCATAAAAAATTTTCTATCAAATTCAGTTTACCATTTACATTAATAGCAGATACAAAACATACTATACTGAAAAAATATGGCGTTTGGGATCAGAAACAACTTTTTGGTAATAAATATATGGGAGTATTAAGAACAACATTTGTAATAAATGAAAAAGGATTTATCTGTAAAATTTTTCTACGGCCAAAGAATAAAGCGCATGCCCAGGAAATTTTAGCAGCAATGGAATAACTGTTTCAACTGCAGCTAAAAATTATTTGCCTTGACCCTATAATCTTTATTGTAATTTAATGGTTAATTTCAGGCAACCTATCGGTGCTGGTTAACGATTCTTACTCATATTTTAAATCACTAGTATGAAAAAAGTATTACTTATTGCAAGCCTTGCATTTTGTGTACAGATAATGGCGCAGAATAGTAAAGAAAAAAAACCAGTAAGAATTTTTAGTGCTGATAAAGCAATCAATGCCAATACCCCTGAAACGGTAGGTAAAGGCAAGATGGCTTTTAAAGTATCACATAGTTTTGGCGATATAGCTGGTAAGAACGGGGGGATTAAAAATTTCTTTGGTCTTGACAATTCAACAGATGTACGCATTGGTTTCGAGATTGGACTGGGCAAGCGCTTTGATTTGATAACTGCAAGGGCTAAAGGGGCCGGGCCACAACAACGTTTATGGGAACTGGGATTGAAATATAAATTGATGGAACAAATGGAAAATGATCCTGCACATCCATTATCTGTTGCAGTATATGCCAACACAGTTGTATCATCCAATAAAGCATCAACTTTCCCCAATCAGGATCATAGTTTTAGTAAATTCTCAGACAGGGTAAGTAAAGTTCTGCAGCTCATTATTGCCCGAAAAATAGGCAATGTAAGCCTTCAATTGAACCCTACCTTTTTGACCAGGGGTTATGCCATTTCATACGATCAGAAAAGTATGTTTGCGCTGGGTGGCGCCATCAAACTGCCGTTGGTGGCAAACCGTTTAAACCTTTTAGTTGATTATTTTCATACATTTCGCAAGGAAAGTGTAAAAGATTCTTTCAGTATAAAAAACAATATTAAATTCTCTTCACCGCTGGGGATTGGATTTGAGATTCTCACTTCAGGCCATATATTCAGGTTGAATTTTACCAATGCTACAGAACTAATGGAAAATCGTTTTATACCCCGTACAATCACCTCCTGGGGAAAGGGCCAGTTCCGCTGGGGCTTTACGATCTTAAGGAATTTTACATTGTGGAGAGATAAAGTAACGGGTGAATAGTGTAAGGAAAACTGCCAAAGCTTTTAACAGGGTAAGCTTTTTTGCAACGAAATCAGGCTTTGTAAAGTCATAGATACATGGAAGTAAGCGTCAAAGAAAATTCATGGATTGCAAAATTGGCAGCGGTTAAAATGAATGGTGAAAAGCTGGCGATTGTTTTTGGTAGTACTATACACTTGCACAATACCAGGCGAAATGAATTTCTTCAGGATAAAGAATGGGTTTGCCATGAACTGAAACATGTGGAACAATACCGCCAAATTGGTTTTGCCCGTTTTCTTGTTTCATATCTTATTGAGTGGGTGAAGAACGGTTACTATAATAATAAATATGAAGTAGAGGCAAGGGAAAGTGAGAAAGATGAAAAATTGATGAAGGGAATAAAATTTATTTAATAACCCACTCTATATCTCCAAAATTAATTTCTTCCTGGAAGGCATGTTGTATAATTAATTTACCGGAGGGTGCTACACCTTCTATCAATGCTTCAAAAACAATATTGTCTTTTTTCAACTTTACTGTTGCCCTTCTCTTGTATAATTGATCCAGGTAAGTAGTGTAAATATTTTCAAACCCATCTTTAATCAATTCAGTAAATTTTTTGTTGAAAACAAGACAAAGTTCTTTGGCCAGCTCTACCGGGTTAAAATTTTTACCGGTAATTTGTTTTAACGATACCGGGTTGGGCAAATCAGTTGGAAAAATTAGTTGATTAATATTGATGCCAATCCCGACAATAGCCCATTCCCAGTTTCCACCCCCGATCTCGCGGCTACTGATAACTGACTCTACTAAAACCCCCCCTGCCTTTCTGTCCTGCCAGTAAAGGTCGTTGGGCCATTTTATTTTGCTGTCATCTCCCGCATATTTCATAAAGAACTCCTGTAAGGCAACTGCCACACAAGCACTTAGGTGAAATTGCTGCGTAATTTGCAAGGGCTGGGGTTTTACCAGTATGCTTAAAACGATATTGGCGCTTTTTTCAGTTGCCCAAACTTTACCCATTTGGCCTTTTCCTGCCAGTTGTTCATGAGCAAAAATAGCCATGCCATGTTGTGCCAAACCAGCATGTATCTGTTGACGGGCATAATTGTTGGTACTGTCAATAGATTGTAATTCAATGAATGGCAATCCAAAGGGTCTTGTAGAGAAAGGTTGTGGCAATTAATTGCTATTTTTGACAAAGTAAACAAGTTTCTTGTTGCTGGTATTTTCTTTCTGGTAAAAGTTCATCAAAGCATGTACAATATAGCCAGTCAGTAACAATCAGTAATCAGCAACATAAACATAAACTCAAATTAAACAATTTCATTATTTGGAACAACTGGCATCTCTCACCAACCGCAAGAAAAAAAGCCTGTCTACCGGACAGGCAAGTGCAGCAAGGTTAACGAAGAATTCAAAAATCATCAAGACCATTATTGCAGCTATCCAGGAGAAAAAAGGCTCTTCTATTGTTTCTCTTGATCTGAGAAAAATAAATGAAGCAGTAGCTGATTTCTTTATTATCTGCGAAGCAAATAACTCAACGCAAATACGAGCAATTGCAGATAATGTAGAAAGTTGTGTAAAAGAAAAATGCAGTGAAAATCCTTATCATCATGAAGGTTTTCAGCAATTGAACTGGGTGTTGATTGATTATGTGAATGTAGTAGTACATGTGATGCTTCCCGATACCAGAAAATTTTACAACCTGGAAGAAATGTGGAGTGATGCGGCCAGCCATGAACACAACGATTAATGTTAAATATTGTATTTAAGAGAACTTTTTGTTTAAATAATTATTATTAAGTAAGCACATTCATAGGAAATAATATATGTCACAAGACCCCAATAAGAAAGAGAACAGGCAACCTCGGTTTAACAACCGGCCCGCTAAAAATGATGACCCCAATAATCCAACTAAAAAAGGCCCAAGGTTTAGTATTTACTGGATATATGCCATCTTGTTTGCCGTATTGATAGGTTTCCAATTGTTTGGACCCTTCTCACCTAATGCTGCCAAAACAAACAATCTTGCGTTTAAAAACATGATATTGGGTGGTGAAGTAAGCAAATATGAAATAATAGATAACAGAAAAACTGTTAAGATCTATCTGACTAAAGAGTCAGTTGAAAAGCGAAAAACTGAATTAAAAGAGGGCGTTAATGGAAAATTAAATGAAAAAGGCCCTCATATGTCGTTTAAATATTCCGGCGACTTTGAGAAGCAAATGGACGATTTTTATAAGGAGAATAATGTGCCCAATGAAAAAAGGGTAGAATTTGATGTAAAAACTGAAAGAGATTGGCTTGGTGGTGCATTACAATTTTTATTACCCATTTTATTATTTGTCGGCTTGTGGATTTTACTGATGCGGAAAATGAGTGGCGGTGCCGGAGGTGGTGGTGGTCCCGGCGGAATTTTTAATATTGGGAAATCAAAAGCTACATTATTTGACAAAGGAACAAAAGTCAATATCACTTTTGCAGATGTAGCAGGTTTAGATGAAGCAAAAGTAGAAGTAATGGAGATTGTTGACTTTTTGAAGAACCCTAAAAAATATACCAACCTTGGTGGTAAAATTCCAAAAGGAGCATTATTGGTTGGACCTCCCGGTACCGGTAAAACATTGCTGGCAAAAGCAGTCGCAGGCGAAGCACAAGTTCCTTTCTTTAGTTTGAGTGGATCAGACTTTGTTGAAATGTTTGTAGGTGTTGGAGCAAGCCGTGTTAGAGATTTATTCAAACAGGCAAGAGAAAAAGCTCCCTGTATCATTTTCATTGATGAAATAGATGCCATTGGCCGCGCAAGAGGAAAGAATGCAATGATGAGTAATGACGAAAGAGAAAGTACGTTGAACCAGCTATTGGTTGAAATGGATGGATTTGGTACTGATGTGGGAATTATTGTATTAGCTGCCACTAATCGTCCGGATGTATTAGATACCGCACTTCTTCGCCCTGGTAGATTTGACAGGCAAATAACTATCGACAAACCAGATTTAGTTGGCCGTGAAGCCATCTTTAAAGTGCACCTGAAACCAATCAAGATTTCAAAAACATTAGATATTCACAAATTAGCAGAGCAAACTCCCGGTTTTGCCGGTGCGGATATTGCCAACGTTTGTAATGAAGCAGCTTTGATTGCTGCCCGTAAAAATAAAGAGGCAGTGGATATGTCTGACTTTCAGGATGCAGTTGATCGTGTGATTGGTGGGTTGGAAAAAAAGAATAAAATCATTTCCCCGGAAGAGAAAAAAATTATTGCCTTTCATGAAGCTGGACATGCAGTTTGTGGCTGGTACCTGGAACATGCTTATCCATTGCTTAAAGTAACCATCGTTCCAAGAGGAAGTGCCGCACTTGGCTATGCTCAATATACACCCAAAGAACAATATTTATATAACACTGACCAGTTAACAGATCAGATTTGTATGACATTGGGTGGCAGAGCCAGCGAAGATATTTTCTTCCATAAAATTTCAACCGGTGCACAGAATGATCTGCAGCAGATTACAAGAATTGCGTATGCTATGGTTACTGTATATGGCATGAATGATAAAATTGGTAATATCAGTTTCTATGATCCTCAACAGGAAACAACATTTACCAAACCCTATTCTGATGAAACGGCAAAGATGATTGACCAGGAAGTACGAAAACTTATTGATGATGCTTACGAAAAAACCAAGCAGTTGCTGATTGAAAAGAAAGGAGAAGTGGAGAAAATAGCCCATGCATTACTGGAAAAAGAAGTGCTGTTTCAGAGTGATGTTGAGGCACTGATCGGTAAAAGACCTTATGAGGAAAAAAAGCCACTGACTGATGACCTTACAATTGCAGATGTTGTGGAAGGAACTGTTGCAGAAGTAGTACCAGAAATTGAGGATGAAAAATCAACCGGTGAACAAGCTGGTACTATTGGTTTGGCACCTTCTATTTAATAGTAAAGTATGAGTTTTTCCAGTTCAAAAGAGAATATTTTAAAAAAGATCCGGAAGGCGTTGACTAACTCAACGCCTTTGCCTTTTCCGAATAGTGAAGGTAATCAAAACGTATTTCAACCCCTGCAACAGGAACCAGCAGTTGAATTTGCTGAACAATTTACCAAATTACAAGGCAAATTTATTTACTGCATCAATCAACAGGAATTTGCATTTCAACTGAGTAGCCTGGTAAAAAAACAGAATTGGGAAAAAATATTTTGTGTTGAAGATAAACTGATTACAGTTGTTGCCGGGCAATTGGCGGACAGATTAATAAAAACTGATCTGGCTAACTGTGATGTTTCTATTACAGGCTGTGAAAGTTTAGTTGCAAGAACAGGAACCATAGTTATGAGTTCGGCACAAACCAATGGCCGGACAACCAGTGTATATGCTCCCATTCATATTTGTATTGCATTTACCAATCAACTAGTCTATGATTTAAAAGACGCTTTACAGGGAGCAAAAGATAAATATGGTCCCAATCTTCCCTCCCTGATAACTTTTGCCACCGGCCCAAGCCGCACAGCTGATATTGAAAAAACGTTGGTGGTAGGTGTACATGGACCAAAAGAAGTGTATTTGTTTTTGGTAGAATCCTGAATTAAAAATTAAAAAAATACCTCTTTTCTTCCTTTTATTCACTTGGCTTATCTTTATGCCATGATAAATTCCGGTGTTTACCAGTTATTTGTATATGGCTCACTCCGTAGCGGATTTCACAGCCCTGTCTATGAATATATCAGCCGCTTTTTTAAGTTTATCGGCGAAGCCAGGGTAAAGGGTAATCTATATGACCTTGGTACTTACCCTGCAGGTATCAGTACTGATGATAACAGTTTTATTATTGGCGAACTTTACCAGGCAATAAAAGAACATGAATTCTCATGGGCTATAGGTCAGCTGGATGATTATGAAGGTGTTTCAGTAGAAGCGGATGAAGTACAATTGTATCGAAGGGAGATTGTAGAAGTATATTTCAATAATCAAGTAACCAAAGCATGGATATACTGGTACAACGGTGACATAAAAGACAAAACATTAATTCCCTCCGGTGATATGCTTGAATACTTAAACTCAAAAAAATAGTATATGAAATCAGTGTCTTTTCTTTTTGCAGTTTGTGTTGTTTTTATGCTGCAATCCTGTGAGTTTAATTGTTCAGTTGGTAAGACGCCTGATAAAGATTCCGGTGTGGCAGAAGTAAAAGATGGCGCAAGAGTTTATAACAAAATTCAACTTACCACCAATAAGGTAAAAGTAGAAAAGGCCTATCTTCTTTTTGATAACGGGCAACGGGTGCCCGATGATAATTTTGTTGATTTTAACAGCACTATTAAAATGCAACTACTCATTGATACCGGTTGGGTAGAAGAAAATGGTAAAGTGATGCTGGGCGCTTCAGAAAAAATAGTAACTGAAGATGGAACAGTCATATTGGAGGAGGCCGATCTTTTTCAAAAATACCCTGACGGAATATCCGTTGATGATTCAAAATCTATGTATTTATCTGCTATTCTGAAATTAAAAGAAGGAGTTCCCCCCACATCTTTCACCGTGTCATTCAGGGTTTGGGACAAAAAAGGAGATGGGTTTATAGAAGGTAGTTATAAATTGTACTCCAAATAATTCATTCATTTTTTAACGGTTACGCAAAATTTAATTGTGGCCAGTAAAATATATTTTCTCTCCGATTTCCACCTCGGTGCGCCCGATCATGCCAGCAGCCTCGAAAGAGAAAAATTGCTGGTGCATTTTCTCGACAAAATTAAAAATGATGCCACAGAAATCTTTCTGGTTGGTGATATGTTTGATTTCTGGTATGAATACAAAAATGTTGTTCCCAAAGGATATGTTAGATTGCTTGGCAAACTCGGCGAAATGACAGATGCAGGTATTGCCATTCATTTTTTTGTCGGTAATCACGATATGTGGATGCGGGATTATTTCTCTAAGGAACTCAATATTCCCGTTTACTTTAAGCCAGCAGAGTTTGAAAGAAATGGGAAAAAATTTTTAATTGGCCACGGCGACGGACTTGGGCCTGGTGATCATGGCTATAAAAGATTAAAAAAAGTATTTCGTAACCCGGTTTGTAAATGGTTGTTTGGCATTTTTCCGCCTCGGCTAGGCATTGGGTTAGCCAACTATCTAAGCCGCCGCAGCAGGGCTGCTGGTCTGAAGGAAGAAGTATTTCTCGGTGAAGAAAAAGAATGGCTCCTTATTTACTGCAAGGAGGTCCTTAAAGAAAAAAAAATTGACTTTTTTGTATTTGGGCATAGACATTTAGCTATTGATTATCGTCTACCTGATATACACCCGGAAAAAAATGGGGCAGGAGATGAAGCCCGGTATATCAATTTAGGCGATTGGATACTATACTTTACCTATGCAGTATTTGATGGAATAACCATGGAATTAAAATCTTACCAGGGAAAAGATGACAGAATTATCAGAAACTAAATGAAAAAACTACTGCATATATTATTGATTTGCTTTTCGTTTTCAAGTCATTGTCTGGCACAGTCTGATACGACTTTCCGGCTCATCAAGACTATTAAAGGCGATATTGTTGATTTTACAATAGACAACCTTGACAATATATATGTGCTAAACAGCAGGAACCAGATAAAGAAATTTAATG
>JANMLJ010000516.1:0-3184 GCA_031372465.1 Chitinophagaceae bacterium | reverse complement strand
ATTCTTTTTTCTATCTGTTCTTTCAGTGCCTGTTGCAGATCTGTTTTAATTTTCTTCCATTCGCCATTTGGATTTTGCGCAACATATTTTTTTACCTCCCCTGTTGAATCTTTGACAAACGTTATTTTGGTTTTGCCATCAGTTACACGAAATTCCGAATCTGATAAGGCAACCAGTCCATACTCTCTGGCCTGTCCTTCCCCTACCAGCTTATTTCTCTTTATTATAAATATCTGCCTGATCTTGGGGTTCAATTGATAAACCCCCACATAATTATTCAATATAGAAGTATCAACATTAACCTGCTTATTGGTTGTAGGCATTTCCCGGGAGTGGATGACAGAATCCCTGCCCCAGATACCGACTACGCATAGAAATGCAAGTACTGGCAATATTTTCAATGGCAACCTGTAAAGGAACAAGAGGAGCACACCTACCATTGCGTATTCAGTAATAACTTCTCTTCCGCCAATAAAAATCCGACAAACAGCACCAATCAGGAAAAGAACAATCAGGCGGCGCATATAAACAAAAATAAAATTGCTCTTCATTTCTTTGGCACGCAACATTTGAATGGCAAAGCCAAGGCCAAACAGAAAGCAAAATATAGCCATGAATTTATCATTGAGGAAAAAATCAATTGGCCAGTAAACAAGCTGATCAAAAAATCCTGTTCGTCCCGTCATGGGAGATACACCGGGGTTATCAACTGTTAAGTTTACAATCAGAATACCAAAAAGGGTAAAGCCACGTATAATATCAATTGTCTGTATGCGCTCCTGTAACGCAACCGGTTGGAGGTTTTGTTGTTGCATGTTGGTTTGTTTCAATAATAAAAAAAATAATTCTATTCTTCTTTATAAAACGCAGCAGGATTAACTTAGCAGAATGTTCAAAGGGCGGGAGCCAACTTAAATTTAAAGTTATAAAACGTGGCAACAAAATAATTGTTGTACCCATAAATTTTTCGGATACAAGCAGAAACCATCATATAAATAAAAAATACAACAGTCTTAAAAATGCTTCTATAATAATATCCGGGATGTTGCAGAGGCTACTGCATATTGATGGGTACAATACCATGGCATGTAATTGAGAAAAGCATCCTTTGCCCCAAAATTCTCGTCCCGCAATCATAACAAATCAGCATCCCTCAAAACCTTACATTTGCCCAAACATTTTTCATGCAAAAACTATTGTCGGCTTTACTGGGTTTAATAATGGGTTTTTCCGTTCAGGCACAGCAACCTATTCCGCGTCCCAAATTGATTGTAGGCATTGTGGTAGACCAGATGCGCTGGGATTATCTTTATCGGTATTATGACAGGTATGATGCTAAAGGAGGTTTTAAGAGAATGCTAAACCAGGGCTTTACCTGTGAGAATACACTAATACCTTATACACCATCAGTAACAGCCTGCGGGCATAGTACCATCTACTCCGGCTCTGTTCCGGCCATCAGTGGCATCACGGGTAATTTCTGGTGGGACAGGGATCAAATGAGAACAGTTTATTGCACTGAAGATAAATCAGTAAATACAGTGGGCAGTAACTCCGCATTAGGTAAGATGAGTCCAAAGAATATGCTGGTAACCACCATTTGCGATGAATTAAGGTTAGCCACCAATTTTAAAAGTAAAGTAATCGGGGTAGCTATTAAAGATCGTGGTGGCATCCTTACTGCAGGTCATAGCGCTAATGCTGCCTACTGGTATGATAATACCGTAGGAAGCTGGATAACTTCTACTTATTATATGAACGAATTACCCAAATGGGCAGATGATTTTAATGGTCAAAAATTAGTTGATAAATATTACCAGCAGGGTTGGGATCTTCTCTACCCGGTCAACACTTATGTGCAAAGTACTGCTGATGAAAAAAAATATGAAGGAAAAATATTTGGCACAAAATTCCCTTACGATTTAAAGGCATTTGCCGGAAAAGATTTTGCAAAAATAGCCTCCACACCTATGGGTAATACGTTGACAACTGAATTTTCTAAAGCTGCCATAACAGGTGAACAATTGGGTGCAGATAACATTACAGATTTTTTAGCCATCAGCTATTCTTCACCCGATTATATCGGTCATACTTTCGGGCCTAACTCTATTGAATCAGAAGATGGATTTCTCCGATTAGATAAAGAGATTGGTAGCTTACTTGACTTTCTTGACAATAAAGTAGGAAAAGGTCAATACACTGTTTTTCTTTCCGCCGACCATGGGGTGGCGCAGGTACCTGAGTTTATGCTGGAAAATAAACTACCTGGTGGCCGGGTTTATATGAATGCCCTGATGAGCAGATTTAATAAAACCCTGGCGGAAAAATATAATATCAATACCATTATTGTTGCCAATGATAATTATCAGTTACACCTCAATCATCCATCTCTTGATTCTGCTAAAATTGATGAAGCAGAGATCATTAAATGGCTTGTAAAAAAACTAGCAGCCGAGCCGGGTATTGACAGAGCTTTTGCACTGCAAGACCTGAATTCAGTTCCAATGCCTGCCACCATCCGCAAAATGGCCAACAATGGTTATTATCCCCGGCGCAGTGGTGAACTCCAGGTGATATTAAACCCCGGATATATTGATGCCCTTTCTAACACAGGCACCACCCATGGCCTCTGGAACCCCTACGATGCGCATATTCCTTTATTGTGGTATGGATGGGGGATCAAACAGGGAAAAACGAACAAAGAAATTTATATGAGTGATATTGCGCCGACAATCGCCGCAATGCTACATATTCAAATGCCAAGCGGTTGCATTGGAAGTCCTATTACGGAAGTAATGAAATAGTAATGAACAGGAATTAACGTATTAATATTTTTTTTGTAATTTTCAAGATCAATTAAACAAATCAACCATTTTTTATGAAAAAAAGCAAGTGGATTTTATTGGCAGGCCTGTTAATAAATTCTCTTTTTATACAAGCCCAATCTGTTGATAGTATCAAGTTCTTTGCAGAAGAAGGAATTATTGAAATGACATTGACAACAGATATCGCAAAAATGCAAAAAGAAAAAGGAGAAGAAGTATTTCAACCTGCTACTGCCAGTTTAAAGTTTCCGGATAATACGGTGATAGCAGAACCGATTACAGTAGCCCCACGGGGACATTTCAGAAGGGAATACTGCGATGTTCCTCCGATACTTATTGACTTCAAATCGCTTACTTCT
>JANMLJ010000514.1:0-2659 GCA_031372465.1 Chitinophagaceae bacterium | reverse complement strand
TAAATGCAAGCCACAGATTATAGGGATTAACACGGATTTTTTTCTTCTATATGTATTAATCTGTGTTAATCTGTGAAATCTCCCGCCTTCGGACGGGACAAGTTGTGGCTAAAAAACTTATTGCGTTACAGTTCCCGGTGTGCCATAGAATCCATTTCCATTTAAGTAAGGTGATGCAGTGGTAAAATGATAATGATAAATACCTGCCGGATAATCAGTCGTTACATGTGTATGTCCGTGATATACATCTAAGCCGGCAGGATCTGAATTATCTGTTTCCTTTGGACCATAAACCGGGAAGCCATCTAATAAAAATCCCATTAAGGAAGACTTCGTCGCTTTTACAGTAGTTAAATAAATTGGTTCCACATGATAATGGTAAAGTCCGGATTGCTGTGGATGCCCCCACCATTGATCAAATCCATTGATTTCATTGGTCAGTGGAGAATTCATGGCAGCATACTGATTAAAGAATGGAACGCCATTTAAAGAAATGCCAATTACACCACCCGGTGTAGCCGGATGTGCAGCATTCACGGCTGGATTAACCGGAATTTTCAATGTTATATTTTGCGTAGTAATCCTGTTTGGGTTAATGGCAAATGTACCACCGCCAAAAGTTGTGCCATTGAATGCTTCATATAAAGCATTGGTTGTTTGATAGTATGCACTTTTATGATCCGGGAGATCGCTGGATTTGATCGTTACAAATGTTCCATCGAAAGTAATACTGGTGGCACCATATATTTTATTATACACGGCAGGTACAGTTAGGCCGCCTGCACTACTAACAGTTAAGGATACACTACAACTCTGCCCTCCGAAAATGATAGCAAATGTAGCTATACCTGCTGATGCAGGCGTACCGGTAACAGTGAAAGATAAGTTGCCCGTGCCATTACTTAAAGTGCCGGCTTGTAAAATAGCTGTTAACCCGGTTACGCCGGTGGAACTGATAGCAGTGCCAGCGGAATAAGCAACACCATTCCCCCCGGTGTAAGGTATAGTGGCCGTAGCGGAATATGCTATACTAATTGTAGCTGGTGCTGAAAAAGAACCGCTGCCACATGCCAGGGCAGTTATAGTGGCATTCGAATTTGTTGAATTATCTTTCTTGCAGGAAACACCTAAGAAAAGAATGAATAATAAATAATAAGTTGACTTCATAAAGAGTTGTATTTTTTATAAAATTAAAGTTGTGAAGGTGGCAGACCGCCTTTACCAGGCTCTCCCGGCTTTGGTGGATGCATTTTTTTAGCGGCTTCTTTATATTTTTCAAATTGAGATGTTGTCAATATTTTTTTAATGCTTTCATCCCTGTCTTTTACCAGTTTATCCATCGCCTCTTTCACTTTAGGATCTTGTGGAGGAGGAGGTGGCGGTGGATTATCTTTTCTTAATTTATCTTCTGCAATAAAAAAAGTTTTAAAGGCAGATTCAAGAGCTGTTTTTTGAACGGCTGTTGGCTGTAGTTCCTGTTGCAGCATTTCATTAGTCTTTTTTATTCGCTCTTCAATACTTGGTGGTTTGGGTGGTTGCGGAGGTTGTGCCTTTGTAACGGCAACTAACAATACTAACCCGAATGCAATAATGATTTTGTTCATGGCTTTTGTTTTATTATAGATGGCTGAGCACCTGAATATCCTTCGGTAATACACTTATTAATTTTGTGATGGTGGTGGTGGCCTGTCACCTGCCGGTCCGCCAGCTGGCGGAGGTGGGCCATTTGGATCCTTACCTGGACCACCGGAAGGCCGTTGCTGACCAATCATACCCGTGACCTCTTTTATAATTTCATCAAATTTTTGTTGTTGTTCAGTGGTACACAAAGACCTTACTTTTTGAAAATGGTTTAATGTTAGCAGATCTAATTCTTCCGTTATGCTGCTTACTGCTTTTGCTGCAGTTTGTTTTGCACTGTCTGTTACG
Source organism: Chitinophagaceae bacterium (assembly GCA_031372465.1). Classification (GTDB taxonomy): domain Bacteria; phylum Bacteroidota; class Bacteroidia; order Chitinophagales; family Chitinophagaceae; genus JJ008. Next base: position 730 of record JANMLJ010000514.1, on the reverse strand, counting down.
TTTTGTTGTTTAAGCAAGTCAAAAAAAAATTCTTTTGCTTCCCTGGTTTTTCCCCGCAATATCTCCGCTGATTGCCGGTGTTCTTTTACCAGTACTTCCAGTTGTTCCTGTTGTTTGGCATCGAGTTTTAATTCTTTTACTAAAAATTCCTGTGGTGACCCTTTAGGTGGAGGTGGATGTTTTGCTTTGCCCATCCAAAACATGGTTATTGTAGCTGCATTAGCCAGCAATAACAAAACAACTAACCCGGTCAATAATTTATTCTTTGTTGTGTGGTTCATATTTCTGATTTCAATAGGAAGAAATTGATTGATCATATGATTCAGCAAACTGTTGCAAAGAAGACGTGGAAACAGTGGATGTTGTTTCTTTGGTTGCAGACTGATTAGCCAGCATAAAACCATTCACGGCTAATAACAATACCAGTGTACCTAACACCCAAACGGGCTTTAGTGGAAATGACCAGCCTTTCATTGCCTGTTCTTTTTCATCACCAGATTGACGGGCAAGCATTTTTGCTTTTAATCTGGTATAGAAAAAATCGTCTGTCCCTACTTCCTGCATACCTTGTATACTTTGCAGGTGTTCGTCAACTAATGGTGTAGAATTTTTTTCCATCACTTTTGTTTTGGCCTCACCCCAACCCCTCTCCGAAAGAGAGGGGCTTTGGCTCCGTAGTTAAGTAATCGTTTTTTTTAACGTTCTCTGTAATAATTCTCTAATTGTTTTT
>JANMLJ010000510.1:0-5795 GCA_031372465.1 Chitinophagaceae bacterium | reverse complement strand
TATTGATGGAGGTGGGGAAACAGCGATGGCAATCGGAAGTATTGCCGCCTTAGCAAGCATTCCAATGTTTATTATTGCTTCAAAAAATAAAAGAAAAGCTGCATCCTTATCTTTTAAAAATGAACCTTCTCTTCAGGTTCACAAAAGCAGTTTTGTTTACAAGTCGATACCCGCTATAACTTTTAAACTTCAGTTATGAAACTAATCATCCTTGGTACGATGTTATTGATACTGGCAAATTCCGCTTTCAGTCAGCAGAAAAATTCTATCCCAATTTTGACAAAACAGGATTACGGAAAAAAAAGTAAACACCAGAAAACAGCAGCCTATATCTTTCTTGGAGCTGGCGCAGGTTTGATAACAACTGCAATTATTATAGAGCCATTCTATGATTTTAGTAAAGTTGGCAATACTTTAATGATGCCACCCCCTGATTATACCAACAAAACCATATTTTTTATTACCGGTCTTGCTGCTATGGTTGTCAGTATTCCTTTTTTTATTAACTCTTCCAAGAATAAAAAGAAAGCAACCACTTTCAGTTTCAGAACGGAGAAAATCCCGGCTATACTACAACAAAGCAAAATGTATCATTCATACCCTGCCCTTTCATTTAAAATTCATCTTCAATAAACAATTCACCATAAAACACAACAATTATGAAATCAATTACACTTCTACTCATGATGACCATTTCAACCAACCTCTTTTCACAGCAAACAATCGCTGCCAAAAACGCTGATTACCTGAAAAAAAGTAAAAATCAAAAAAAAGTAGCTTGGATCATGCTGGGAGGGGGGACAACATTTGTATTAACTGGTATGATAATTCCACATGGAGAAGTAGTTCATGCTGGTTTTTTGGGTGATGATTATAAAAATGATGGAATTAGAAGTTCGTTTCAATCGACTGGAATTATTTTTATGTTGGCTAGCATCCCTTTCTTTATTGCTTCTTCAAAAAATAAGAAAAAAGCTGCTTCCGTATCCATCAACAATGAAAAAATTCAAACATTGCAGAAAGGCAGCTTTGCCTATAAATTTGTTCCGGCTGTTCGTTTAACTATCCGGTTATAAAAAGAGTTTCAACACAGAGATACAGAGAAAAAGAGCTACACAGAGCACTAATGCATCGTTTAAACTTCCTGGTGAGACTTCCATCATCTGATAGGATGTGTTCAATTTTCTTTTCTTGAGAAGGAGTCTTTTATGCTTTATATCCTTACCATTATTTCCCCCCAAATACTTTCTTCAAAATATCAGAAGTCCTTGCCAGAGGATTGGCCCTGATATTTGCTTCTTCTTTGGCAACCTGGTCAAACAAAGCGTCTACTGCTTTCCCAACCACAAAGCCGGTAAGATTGGGGTCCACTTTAGTAAAAGTGGTAGGAATTTTATTATAGGTAGTAACAATGTCTGCATAATATTTAGTGGCATCCACTTTATCGAGAGATGTTTTTACGGAAGGGGTAAAGGCGGTAATTAGTTTTTGTTTTGTTTTTTCTTTAAAATAATTCGTAGCAGCATTGTTCGTTCCTTTTATAATATTTAAGGCATCGGTCAACGTCATTTCTTTTACAGCATCAATAAAAATGGGTTTGGCAAATGCCACAGCATCTTCAGCCCCCCGGTTGATAGAAAGAATGGCTTTGTCTACCTGTACTCCCATACCAATACTGCGTAATGTCTTTTCTGCTTTTACCGCATCTGGTGGCAACAACATCTTATAGATATCACTGCCAAAAAAACCGTCTGTCTTATTCAGGTTCAGCACGGCTGATGTTACGCCTTTTAGTAAGGCCTCTTTTATACCTTGACCTGCTTCATTTTCTGAAATACCCGTTGTTGTTTTCTTACCGGTAAGTATTTTAGGTAAAGTAATTTGCGAAAAAGACGCAGCCGGAAATAGAAACAGGCTGAATAAAGCTATTCCAAAAAATGTTTTCATACAAGTATTATTTTTATAGAGGCAAGTTAGCAACAGCAATCCTGTATAAAAAGGTTTGCCTAAAGAATTGACGTTATTTTAGGTTATTAGTTGCTCCGGACTATTTTTTAATAACCATTAGTTCCATTTTGCCCCAAATACTTTACGCAGTAAATCAGTTGTACGGGCAAGAATATTTTGCCGGATGTTCAGTTCTTCTTTTGCCACCAGGTCAAACAAGGCATCGGTGGCTCTGGCCGTAACAAAGCCGGGTAAATCAGGGTTAATTTTTCTAAATGTAGTAGGAAAATTATTATAGGTAGTAACTATATCGCTATAATATTTAGTGGCTTCTACTTTATCCAACGAAGATTTAATTACAGGCATAAAAGCAGCAATCAATTTATCCGTTGTCTTCACCCTGAAAAAATGAGTGGCACTGGTATCACCGTTTCTTACCAACCCGATAGCATCACTGATGGTCATGCTTTTTATAGCATCCACAAAGATTGGTTTGGCAAAGCCTGCCGCATCTTCTGCTGCTCTATTGATAGCCAGAATTGATTTGTCCACCATTTTCCCCATTCCGAGATCACGTAAGGTGTTCTCTATTTTTCTGGCATCGGGTGGTAGTAAAACTTTATACAAAGCATCTCTAAAAAAGCCATCTGTTCTATTTAATTGCAAAACTGCTTTTACCAAACCCTGTCCCAGCGCTTCTTTAATGCCTGCACCGGCTTCGTTTTCTGTAACACCGCCCATACCGGTTGGTAGTTTTGAAAGTATTTCGCAGGAACTAAAGGATAAGGAAAAAATAAGCGCTAAAAAATATAAATATTTCATGGTTAAGAGTTTGAAGTAACAGTTCAATAACCAGACCAAATTTACAACGTATGATATTATATGTTTCGGAGCTGAAAGAAGCATTAAGTTATTGAAACTTTGTATATTAGTTTGTATGATAGAAGTCCTTCTTGAAAAATTAAACAAGTTGCATCCTCTAGGCCCAGCATTAACAGAAAGGGTGGGTTCGATTACAAAAATTGTAACCTACCCCGCTGGAGATTTTATTTTAAAGGAAGGACAGGTTTGTAAGGAAGCCTGCCTGGTGGTAAAAGGGCTGGCCCGCTCTTATTATATTATTGAAGGGAGAGACATTACTTCCCGTTTTATGGATGAGGGTTTTATTATTACTTCCTGGATCAGTTATTATACGCAACAACCCGGTAATGAATTTATAGAGGCAGTAGAAGAAACCACTGTCACTTGTATTAATTATACCGATATCCAAAAACTCTATGTCGATTTTCCGGAGTTTAATATTATCGGCAGACGGCAGGCGGAATATGGCTTTTACCTGGCCGAACAAAGAACACAAATACTCCGGAAGCATACTGCTGAAGAAAAATATAAATTCTTCCTTGATAATCATCCCACCCTGCTGCAGCGGGTACCCTTAAAACACATTGCTACCTATCTTGGTATGAACGAAGAAACCTTAAGCAGGGTTCGTACAAAGTTTCATAAAAGAAAAAGCTGATAATAAAGCCAGGGTTGACAAATGTCAACAAATTTTTCAAAAAATTCATGTCTTGACATTTGTCAATGTACCGGTATTTTTATCTATTTATCTTGCTATAGCAATTCTGAGATTCCAATTTCAATAAGAGTAAGATCAGACTCCGCTTATTTTAAATAATGGGAAATAAATTTTTTCATTATTAATCTCCAATATAAAAAAGCAAACATAATATTTTATTATAGTCATCAATCGCTAAGGCAGCAGTTTTTAAAACCCGATTAATTGAAAAAAATCAATTTATGAAAAAGATTATCCATTTATTTTTTCTTATGATTATTACTTCTTCCTGTAAGAAATCTTCTACTTCAATTTCCACCCCTCCTGGTAACCCTAATAATCAGTTAAATGCTAATGTTTCTATTAAAGGTGGCCCTTTCACTCCATTAGCTGCGACTGGCAATAGTACCCTCTTTTCAAAAAATACCGCTACTAATGGAGATGTAGTCATTCACTGTCTTGGGGAGAGCTCGCAGGGTAAAATACAAATTACTTTAGTAAATATCATTTCAACCGGGGTTTATACTATCGGCGGTGGCGGGGCTGCCGGTTCACAATATATCCTTGGTGATTTTACAATAGGCAACCCTATTATAGGGCCTATTTATGAAGTATTTTTTGCTCTGGCCCCACCTCCCGTTTCCGGAAATATCACTATAGATGAACTAACATCAAATTCAATACGGGGAAGTTTTGCAATGACTTGTATTGGATCAACCGGCACTATACAAATTACAAATGGATCTTTCAAAGGAAATTTTTAACAATTGAAAGAAACCATAACCTGCATCATCAAAAAAATAGAAAAAATTTTGGTTTTTATTTTACCTGCTGAGATAGACTGATGAAAACTATGCAAAATGATATTTCAAATTCCCGGATTTAAAAATTAAATTGTTGTGTAAAATCATATTTAGTATCCCCGATAAAAATGAAACTTTAATAATTAATCTTTAAAAAAATTAATATGTCAAAATTGCTTTTTTCTATTGTACTGTTACTGGTTTTAAATTCCGGTTCTTTTGGTCAGCAAATTAACACCCCCCAAAAATTTACCAAAGCAGATTACCTGAAAAAAAGTAAAACCCAGTACACAGCCGCCTGTATATTATTAGGGAGCGGTATTGTATTAACTACTGTAGGTATCGTTATTGGATTAAATGTTGCTACTGATGCGCTAATAGGTATACTTTCCTTTCAACAGCCAAAATCATCTAATGACGGAGAAGTCCTGTTTTATTCCGGTCTTGCAGCAATGGCGGGCAGCATTCCACTGTTTATTGCATCTTCCAAAAATAAAAAAAGAGCAAAGGCTGTTTCAGCTTCTTTCAAAATGGAAAACCAGTCAACTATTCATCAAAGTGCTTTTGTAAGGACATCCTTCCCTTCTCTTTCACTAAAGCTGAACTTATAATAATAAATAATTAAATAAATTTTTATGAAAAAGCCATTATATGTTTTGTTGGCCAGCTTAGTAATACTGAACACTATCTCCTGTAAAAAAGATAAAACTGATATTCCAATTGGCACTATTAAAGTAAAAATTGGAAGTACGAATTATACATTTAATGAGCAGGCAAAAGCAACTAGACTACCAGTAAGCGGCGGCTTTGGCATTCAGATCCAGGGAAATTACAGAACCGGTTCTACTACCAATTTAATTTTCTCTATGGTAAGGCCTGACGCAATTTCTGCCGGCAGCTATACTGAAAATACAGGAAGCAATCCACTTGTAACGATGACACATTGTACAGAGGTTCTTTTACCTTGCTTTATACAAGCTAAAACGTATGGAAGCAGTTCCAATCCTGTTAACATAACTATTACAGAGATCACCGGTTATTCCGTTAAAGGAACTTTTAGTGGTGAGTTGCAGATCAATTCAGGTGGTACCGAATTATTAAAAGACGGGGCATTCCACGTAAGTTTTTAAATCACTTTTCAATCAGGTATTGAAAATAAAAATTTTAATGTGAAAAGGATAATAACCTGTCTGATGGGGCAAAAGCAACTCTACTCATTTTATCGGTATTACTGTCAATTGGATTATTGTATGCCTTTGCCGCCATGGCCTGCAATATTTCCTGAGGTGGTTCAGAAGGGGCTGCAGTAATAGTAATGGTTGGAGCTGCAGCCGTCACAGTTTTTCTGCTGATAATAGCTATAAGAACCATATCGGATAAAATGATAGCACCAAAGAAAATGGAAATAAACCCAGGTAATCCGCCTAAAAAGGTAGTTAGAAAAGAATTTTACGATTCAAAACCCTGCGTTTAATTAAAAGCTGGGT
>JANMLJ010000488.1:0-20969 GCA_031372465.1 Chitinophagaceae bacterium | reverse complement strand
TGAGTTTGAGAGTACGGCGGAACAAGGTGCTGGAAAAGTCAATTATCAAAAGATGACGACAACCATGGAATAAAACATCGGACTTTAGTCTTCAATTTCAATTGATTAGTTGTCAAGTGATTAGATCTGAGTTATATAGATTAATGTTCATAAATAGGACCAATTAATGAACCACAATAGGCCATAGAACACATAAGAAAAACACATAGAAGAACCTATGTGTCAACCTATTGTTTCCTATCTTCTTATGTGGTAAAAGCAAAATGATTCATTCATTTTATTGAACTACCTATGATCTATAAAAGGTATATCATTTTTATGGTTGCGTTTTGACATTTATTTTTCTGGGTTATCGGGTAAATAAAGATGCCTGATTTATTGTAAAATAAAATTGCTGTATGGCTTATCGTATAGGATCAGGTGTTGATTTCCACCAACTCGTTGAGGGTAGGGATCTATGGTTAGGCGGAGTAAAAATTCCTCATCATAAGGGAGCATTAGGTCATAGTGACGCAGACGTCTTGCTTCATGCTATATGTGACGCATTGCTGGGAGCACTTTGTATGGGAGATATTGGCATTCATTTTCCGAATACGGATAACAGTTTTAAAAATATTGACAGTAAAATTTTACTGAAAAAGACAATAGAATTGGTAACCAACCGCGGGTATGCTGTTGTAAATGTTGACAGTACTATTTGTCTTCAGTCTCCAAAAATCAGCCCCTATGTTATTGAAATGCAAAAGACTATTGCCGCAATAGTAGCTGTTACAGAAATGGATATATCTATAAAGGCAACAACTACTGAGCATTTGGGCTTTGCTGGTCGAGAAGAAGGATTAATGGCCTATGCAACCGTTTTGCTGAGAAAAATTTAACAGGTGTTACAGGAAAGCTAATAGCAATATTCATGAATCGGGGAGTAACTTTGTACGAATGGCAGTTATAGAAATAAAAATAATCAATCACTCTTCTAATCCATTGCCGGAGTATGCTACAACCGGTTCATCCGGAATGGACATCAGAGCAAACCTGGAAGTAGCACAAAGTTTGCAACCATTAGAAAGGGCTTTGGTCCCAACCGGGTTATTTATTGAATTGCCAGATGGTTTTGAAATACAGGTACGTCCCAGAAGTGGCTTAGCTATAAAACATGGAATTACCTGTTTAAATACTCCCGGAACTATTGATGCTGATTACAGGGGAGAAATTAAAATCATTTTGATTAACCTTTCACAGGAGGAGCAGTTAATTCAGCCAGGTGACAGGATTGCCCAGTTGGTTCTTCAACGGGTTGATAAAGCGATTTGGCAGGAAGTAAATGAATTAGAAATCACTGCAAGAAATGCAGGAGGGTTTGGTCACACCGGTAAACAGTAAATTGTACAATGAACAAATTTTGCTTATTACTACCTGGTGCTATTTGTCTTTTGTATGCATGCAGATCTGCTAAGAATATTCAGACAGCTGTTGCAAAGATTGATACGGTAGCTGTTGTAGTGCCCATACCTCCGGATCATGCAAAAGATGATTCAATCGCCTTTATTAAAAAGACATATGAAGCCGTGAAAAAGAACCATATTGACTTCACTACATTTTCAGGAAAAATAGACCTGGATTATGAAGATGCCGAAGGAAAACGATATAACGTTAATGCACATCTGCGGATGTATAAAGATAGCGTGATATGGCTTTCTATTACGGCCATTTTGGGCATTGAGGGTTTAAGGGTTTACATTACCCGTGATTCGCTGAAAATGATTGATAAGCAGAATAAAATTTATACGGCCAGAAGTGTCTCCTTTCTTCAGGAGGTAACAGCACTACCGCTGGATCTTTCCACTTTGCAGGAATTATTACTGGGTAATCCGGTATTTCTTGATTCGTCAATAATTTCTTACATTAAATCCGACAACTCCATTTCATTACAGAGTAATGGAAGTTTTTTTAAAAACCTGTTTACAATCGGCGTGACAGATAATCTTGTGCAAACCAGTAAACTCGATGACATTGATATACAAAGAAGCCGTACCTGTTATTTATCCTATACTGATTATGAGAATAAAACCGGGTTCAATTTTTCTACGAAACGAAGTATACATGTTGCCGAGAAAAAGAAACTGGATATAAAATTGGATTTTAAACAGTATAATTTTAATGAAAAGTTAAGTTTTCCTTTTACCGTGCCTAAAAGTTATAAGCCAAATTAGTTTAATAAAATTAATATTGCATATTACCGTTATCAGGTCATCATTCAATATCCTTTATATTTAACTTTAGATCCAGATAAATATGAGAAAAAAAATATTGTTCAGTGTGCTTTTTATTGCGGGCCTTTATTTTATTGCCGGGGCACAGCCACCTGGCCAGGACAAAGCACAACTTGAAAAAGAAAGGAAAGAAATTCAAAAGGAGCTCAGTGAGATACAGGGGATGTATAATAAAATAAAAGGCCAAACTAAACAGACACTGGGCCAGCTCAATGTGCTTAACAGAAAGATAAACCTGCAGGAGCAATATATTAACAGCATTAATAAAGAGCTAAAATCAATAGATGATGATATCTACCTGAGCAACCTGGAGATATACCGGTTGCAAAAACAATCAGATACCCTGAAAATGCAATATGCTAAAACGGTGGTGTATGCCTACAAAAACAGGAGTAATTTTGATTATTTGAATTTTATTTTTTCTGCTAATAGTTTTAATGATGCTATCCGAAGAATTTCATACCTGAAAAGTTACCGGTCGTACAGAGAAAAGCAGGTTGGTATTATCCTGGCAACACAGGATCTTATTACCAAACGTAAGGAACAGCAGCTGGGAAGAAAAGAACAAAAAAATGTAGCATTGGATAACCAGACAAAGCAGGTAGTGGAATTGGCTGTTCAAAAGAAAGAAAAAGATGTTGTTATTTCGCAGCTTAAATCAAAAGAAAAAGATCTTTCCAAACAGCTTGCTGCAAAAAAGAAAAGAGACCTTGATTTAAGAAGTGCTATTACTGCCATTGTGAGACGCGAGATAGAAGCAGCAAAGAAAGAAGCAGCTGTCAAAGCAAAAGCAGAAGCTGACGCCAAAAAGAAAGCCGAGGATATAGCTAAAAAGAATAGCCCTGTAGAGAATCCTGCAACAAACAAACCACTGATAAACCCTTCCACTAATCCAACAGTTTCAACAACTCCCAAAAGAAATGAGCCTGTAAAAAAACCGGCTAGTTACCTGGATTTTAATGCAACCGATGTGGCATTGAACAAGGAGTTTGCAACGAACAGGGCAAGGCTACCCTGGCCGGTTGACAATGGTGTAGTAACGATGCATTTTGGAACGAATAAGATTGATAATACATTACTCACTTTTGATAATCCCGGGATTACCATTTCAACTTCTTCAGCTGGTGTAGCAGTTAAGGCCGTGTTTGACGGCGAAGTCAGCGGCGTATATAATCTTGGTGATGGCATGGCAATTACTATTCGTCATGGTAAATATTTTACCACTTATAGTAATCTCACCTCTGTAAGTGTAAGTAAAGGCGCTTCTGTACGAACAGGACAGCAAATCGGTAAAGCAGGAAAAGATGATGATGGTAGTGGGGGGCAAATTGATTTTATCCTGATGATTGAAACTAAAAATGTAGATCCTCAACCATGGTTAAGGCGTTAATTAATTTTCTTTAAAAGCTATATACTTACGAGGCTGTCTTATAAGCTAAATATTGCAGGTCCACAGGACCCTGAGGGGAAGAAGGATTTACCCACCGAAGCATTAGCGTAGGAGGGAAGTCGGGAAGAAAATAGTAATTGAATTTCAATACTTACCGTCTTATCGCCTTACCGGCATTTATTTTTGAATTTACTTTTGTGACAGCCTCTTTTGATTTATAAAAACCGTTCATATAATTTTTCGTATGCGGGGACAATGTTATGAATATCAAATTTTTTGGCGTGAGCTGATGCATTTTCTTTAAACCGCTTTAGCGTGGCATCATCTTTTAAAATAGACAAAGCCTGCTGACTCATAGCAGCTATATCACCTACATCACTCATATAACCAGTCTCTCCCGGAATATTTATTTCACCTAAACCTCCTGCATTCGTAGAAATTACCGGAACTCCGGCTGCCATAGCTTCGAGGGCGGCTAATCCAAAGCTTTCATATTCTGATGTAAGTAGAAACAGATCTCCAATTGCCAGAATATCCTCCATTTGTTCCTGCTTGCCAACAAAACGTACTTCGTCGAAAATATTCAGCTCTTTTGCCAGGTCTTCTGCAGTAGATCGTTCCGGACCATCACCAACAAATAATAATTTGGAGGGCACCTGCTTATTTACTTCTGCAAATATTTTTACAACGTCCTGTACTCTTTTTATTTTTCTAAAATTTGAAGCATGAATAAAGATCCTTTCACCATTGGGTGCAATTACTTTTTTAAATGCATCGATCGGTTTGCGGCTAAACCGGCTAACATCAACAAAGTTTACTATTACTTCAATATCTTTTTCAATTTTAAAATGTTTATAGGTTTCATCCCGCAGGTTTTGTGATACCGCAGTGATGGCATCACTTTCATTGATGGAAAAAGTAACGACAGGGGCATAGGTTTTATCCCGGCCAACCAGGGTGATATCTGTTCCATGCAGCGTAGTGATAACAGGTATTTCTTTCCCTTCTTTTTTCAGAATCTGTTTGGCCATATAAGCAGCCGAAGCATGTGGAATGGCATAATGTACATGCAAAAGGTCCAGGTTGTTATTTTTTATTACATCCACCATCGTACTGGCCAGTGCTGTTTCATATGGAGGAAAGTCAAATAATGGGTAGGTTGGCACCTGTACTTCATGGTAAAATATATTCGGAATAAAGCCATTCAGCCTCACTGGTTGCTGGTAGGTAATGAAATGCACCATATGGCCTTTTTGGGCAAGCGCTTTTCCTAATTCAGTTGCTAAAACACCGCTACCACCGAAAGTTGGGTAGCAAACTATTCCTATCCGCATAATTATATAAATGAGTATCCGAAGGTAACAGTTTTACCGGAGTAAGGTTTGCCGTTTATCTTAAATCTTTGTTTCCATTTTTCAGGATTCTGTTACCTTTAGCAAAACTGTATTAAATGAGAAAATTAGTGTTTATCATAAGTCTTTCCATCACCGGGTTGACTGTTTTCGGTCAAAAAGAAGATTCAGCTTTTATAAAAAAAGTTTCCAATGAAGTACTGACAAATGGAAAAGCCTACGAAAACCTGCGGTACCTAACCAAGCAGATTGGTGGACGACTTGCTGGTTCTGCCGGAATGGTAAAAGCCGAGCAATGGGGATTAAAAGTAATGCAGGAAAGCGGGGCCGATAAAGCCTGGATGCAGGAATGTATGGTGCCGCATTGGAGCAGAGGTGGTAAAGATGAAGCAAAAGCAACTGTTCCGGGAATTAAAAAGGATATTATTCTGGATGTTTTAGCGTTGGGAAATTCAATGGGAAGTGGTAAAAATGGTGTATCAGAAGAAGTAGTATTGGTCAACTCTTTTGATGAGCTGGAAATGAAAAAAGAGGATGTAAAAGGAAAGATTGTATTTTATAATTATAAGTTTAATGATACGTATGTCAATACTTTTCTATCCTATCGGGATGCGGGTCAATACCGGGGTCAGGGTCCGAGCCGGGCAGCAAAGTATGGGGCAAAGGCCGTAATAGTTAGAAGTATGAGCCATGCAGCGGATAATAATCCTCATACAGGAGCTACAAGATATGATTCAGTTTATGCAAAAATTCCTGCGATTGCCATTGGTTTGAAGGATGCTGACAGGTTGAGCGAGTTACTTTTGAAAAGTAAAGTAAAAGTGACCTTAAAAACCTATGGAAATTTTTTACCAGATACTATCGGGCATAATATTATTGGTGAATTGAAAGGCACAGAATTCCCTGATCAAATCATTACTGTTGGTGGTCATCTGGATAGTTGGGATGTGTGTGAAGGTGCTCATGATGATGGAGCAGGGGTAGTGCAAACAATGGAGATACTCAGGGCATTTAAAGCGATTGGGTTCAGACCAAAAAGAACGATCCGGTTTGTTCTTTTTGCCAATGAGGAGAATGGTGGACGTGGCGGTGCCAAATATGCGGAGGAAGCAAAAGAAAAAAAGGAAAAACACATTTTTGCCATCGAAAGTGATGCAGGTGGATTTACACCCCGCGGTCTTGGGTTCACTGGTACTGAGGAACAGTTTCAAAAATTTTTACAATGGAAAGACCTGATATCACCTTATGGTGCCACTGAATTCAGTAAGGGTGGCGGCGGTTCTGATATTGGTCCATTGAATAGAGCCTTTAATACACCTACGGGTAGCCTCAATCCTGATACACAACGATATTTTGATATTCACCATGCAAGGAGTGATGTATTTGAAAATGTAAACAAAAGGGAGCTGGAATTAGGAGCTATCAATATGGCTGCATTAATTTACCTGATAGATAAATACGGGCTATGAAGATTGTGCATACAGCAACTAAAGGTGATTACCACATCAGTACTGATTCTTCCTTGCTGAATATTGATGTTATCTATAATTATCTTTCTACTGAATCTTACTGGGCAAAAAATATTCCGAAGGAACTGGTGATAAAATCAATCATCAATTCTTTATGTTTTGGTTTATATCAACAGCAAAAACAGGTTGGATTTGCCAGAGTAGTTACGGATAAAACTACGTTCGCTTACCTGGCAGATGTTTTTATTCTGGAAGAATACCGGAAAAAAGGTTTGTCAAAATGGCTGATAGAAACCATACAGGCTTACCCCGATCTGCAGGGTTTGCGAAGATGGATGCTTGGTACAAGAGATGCACATGGCTTGTATGAAAAATTAGGCTGGACAGTATTGGATGAAGATACCAGGAAACGATTTATGCAGCGACATAATAAGAATGGGTATCAATAGTTATACACTGATCAATTTGGTAAGGGCAGAATGTACTTTACTAAACGGAAAGGAATCCATCACTTTTTGAAATTGCCCTTTTATTTCTTCTGTACAAAGGTTTCCACTACTTCCTTCATGCGTGTGATTGATATTGGTATCGTGAATGAATTTACCGGCTTCGATATCCAGCCCAACTTTTTTATAAGCATCACGAAATGGCATTCCTGTATTTACTAATTTATTTACCTCTTCTACGTTGAACAAGGAAAATAGTATAAATGAATATACCTGTACTATTGATAAGAAAGCAGTTTTTTTACTGCAACCCTTCCTTTTCCATTTAACTGAATAACATAAACTCCCGGGCGCAATGAAACAGAAAGCGGTTGCTGTACAGATCGGCGGCTAATAGTTTGTTTTTGTAAAAGTTTCCCGGTTGCATCATATAACTGAAGATTGTCAAACCAATTCATTGGATATTGCAGGTAAATTATTCCCGACGAAGGATTGGGAAATAATTTTATATCAGAACTTACATTAATAGTTGTAGTGCCTGTAATGATGGAACCAACTTTATTCAATACCCAGTTATTGGGATCAACAATCACACCTGTAGGTGTTCTGTTTGATTTGAATTTGAAAATTTGATTGTTGTTAGTCAGATTAACTTTTACTGTAGTATCTCCCTGGACAGTATTAATTGTAAATTCATAAAGTCCTTTGAAGAAAGGAGTTACTGCTGGTAAACTCGCTGTTTGATTTACCATTATCAGCATGCTGTCAACTAGTTTGGAATATTCAATATTGAAAGTAGGATAACCCTGCCCGTAGTACCACTGATTAAAAAAGTCAGTAAAACTTCTCCCGCACACGCTTTCTGCCACGGCTTTAAAATCATCGGCAACAGCAATAGAATCTTTGAATAATTGCTGATATAATCTGAGTGTTTTAAAAAAATTACTGTCACTCTGCATTTCAAACCGGAGAGTATGAATGATAGCAGCACCTTTGTTATAAGTAAAACGGTCGCTGAAAATCCTGTCCTCATCAAATAAGGAAGCATCGGGAACAAAAACACTCCCTGTAGACGACAATAACACATCATTGTGGATGATTTGCATATAGGCGGCCGGTGTAAAATTGAAAAGGGAAGGCAATTTTTCTACCATCAGGTATTCGGCATAGCTCGCAAATCCTTCATTGAGCCATATATGGTTCCAGGTGGCGCATGTTACTTTATTGCCAAACCATTGATGCGCTAATTCATGTGCAATTAGAGATGGATCGAAACTGCCCATGGTACTCATCGTCTGATGCTCCATGCCACCACCAGCGAAGGCATGAGTATGGCCATATTTTTCATTTTTGAATGGATACAAGCCAAACAGGTCACTCATTTTTTCAACAAATGCCGGGGTTTTATCAAGGTTTGCTTTGTTTGCATTTAAAAATACACCGCCATCATTTACCAGGTAATGCTGTATGAGTAAAGAATCCGGAGCCATAGCAGCAGGCCTGGCATAATTATCATATTCTATATAATTGCCTACGGTGAAACTGAGCAGATAATAAGCCATAGGATAACGGGTGCTCCACTGGTATTGTTTCTTGTTATTCGGTTTGTCCACTACCGCTTTCAGCAATCCGTTCGAACCTGCTTTATTGGTGGCGCTGGTAGTAATCCAGATATCTGCGGAATCTATTTTATCTTTCAAAAGCTGCTTAGCAGGAAACCATTCCCTTGCCTGGTAACTTTCAGAAAGGCTTGCGGTATAGACAAGACCATTACTGGCTATTTGCCCGGTAAGAATTCCATCGATGCCGGCTGTGCCCTGGTAATAAAACAATACAGTAATCATAGCACTGGCGGGTATTGCCGGGGATTGCGGGATCAACACATGATCATTGGAGTGGATAAAATTCATTTTTGTACCATTGATGAAAACTGAATCAATGGTCATGTTGTTTTTAAATTCTATTGCAAACGTATCTATGGGTTGTACTGCCCTGGCCCTCGTAAGTGCTGTGCCAGCAATAAACTTGTTATTGGCTTCTGCCGTAATATCCAGCTTTACATACTTTATATCGTATTTGTTCATTAGAGGTGACTGAAAGAAATCGACCTGTTCTCCGCGGTTCAATATACCTGAGTGAGAACATTTTTCCCTGCATCTGGGATCTTCAATGTAGGATATTTGTGCATTAAGTAATGGAGAACTTAACGGGAAAATGCACAAAAAAGGTATCCACTTGAACATGCGAACATTACTTTAGAACACTTTAAAGGTATACAAATTGACATTGGAAACTAAGGAAAAGGAAATTATTCAAGAAGCTTTACAAAAGCGGAATCTGCAACTTTAAACGGGAAACTTTCCACTACACGATCCATTTGTTTTTTTATTTCTACGGTACATAGATTCCCGATACTGCCTTCATGACTGTGGTTGATATGAATATCATAGATAAAATTTCCCGCTTCAATATCCATTCCTACTTTTTTATAGGCATCACGAAATGGCATTCCGGCATTCACTAATTTATTCACTTCTTCTACGCTGAAGAGGTACTTGTATTTCTCATCAGCCAGTATATTTTTTTTGATTTCAATATTTGAAAGCATTAAGCCGGCCATTTCAATACAATCTTTCAATGTGTTGAAAGCAGGGAACAAATGTTCTTTTAATAACTGCAAATCACGGTGATAACCAGATGGAAGGTTAGCTGTCACCATCGTAATTTCATTAGGCAATGCCTTGATGCGGTTACAATGAGAACGGATCAATTCAAATACATCCGGATTTTTTTTATGTGGCATGATGCTGCTGCCCGTGGTAAGTTCTGCAGGGAAACTGATAAATCCAAAATTCTGGTTCAAGTACAGGCAAGCATCCATACTTAATCTGGCCAAAGTATCTGCAACATTTGCCAATGATTGTGCAACAATTCGTTCTGCTTTACCTCTACCCATTTGTGCATAGACTACATTATAATTCATGTCATCAAAGCCAAGAAGATTGGTGGTCATAGTCCTGTTGATAGGGAAAGAGGAGCCATAACCTGCTGCTGAACCCAATGGATTTTTATTTACAATATCATAGGCTGCTTTAATAGTAACCATATCATCTGCTAAACTTTCTGCATATGCGCCGAACCAGAGCCCAAAAGAGGATGGCATGGCCAATTGAAGATGTGTATAGCCGGGTAAAAGATCAGCTTTGTATTTTTCGCTTTGCGATTGCAATAATTCAAAAAATGGCTGAATATTTTTTACTAACTCTTCCAGTTCATTACGCAGAAACAATTTTAAATCAACAAGCACCTGATCGTTGCGGCTCCTGGCACTATGAATCTTTTTACCGGTATCTCCAAGCTTCTCTGTAAGTATTAACTCTACCTGTGAATGGATGTCTTCTACATCATCCTGCAGTTTGAATTCACCTTTTTGTATTTGCTGATAAATATTTTTTAATTCAGCCTGTAGCTGGGATAATTCATCTTTGGTTAATAAGCCTACAGATTCGAGCATTTCAATATGTGCTAAGGAACCCAGTACATCAAAAGCCGCCAGATACATATCCATCTCACGGTCTTTTCCAACAGTAAAGATTTCTACTTCTTTGCCCCCATCCCCTAAAGGGGTGTTTTTTTGCCACAATTTCATAGCAATTCATTTACAAGTTGAATATACGTCTGAATACCGTCTTTAATCTCATCAATAAAAATATACTCATCGGCTGTGTGACTTCTTGCACTATCCCCAGGTCCCATCTTTAATGTAGCAAAAGGCATCAGGGCTTTATCAGAAGTAGTGGGCGAACCATAATATCCTTTGCCAAGTTTTATTCCCGCCTGTACCATTGGATGGTCCAATGGTATGGAAGTAGATTTCATCCGGGTTGTACGTGGTTTGAATTTACTCTTGAGATGTTGTTGCAATTCCTCCAGTATTTCATCAAAAGTGTATAGTTCATTTACCCGTACATCCACTACAAATTTACATTGCGAAGGCACTACATTGTGTTGTACATTTTCTGTGCTGATAACAGTTGCCGTTAACCTTGATTCGCCTAAGAGCGGACTTACTTTTTCAAATTGATAATTTCGAATCCAGTTAATATCATCCACCGCTTTGTAAAGCGCATTCTCACCTTCATTTCTTGCTGCATGTCCCGAACGACCTTCAGCCGTACAATCAATAACCATCAAACCTCTTTCGGCAACGGCCATTTCCAGTTTGGTTGGCTCACCAACAATGCCACAGTCAATTTTACCCAAATACGGTAACACGAGTTCAATACCATTTACACCGCTTATTTCTTCTTCAGCACTGGCGGCAAATACTACATTGTATTTTGTATCTTTTTTGTCATAATAATAAAGAAAGGTAGCAATAAGTGACACCAGGCATCCTCCTGCATCATTAGAACCGAGTCCATACAATTTTCCTTCTTTCTCAAAAGGTGAGAAAGGATCGAACGTATATCCCTTGTTTGGCTTTACCGTATCGTGGTGTGAGTTGAGCAAAATGCTGGGCTTGTCAGCATCATACTCTTTATTTAAGGCAAACACATTATTACCTACCCTTGTATGTACAATATCTCTTTCTCCCAAAAAGCGGCATATTATTCCTGCTGTTTGTTCTTCTTCTTTACTGAAGGAAGGGGTGGAAATTAATTCTTTTAAAAGATTGATTGCATCCATTTGCAACTGATCGATATATGTAAGAGAGGTTTGATTATTTGTTATGTCGTTCATATCTTAAGTTTTACACTTCTTCTTTGGAGGGGTCTGGTCAGGCTTTAATTGTTGTTCCTGAAGTACCGGCAATCAAAGCATGTATATGTTCAGCTTTACCAATGACAATTTTTTTAACTCCATTGTCAATGGCAGCAAAAGCATTATCCAGTTTCGGTAACATACCGGCAAATATTTTAGCCTTTCCACCAATCCCATCGGGGGCTTTCAACTCCTTATAATAGGAGAGGGTTATAACAGGTATTACAGAATCTTCATCATTGATATCCAGCAACACCCCGTTTTTTTCAAAAGTATAAATAAGGCTTACTTCATAATCATTGCTTAATCCTTTTGCCAGTTCCTGTGCAATGGTATCGGCATTTGTATTTAATAATTGTCCCTGCTGATCATGTGTGATGGGTGCAAATACAGGTGTTAAATTTTTTTCAAGCAGCGTGTTGATTAAACCAGCATTAATGGTATCCACATCGCCCACATATCCGTAATCCATAACAGGGTGTTTACGTTTATGTGCCAGTATGGTATCACCATCCGCTCCGCAAAGGCCTATTGCATTGCAATGATTCATCTGGAGTTGGGCAACTATATTTTTATTGATATAACCAGCGTAGACCATCGTTACCAGCTTTAGCGTTGCGGCGTCAGTAATTCGTCTTCCATCAATCACTTGTTGGGGGATATTCATTTCCTCAGCCATTTTGGTGGCTAATTTGCCACCGCCATGTACCAATATTTTTTTTTCTTCGATAGATGAAAAATCTTTCAGGAATGAAGAAAGTTTTTTTTCATCATCAATGATGTTTCCACCAATTTTTATGATATATAATTTTTTGCCCCCATCCACTAAAGGGGGGCTTTGCAAGTATCTGATTGTATTTGAAATTTTCTCAAGCACAACTTTTAAATTATTATAAACTTCTTCATTTTTAAATCTTAATACTGTCAGCCCCAATTCTTTTAAATAATTTTCCCTGGTGTCGTCATTTCTTTTTACATCCTCATTTTCATGAATACCCCCATCAATTTCAATTACCAATTTTGCACGGTGACAATAAAAATCAGCGACATAATTCCAGATAGGGTGTTGTCGTCTAAATTTAAGTTTCTATTCATTTATATGAATATGTTTCCATACTATTTCTTCTGCGGAAGTCATACGATTTCGTAACTCCTCTGCTTTTTGAAATATAAGGTGGCTTGCGCCATAATACATATTTTCTTTCCGGCCTCCATCCCCTGAAGGGGTGTAAAAAATATTTATTGGTGAATTTATGTTCATTAGGGATAGTTGTTTTTTATTAGAGTTTTGCTTAACTCCCCTTTAGGGGATGGGGGCTTAAAATCTCTGATAAAACTGCCTGGGCAGCCCAGACCCTGTTACTGGCCTGTAGCGTTACAATACTCATTGGTCCATCCAGTATTTCATCACTCAGCTCTACATTTCTTCTTACCGGTAGGCAATGCATCACTTTTGCATTGTTGGTACTATTCCAGCTTTTTTGTTTCAATTGCCACTTAGGGTCATTGGTATATATTTTACCATAATCGTTATACGTGCTCCAGTTCTTTACATAAACAAAATCTGCATTTTTTAATGCTTCTTCCTGGTTATGGGTTATGGTAGCTCCGGTAGTAAATTCTTCACTTAATTCATAATCCTCCGGGTGAGTAATGACGAAGTCTGCTTTACCCCATGCATTTATCCATTGTGAAAAGCTATTGGCTACACATTGCGGCAATGGTTTAATATGCGGAGCCCAGGTCAATACAATTTTGGGTTTTCTTTGTTCTTTAAAAGTTTCAGTAATTGTAATTAAGTCGGTAAGGCTTTGCAATGGATGAAGTGTTGCACTTTCTAAACTAACTACCGGAATGCCGGCATATTTAATAAACTGTTTTATATATAATTCGCTATAATCATCATCTCGGTTATTCAGAGAAGGGAAGGTTCTGATAGCCAATATGTCAAAGTATTTTCCTAAAATGGGTGCAGCATCTTTAACATGCTCTACCGAAGTGCCACTCATAATTGCTTCTTCTTCAAATTCCATAGCCCATCCTTCACTGCCTATATTAAAAATAATGGCTTCCATTCCCAGGTTCTGGGCGGCTATCTGGGTGCTTAATCTTGTCCGCATGCTGGGATTAAGAAACAAACAACCGATACGTTTATTAGTACCCAGGTTTTTGTTCATAAGAGGATTGGCTTTATAGGCTAATGCTTCTTGAATCAACACATCGATAGCTTCCCCGACTTTGCCGAAAGAGGGAGTAAGAACATCATAAACGGAAACAAAATTTTTCATTTTAGCTGATGGGGTTTGGTGTTGAAACCAGGTTTTCTATTTCTTCTTTTATTGAATCAATGAATTGTTCTGCATCTCTTTTCTTCAAGGCCAGTGAAGGAAGTAAACGGATTACGTTTGGCTTAGCCTCGCCGGTAAATATCTTTTGTTTCCACAGTAAATTTTTCTTAAGGTCTTTTAACTCTTCCGGAACATCAAAACCAATCATTAATCCACGCCCCCTTATATTTTTTAATTGTGGCAGGGAAGATAATTCATCTCGTAGGTATTTGCCAACCATTACTGCATTGCCCATTAGTTTTTCATCTACTATTATTTCTAAAACAGCTAAAGCAGCTGCACAAGCCAGATGATTTCCACCAAAGGTAGTACCCAGTTGAAAATGTTTGGGTTTGATATGCGGGGAAACAATAATACCGGCAACAGGAAAGCCATTGCCCATTCCTTTGGCCATGGTATAGATATCTGCATTTACTCCGGCGAAATCATGGCTGAAGAATTTACCGGTTCTGCCATAACCGCACTGTACGCTATCTGCGATATAGAGCGCACCATATTCATCACAAAGCGAACGTATTTTTTTAAGGAAAGTATCATCAGCTACGTTAATACCTCCAACTCCCTGAATTCCTTCAATAATGACAGAAGAGATTTCTTTGCCATTTTTTTTAAAGCAATCTTCCAAAGCTGCTTCGTCATTGAAGGGAAGAAAGATGACATTGGCTGTTTCATTGATCGGGGCAATATAGTTTTTGTTATCCGTCACTGCTACAGCTAAAGATGTTCTGCCATGAAAAGATTTGCTGAAAGCGATCACTTTTTTTCTTCCGGTATGAAAGCTGGCGAGCTTTAATGCATTTTCATTTGCTTCTGCTCCGCTATTGCACAAGAATAACTGGTAATCAGTTTTGCCTGATACGGTTCCCAGTTTTTCTGCCAGCTGCTGTTGCAAGGGAATTCTTATGGAGTTAGAGTAAAAAGCAATTTTTTCCAATTGTTCTTCTATTCGTTGCACCCAATGCGGATGGGTATGACCAATACTGATAACGGCATGGCCGCCATAGAGGTCAAGATATTGTTCTCCTTTATCATCCCATACATAAGAACCTTTAGCTTTTACAATGGTGATTTCGTTGATCGGGTATACGTCGAATAAATTCATAAGCCCCTATCCCCTAAAGGGGAATTTTAAAGTTAATAAATGAATATTGCCTTACTCCCCTTCAGGGGATGAGGGCTAAAAATAATTTGCTTTTAATATTAATCCGGTTGTTTCATCTAATCCAAAAATCAAATTCATATTCTGAACCGCCTGGCCTGATGCCCCTTTTAATAAATTATCAATGGCAGAATGAACTACTAATTTCTTTCCGGCTTTTTCTAATTGTATAATTGCTTTATTGGTATTTACTACCTGCTTTAGAAAGATGGCTTCCTTGCTCATTTGTGTAAATGGATGGCCGGCATAAAATTCAGTATACAAAATAGTCAGTTCTTCTAAACTAAGGTCACAGGTAATGGTTGAGCTGATAAATATTCCGCGTGTAAAATCACCTCTCCATGGTACAAAACTCAGATCTATACCCCCATCGCCTAAAGTGGGACCAGGTTGAAGTTGCAAAAGCGACTCCCCGATTTCTCCAAGATGCTGGTGTGTTAATGTTTTATAAGCCTGAATATTATTAGCTCTCCAGCTAAAATGCGATGAAGTAGATAAAGACTGACCGGCACCGGTAGAGCCGGTGATTCCGGTAGTATAAATATCTTTAAGAAGGCCTGCTTTTGCCAGCGGTAATAATCCAAGTTGTATGGCTGTAGCAAAACAGCCTGGATTGGCAATGTTATTGGCTGATTTGATTTTATCCCTATTCAGTTCAGGTAACCCGTAAACGAATTGACGGTTACCGGTTGATGATTGAGCTTCAAGTCGAAAATCATTTGCGAGATCAATAACTTTTATATTATCCGCAATCTTGCTTTCTACCAGGAATTTTTTCGATTCGCCATGACCAAGGCAAAGAAAAAGTACATCAATGCCATCATCTTCTAAAAGGGAGAGATTGTCTGTAAATTTCAATTCCGTATCACCCATCAAATCCTGGTGAACGGTATAAATAAAATTGCCGGCATTACTCCGGCTATGAATAAAAGTGATTTCCACACCGGGGTGATGTAACAAGAGTCGAATTAGTTCACCTCCTGTGTATCCGGCGCCTCCGATAATTCCTATTTTAATTTTCATATTTCTTTTTATTCCCCTTTAGGGGTTAGGGGCTAATTTTCTCCATTCGCATCAGTTTTTACCATATGATAAATGGAAGTCTGGTTGCCAAATATTTTACTGAACCCTCTTACATCATCACCGGTAAATCCGGAATTCATTTCACCATACTTACCAAATTTACTATTCATCAGATCGTATTTAGATTCGATACCTATCATTTGAAAGCGGTAAGGCAATAGCTGAACAAACACATCACCTGTTACATTCCGCTGGCTGCTTTCCAGATACGTTTCTATATCTCTCATCACCGGGTCGAGGATCTGACCTTCATGCAACCAGTTTCCATAAAACTGTGCCAGTTGATCTTTCCATTGTAATTGCCATTTACTCAACACATGTTTTTCCAATGTATGATGAGCTTTTAAAATAATCATGGGTGCTGCAGCTTCAAAACCAACCCGGCCTTTAATACCAATAATGGTATCACCAACATGTATATCACGGCCAATACCATAAGGTCCGGCAATAGTTTGTAAATATTGTATAGCTTCGGAAGGATGGCCGAATTTTTTATCGTTGATTTTTTTTAATTCACCTTGTTCAAAATGAAGTTTTACTTCTTCACTGCCTGATTTGGTAACTGGTGTTGGCCAGGCTTCTTCCGGTAATAAACCTTTTGAAGAAAGTGTTTCTTTACCACCTACACTGGTGCCCCATAAACCTTTATTGATGGAATACATCGATTTGTCGAAATTCATTGCTACCTTCTTTTCTTTCAGGTAAGCAATTTCTTCTTCGCGGCTCAGTTTCAGATCTCTTACCGGAGTAATTATTTCCACGCCGGGAATCATGATATGAAAAATCATATCAAACCGAACCTGGTCGTTGCCGGCACCGGTACTACCATGTGCTACCGCTACTGCATTTAATTCTTTGGCATGTTCAGCAATATGCAGAGCCTGGCTCATCCTTTCTGCAGAAACAGAAAGTGGATATGTATTATTTTTCAATACATTTCCATAGATGAGGTATTTAACAATATTGTCGTAATAGCTTTTTACCGCATTCACTGATTTGTGTGACTTAACACCAAGGTTATATGCATGGTCTTCTATTTCTTTTAATTCTTCATTGGAAAAACCACCGGTGTTTACAATGATACTGTGTACCTGATATCCTTTTTCTTCCGTAAGGTATTTTACACAATAGGAAGTATCCAATCCACCGCTGAAACCTAAAACAACTTTCTTTGACATTATCTGGTAGGGGGTTAATTTTTATTTATGAAAAAAATGATGGAGTAATGATTTAGGCTTACCGGCACCACCATTATTTTCTTTATCTTTTTTTAGAAAAGGTTTCAGCAATTTCCATTGCTTAAACTTTAGCAGTCGCTCCAGCACTTTTACATTTTCTTTAAAAAATTCTTTTGTTTCTTCCGGTTCGTAATGATCTTTAGGGTCGTACAGCATGGCCGTACACATGCAGTTTTTTCTTTCTTTACTCATCAATATATCATAGTTCACGCAGCTTTTGCAACCAGCCCAGAAAGCTTCATCCTGCGTCAACTCTGAATAGGTAACAGGTTCATATCCAAGGTCGCTGTTAATTTTCATAACGGCAAGACCAGTTGTTAATCCAAAAATTTTGGAATCAGGATATTTTTCGCGGGAGAGGTTGAATATTTTTTTCTTGATTTTTTTTGCTATACCATCTTTTCTGAAAGCAGGGGCTACTATTAAGCCGCTATTTGCTACATATTCACCATGACCCCATGTTTCAATATAGCAAAAACCCACCCATTCGTTCTGATCGGTGATAGCGATAACAGCTTTTCCTTCTTCAATCTTCATTTCAATATAGTCAGGGCTGCGTTTGGCGATGCCGGTACCTCTTGCAAATGCGGAGGCTTCCATTTCATCAGTAATGGTTTTTGAATAAACTTTATCAGCTGCTGTTGCTACTCTTATTATTATATGTTGATTTTCCACTTTCCCTAAATTGAAATAATGGGTCACCAATCCAAAAAACGTTTTGCCGGGATTATTTCACTGACAGGGACCATGGTGAAGGGTTCGTCCTGTCAGCATACAGGGTGTGGTCGGGGGCGGGAAAAAGTAAACACTTCAAATCCAACGGAATAAACACCGCTGGTTAAAGGCGCATGAAAGGCCATTTGTTTTGTATGTGTCAGAATATTTGTCATGTTTACAAACAAGTTGTAAATTAAGAGCAAATGTATAATAATTATTGGTTTATTTTGATAAATATTTTGTTATAATCCAGCGCTTTGGGCACTGAGGTAAGACTTAAAACAAATTTTATGGAACCAGAAAATGTCCCGTTCTCAAAAGATTCATTCAGCCAATTGTCCCAAAAAAAATCTGGATTCAGGAGATTTACCCGCCATTTTTTAATAGGCCTTATTATCGTATTGATCCTTTGTATTTATTGGTTCTTTTATAATAGTTATAGTAAAGGCGAGCGAACCGGAGTTGTGATTAAAATAACCCATAAAGGAAATATTTTTAAAACGGATGAAGGGGAGATGTGGCTGAGTTGCCGGCAAATGTCCAACCCGGAGAAATTTTATTTTTCAGTGGTAAATGACAGCATAGCCACTGTGCTGAAAAAGCTACAGGATGAGTGTGTACAATTAACGTACACTCAATACAGGGCTTCTTTACCCTGGAGAGGAGATACAAAATATATAGTAACAGGTGTAACCCCCATCAATAAAAATTAAAGAGCAGCCTGTAGTAAAAATATAGCCGGACGTTTATGAATAGCCGGTTGTTCTTTTTGCCAGTTAGCAATTGTTTTTGTTTTTATCCATTCATCTTTGCCGGTAATGTCCACAGCAATACATAACCGGGTTGCGTGATGACAGTTTTTTACCAACGCTTCTATCAGTTGATTATTCCGGTAAGGAGTTTCAATAAAAATCTGTGTACAATTTTTCTTTGCCGATTCTGTTTCAAGGTCTTTAATTGCTTTTACCCGCAACTGGTTGTCTATTGGTAAATAGCCTGCAAAATGGAACTGCTGTCCATTCATTCCACTGGCCATTAATGCCAGCAATATTGAGTTGGGACCTACCAATGGCTTTACAACTACATTCATTTCCTGGGCGATGGCAATTAATACCTGTCCGGGATCGGCTATTCCGGGGCAACCTGCTTCGCTGATGATACCGATTATCTTAGCTTCTTTTATTTTTTGTTTAAAAATATCAATAGTGTTATCTGAAATGACAAACCATTCGTATTCATCAATCACGATCTCCTGCCCGGGCAGGAAAGCTTTCCAGATTTGTTTAAAATATCGCCGGGTTGTCCTTTCGTTTTCTACAAAAAATACCTGGCATTTTTTTATTGCTTCAGGAATATAGGCAGGAATGGCATCTAGTCCTTCCTCCGCCAGTAAAGATGGTATCAGATAGACTGTTGCCATATATCTCAACTGTTTTTTACTTTATGTACACTCAGCGTAGCTGCAATGATGGAATAGGCAGGAGCCAATATAATAACAATATGCATTATATAAAATAGTATTCCGTTGCCGATAGCTAAACCTTTATGCCGGCTGGTAAAAGTTGCACTTTGTACAGGTGTAAAATTGATTCTCGCAAAACTGTAATCCAGCATAGAAAATCCGAAGTAATAACATTCCATCAGCAGGGCAATGATAGGTGTAATCCACCCAATTACCGGAATGAAGGATAAAAGAATGAGGGAAAAAAGATACAAAGATTGCCAACCACAGTTGCGGAAAGATAACCTGATGTTGCGGCCACAATCTTTTTTTAAATCCGGCCAATTGAAGGAATGCTCTTTCTCTTCTATAATCGCTTCTGTTTTTTCACTCAGGTAGGCAAATACCGGTGAGCCAATTATAAGTATCAGGTATTTGAAAAAGGAAAAATAAAATAGTACAAGTACCAGCCGCAGCATCATACCTGTCATTACAAATATAAAACTCAGCCATTCATTTCTTTCTTTCTGTAACCATGTTTCGATACTTAACTGGCGGCTTATCCAGGATATCACCCCATCAGCAGATTGCCAGAATACAAGCATACCAAGAATGAATAAGAGTGTATAAATAATGCCGGGAATAATTATCCATTTGAAAAGCCGGTGTTTTTGGATAAACCGGTGGGCTTCTCCCCATGACTGTACTGCAATGACAATTTCTTTCAGCAAAACGGTAATTTGTAGCGTAAATATAGGGAATAGTCAATAGTGAATGGTTCAAGATACTGGATGCTGGATACTGGATGCTGGTTTATCCTCCGAAGCCATAGCGTAGGAGGAATGCTGGATGCTGGATGATGGATGCTGGATGCTGGATGATGGATGATGGATGCTGGTTGCTGGTTGCTGGATGATGGATGTTGGATGCTGGATGCAAGATACAGGGGGTCTTTTACCGACAGGGTTGCTTATGAAATGTATCATCAGTGGAAGCCATTCAAAAGTTAATGAAGATTTATTGCTAATTCGTGCAAAGAATTTTTGGGATGATTACAAATTAAAATAAAGAAATGAAAAAAATAGGTATAGATTTTTATCGGAGGGAAAATGTGTTACAAATAGCCCGGGAGTTATTGGGAAAAATTGTAATCACCGGATGGAAGGGTGTTGTTACATCCGGACGTATAGTGGAAGTAGAAGCGTATAATGGCAGTAATGATAAAGCTTCTCATGCATATAATGGCCGGAGAACAGCCCGTAACGAGATGATGTATGCAGCCGGGGGAGTAG
>JANMLJ010000332.1:0-5037 GCA_031372465.1 Chitinophagaceae bacterium | reverse complement strand
GTCGCGCGGGATCAGCATCGTCGCCAACATTACTCATATTACCTGCTTCTGCAACAAGCATCCTGTAGGTATAAATTCCCGGAGGAGTAGCAGCTGTAAAATTATTGGTAAAATTGATGTTTGTTTGACCTATTATATCAGAATAAACTCCTCCATTAAAACTTTGCTGCCATTGAAAAGTAGGGTTAACAAAACCAGCAGAAACAGTACAATTAAAATTAATCGTGGTTGCAACTCCTTCGCATATAGATGTAACAGTAGTTGGAAAACCAACAATAGCCGGGTTAAGCATCGGGCCGCATGGACGAAAAGTAATATCATCCAGTGCAAGATCGTTACCACACCCACCAGGTGCATTATTTACAATACGCAGTACGATATCGGTAACACCAATAGGGGTAGTAAAGAAAAACCCATATTGCTGCCACTGCGGAACCGATTGAGCATTTATATCACCGGTACTGTAACTCTGGATCATCGTACCATCCGTTTTTTCAATAGAGAAAGTAAGATTAGGTTTATTTCCATTGCCGCCGCAGGAACTTAATTTCAACACATTTACCACCCAGGCGGCAAATTCAAAATTTGTGCCCGAGCATAATCCTCTTACCGTATCAACATAAAATGCCCCGGGTTGTACAGAGGCATTCACCAGCATAAAATAGCCATTAGCATCGCCTGTATGATCTGTTAAAAGGTTATGCCAGGTAGCGCTAAAACAATTGTTGGTATTATTTCTTACTGTATAAAACCCATCACTGGGGCAATCGTTAGCAACGTATGGATAAGTGGTAGTAGCTGCCGGAAATGGAGTGCCAGGATTAGTGCCAGCACCAAAAGTATTATTCACAATGGGCAAACCAAGACTTCCGGTACATAGTTGTGCTGAAGATAAAAGTGAAAATAAAATTGCAGCCAGTAAATGGGATAATACAAAAACTTTCCGCACCAGACTTTCATTAATGATCTGCTAAATTACAAATAAAGGGCCGTAATAAAAATATGATCCTTGTTTGCTAATTAATACCCGACAATATAATTAGTAAACTCCTCTATTTAAACTTCATAATGATGTTTTGCTGAAAACCAGCAGCACAATTTGTCTATTCTTCTGATACAATACTTTTAAGCATTTAATGAAATATATTGCCTGAATAAATTAGTTGCCTTTCTCCGCCTGTATCTGTTTTAGCATTTTTCTGGCATTATCTCCTGTAACACCTTTGGGGTCAAGTTCAAGTGCTTTATTATAACACCCGATTGCTTTATCAGTTTTCTTTGCTTTCCAATTTGCTTCGGCAAAGCTATCCCATGCATTTGCTGATCCGGGAAAAAGTTTGGTATTTAATTCAAAAACAAACAGGGCAGCATCCAGTTGTTTTCCATTTAACATATTATAACCCGCATCATTGAACTTAGATTCAAAATTATTAAAGCGGTACTTAGTATCCGTTACCATTATTTTAGCTTCTTTTTCTACTTCAATTAGTTTGCCTGCCATAAATAATTCCCGCAAATGAGCCATTGGATCTATTACAGGATCTTTTTCTGAAAAGTTGAGACAGGTTTCCAGCATAGGATCTTTATTGGTTCTATACTCATCAATACTCATATCAACTGCCAGTTGCGGTGCCAGCCAGTCGGCATTTTCCCATTGTGGTTTATCCTGCCACCAGGCAAACGAAAGAAAAACAGGTATCCCGGTTTTGGGCAACTCTACTCTCCTGTTGTCTCCATAAAAATTAATATTCTCTGCTGTCGGCTCACCCACAAATAATGCATTGGTATAGTTAGTTAATTCATTAACCAGGTTTTGACAAGCAGAGAAAGTACGCCGCCCTATAATAACAAATAGTTTTCCTGGTTTATTAATCTTCCTGCTTTCTATAATACCGGTTATTACCGGTTTATTCTTATAATTGTTTCCTCCGCCATTTAGGCGTACATCCAATACAAGCTTATCTACCTCATTCTTGTCAATAAACTCAAATACTTTTTTATAAAAGGAAGCAATTGATTCCTTTGGATCATCGATTACCTGGCTTTGTCTTACATAGACTGTTTTACTTGCCGGCAGGTATTCGTAATAATAATTTTTCTCTAAATTTTTCAGGTAATTGGGTGTTTGCTGCTGATCTCTGATACTAATCCAATCCGGGCCTGTAGTTACAAAGCCATAATTTCTTGGCAAATGAAACGATTTCAGTGCTGTCATCGTTTGATCAAATAACTTTCCATCTTTTTCAAAAGTATACGTTACGGTTGTTTTTAGTTCTTTAGTAATACCCTGTGCATGTAATGCTTCCGGCATAGTAATAAAATCAAGTCCGTAAGCCTTAAAGTATTCTTCATTTTCAACTGGTACTAATAATTTTACTGCATCAAGCACCTGCTTTACTGGTACCCCCTCCACTTTTACCAGTTTTGCACCTACAATGGCTGCATATTTTATATCTGCACCTTCTGCAAATAAACCATCACTGAACCAATAGAAATTAACCGGTGCAATATGGTATTGAACAGGACTTTCTCTCCAACCTATACTGGTATGTCCATACTTAAATAAAGAAACGATTCTGGCCAAACCAGCCATTCGTTCATGATCTTTCATAGCTGGCAGCCCTTTATACAATTTTTCAACTTCTGTATCAAATGCCTGAGCAGTTACTTTCTTAAACAAAAAAGTATACTCTTTATGAACAGTTTGTTGCAGGAAACGCAGATCTGCCTGCCAGTCTGCTGCGGTAAGTTTCGTTACTACAATTTTTGTAGTGTTTGAGATGGTTTGGTGGTCATTCTGTGAATAAGATGTTGCAACAAATAGGCTCCAGAAAAGCAGCAGGAATACATTCTTCATGGCTGGTATTTTTTTCAAGTTAGATAATATTATCAGCCGTTTGTTCAGGTATTTGACAAGCGGCAACAACAACACCTGAAAGTTTTGTTTCGGGCTAGTTGCACTAACCCGACGTTAGAGCTGGTAAAAAGGTTACAGGTATTTATACCGTTCAAATAATAAATAGGAATAGGGCATTTCCCATTGCAAGGCTTTCAATGAAAAAATGCACTCAACATACACAGCATTACTATTTATCAATTGTTTGATTTACAATAAAGCAAGTCAATTTTAGTCCAACAAAAAACAGGTCGCAATACCAATAAATTTGTATTACGACCTGTTACTAAAAGATTAGACCCTATTAAAAACCCTTTGTAGGTCTAACAGGTTCTTTCAGCAAATATTGATTAATGAATTGAATAGATGCATATCGAAGAAAGTCGACATTATTTTTCTTACCGAAGCCATGTCCTTCGTCTTTTGCTTCCAGGTACCAGATAACGCCTTTATTATTTTTTACTTTCTGCGCCATTTGAATAGCTTCTGTCTTTGGAACCCGAGGGTCATTACCTCCCTGTACGATGAATAATGGTTTAGTTATTTTCTGGGCATTATTTAAAGGAGCCATCTTATCAAAATAAGCGGCCATGGCAGGGTCACGTTCATCACCATATTCGGCTCTTCGCAGATCACGACGATAGCTTTCAGTATTTTTCAAAAAAGAATTGAAATTGGAAATACCTACAACATCCAACGCACAACTGATACGATCATTATATTTTGTGGCTACAGCCAGTGTCATATAACCACCATAGCTACCACCAGTTACCATTATTTTACTGGCATCCAGGTCAGGTTGTTTTGCAATCCAGTCTAATAATGCACCAATGTCCTGAACAGACTCTTCTCTTTTCATTCCATTATCCGCCAGTAAAAAAGATTTGCCATAACCAGAGGAGCCCCGCACATTTGGATATATAATTGCCACTCCCATTTCATTCAGGTAATAATTATTGGCACCCTGGTACCCGGGTCTTGATTGTCCTTCTGGTCCGCCATGTATGTTTATTATTACTGGTCGCTTGCCGGTAAATTTAGCGGCAGGTTTAAAATAAAAGCCGCTGATTTCCTTTTCATCAAAGCTTTTCCATTTTATCAGTTCCGGCATCCTTAGTTCGCTGGAAACAATACCACCCATTTCGCTTTCTGTCCATCTTGTTGCTTTTCCTGTTTCAGCATTTAAAACATAAACGTCTGTTGGTGATTGTGCAGAATTAACAGAAACAACCAGGTCTTTATTGTTCTTATGAAACTTAATACCAGCATATATACCAATCGGAAGATTCTTTACTTCTTTAAACTCCCGGGTAGTTGTATTCATGATATACAATCTTGATACACCTGCTTCATTCGTTAAAAAAGCCAGCTGTTTACCATCACCAGACAAATCAAATCCATCTACATCCCAGGGGATTTTGCTGGTGAAATAAACAGGTTTCTTCGAAGCAATATCCATATAACCCAGTCTTAAAAATTCATTGTCCTTATCACTAACGAAATAAACACCTTTGCCGTCATTGGAAAAAGTAGCCTGCTGGTATGACACCCCTTTTTCATTGCGCGGTGTTAGTTCTGTTTTAGTTCCGGTAGCCAGATCCAACAGCCAGATATATGATTCATTAACAGAAATACCCTCACCAATCAGCAGTGTCTTATCATCAGCCGACCAATCTCCGGCAACCCATCCGCCGCCGCTTACCTGCAATACCATTTTATTGGATGATGGATCTTTTGGATCCATGATATAAATATCTCTGTCGGCTCCGTTTCTTTTGGTAGATCCATACGCAATCCATTTTTTGTTATTGCTCCAGGTCATACTCCCATTCTGCGAACGTTTACCATCCGTCAGCAAGGTGATGTTACCGTCCCTTACATCATAACGGTATATCTGGGAAAACTCATTCCCTCCTACATCTTTTGTAAACAGCAAGTAATCTCCATTTGCAGGTTCAAAGGTTGCAGTAGTAACCGGTTCATCAAAAAAAGTAATTTGCTTACGGTCGCCCATCGGCATTTTAACCTGGTGCAGTTGTGGCACATTTCCAAACCTTGTTGCAATGATCATTTCATTTTTAACAGGATGCCAATCACAAAAAGAAGCGGCTCTTGATTCGGTATACCGTTTTACACCGGTG
>JANMLJ010000445.1:0-1961 GCA_031372465.1 Chitinophagaceae bacterium | reverse complement strand
GGTGATGGTTCATTCCGTGGTGCTGTAAAATTCAGCCAGGAATTTGATATTCCCTGTATCGGTTTGGCCGGTACTATTGATAAGGACATTATCGGCACCGATTTTACTATTGGTTTTGATACAGCTGTAAACACCGCAGTGGAAGCCATTGATAAAATAAGGGATACCATGGATGCACATGACCGTATCTTTATCATAGAAGTAATGGGACGTGATGCAGGCTATATTGCCTTGCATAGTGGTATTGCAACAGGAGCTGAAAACATTCTGATACCGGAAAGAAAAACCGATATGGATGATATGATTGCATCTTTATTGGAAAAGGAAAGGCGCAAAAAATTAGTGAATCTTATTGTTGTAGCCGAAGGGGATGGTTTTGGCGGGGCCAACGAAGTGGAAAAAATATTAAAAGCTAAACTACCCAAAGCAGAAATAAGGGTTTGTATTTTGGGGCATATCCAACGTGGCGGATCACCAAGTTGTATTGACCGTTTAATAGCCAGCCGGATGGGTTATCATGCTGTAGAATCATTACTGGAAGGGCGGCATAATGTGTTTGTTGGAATAATGAATAATAAAATGCATTACATTCCACTGGAAAATGCCGTAAAAAATAAAGGAAGGATCAGTGAGGAATGGATGAAGATCGTTAAAATATTAGCATCCTAGATACTGGATACTTGATGCTTGTATCTAGCATCCAGCAACCAGTATCCAGCATCAAGTAACCAGTAACAAGTAACCAGAAACCAGATCATGGCTAAACACTCAGAGAAATATTATCATAAATCGATGAACCGGGAAGCCGGAATTGTACACAAAAGTCATCGCACCAAAATTGTGGCCACCGTAGGACCTGCCTGCGATACCTATGAAAAATTACTGGAACTGGTGCTTGCCGGTGTTAATGTTTTCAGGCTTAATTTTTCGCATGGTGCACATGAAGACAAAACAAAGATCATTGAACATATCCGGAAGATCAATAAAACAGAACCATTTAATATTGCCATACTGGGTGACCTGCAAGGTCCGAAATTAAGAGTTGGTGAAATAGAAAGGGGTGAAATGCTGATAGAACCCGGAGACATCCTCACTTTTACCAATGAAAAAGTAATAGGGAATAAAGAAAGAATTTATGTTTCTTATCCAGACCTGCATAATGATGTAAAGCTGGGAAACATCATCCTCATTAATGACGGCAAGCTGGAAGTGAAAGTAAAAAAAGTATTGAAGAATAATGATGTACAGGTAGAAGTAACGATGGGTGGAATTCTTTCCTCCAAAAAAGGGATCAATCTTCCGGATACAAAAATTTCTTTACCTGCATTAACAAAAAAAGACCTGATCGACCTGGATTATATTATTGAACACCAGTTAGACTGGGTTGCCCTTTCTTTTGTAAGAAGTGTAAAAGACCTGGAGATACTCCGAAGTAAACTGGCAAAGAAAAACAGCAAGACCAAGATTATTTCAAAAATAGAGAAGCCCGAAGCATTGGAAAATTTGCGGGATATTATTGTAGAATCGGATGCCGTGATGATTGCCCGTGGCGATCTGGGTGTAGAATTACCCGTTGAAAAAATACCCTTACTCCAGAAACAAATCATCCGCATGTGCCTGCACCGGGGTAAGCCGGTAATAGTTGCCACGCAGATGATGGAAAGTATGATTGAATTTAACAAGCCCAACCGGAGTGAGATCACCGATGTGGCCAATGCCGTGATAGAAGGTGCCGATGCAGTAATGCTGAGTGCAGAAACTGCCACGGGCAATCATCCAACGCTTGTAGTGGAGACTATGCGAAAAATAATAATGGAAGTGGAGAAATCCGGTTATAACTATAACCGCGAAGATGAATTGGCACCACAAGCCCACTCACCTTCTTTTTTAAGCGATGCCATTTGTTATAATGCCTGCAAACTTGCCAAAGATGTAAATGCTGATGCGCTTATCGGAATGAC
>JANMLJ010000389.1:0-28912 GCA_031372465.1 Chitinophagaceae bacterium | reverse complement strand
GCAAGATCATTATAGCAACGATTGTTACATTTGCTTAAGAATGACTCAAACTAACACAACAGATCGGATAAAGGACATCAAACTCATCGAATGCCCCCGTGATGCCATGCAGGGATGGACAAAATTTATTCCAACGGAGAAAAAAATTGCATACATAAACTCTTTATTAAAAGTTGGATTTGATACCATTGATTTTGGCAGTTTTGTTTCTCCGAAAGCAATTCCACAGATGGCAGATACTTCGGAAGTAGTTAAGAGTTTGGAGTTAGGAGTTGGGAGTTCAAAATTGCTCGCTATTGTTGCAAATATGCGTGGGGCGGAAGAAGCCAGTATTTTCGATGAAATTACTTATCTCGGCTTCCCTTTTTCAGTTTCTGAAACATTTCAGCAGCGAAATACTAATTCTTCTATTGAGCAATCACTTGAAAGGGTAGAAGAGATACAGAATCTTTGTATAAAGACAGGAAAACAGTTAGTGGTATATATGTCGATGGGTTTTGGAAATCCTTATGGCGACCGGTATTCCGAAGAAATTGTTTTTGAATGGGTGAATCAACTGGTAGCATTGGATATTGGCATTATTTCATTGGCTGATACGGTAGGTATCGCTACTGCTGAACAGGTATATGATATGACCGAATACCTGGTTGATTCTTTACCCGGCATCGAAATAGGTGTTCACCTTCATTCAACACCCGATAACCGGGAAGAAAAACTGGAAGCTGCAGTAAGAGCAGGCTGCAAACGATTTGATGGTGCCTTAAAAGGAATTGGTGGTTGCCCGATGGCTGATGATGAACTGGTCGGAAATATGAATAGCGAACGAATGGTTGAGTATTTTGAAAAAAATAACCTGCTGGCCGGATTAAACAAAGACGCACTGGCAGAAAGCCTTCGTATTGCCGGTGAAATTTTTGTGTGATGGAAATCAGTTTCACAAAGAAAGGAGTCAATACACAAATTATTTCCTGCAGGCGAATGGATGGTACGGTAACATGGAAGCATATCGATTCTTTTTTCATTATTCATGATATATGTCATTATGCTGTTGAATCGGTATTAAAATTTAAAAATGCGTTTTATGGCATGCTGGCTTCCGGAATAGCTATTGCTGATTTTGAACTGCCAAAAGAAAAGAGGACTTTTCATCTTACGGAGGAAGCTATTTACACAGAACAAATCGTAAATCTGTTAACAATAGAAAATAACCAGGGACCAATGGAAGATTTTTTGGATACATTAAATGTAGTATGCCAAAAAAATACAGATCCCTTAGGAGTAAGGCCACTAGACCAAACATCCCTGCAACAAATCCAACAATCAGTAACATTGCTGTTGAAACGTTGGGATTTATTACCGGAGGGAGAAACTATAACACTTATTTTTGAAGAATAAATTATGCAATTTCAGTTACCAATAGAAATAAAAAATCTACCGGCACCAATCACTTATCAGGATAAAATAATGTTGGTTGGTTCCTGTTTCACTGAACATATTGGCAATACTTTAAGTGAGCTGAAATTCTCCGTACTGCAAAATCCTAATGGAATTCTTTTTGGTCCTGATGCGGTTTGCAAAAATTTACTTTCTTATATGGAGAATAAGAAATATGCGGCAACAGATTTATTTCAATTGAATGAAGTATGGAATAGTTGGCAACATCATAGCCGGTTTTCTCAAATCAGTTCATCCGCGGCTATTCAAATTATCAATGAATCACAGGAGCAGGCGCACGAATTTTTAAAAAAGACAGACTGGCTTATTATTACCCTTGGATCTTCGTTTTCATACCGGCTAACATCAAAAGCTGATACTGCTTCACAAAGTATTGGCGATAATGTTGCCAATTGTCACCGGGCTCCGGCTAATTGGTTTATAAAAGAAATGCTGGAAACAGAAAATATAAAATCATTACTGGAAGATTGTCTGAAAAGATTATTAGAATTTAATCCGAAACTGAAATTCATTTTTACAGTCAGCCCGGTCCGGCATATACGGGATGGGGTGGTGGAGAATAACCGGAGTAAAGCCAGGTTGATTGAAGCCGTGCATTATATTGAAACAAAGTTTGAATCTGCTTTTTATTTCCCGGCCTATGAATTAGTGATTGATGTATTGCGGGATTACCGGTTTTATGCTATTGATCTGGTGCATCCTAATTACCAGGCCACAGAGTATGTGATGGAAAAGTTTACGGAAACTTGTATGGAGGAGCAAGCGCAACAACTGATACAGGAAGTAAAAAAAATCGTTAGTGCAAGAAAACATAAAGCTTTTCAACCGGAGACAAAAGCACATCATCGGTTTTTAAATGACTATTTTGAAAAAACAAGTCAGTTACTGGAAAAATTTCCTTTTTTGAATTTAAAGGAAGAGTTGGTTTACTTTTCTCAAATCTGATTTATTCTATAAATCGTTTTGTGATGATAAACTTCTCCCGGCCTTAAAATAGTATTGGGAAAATGCGGAATATTAACGGCATTAGGATGTATTTGCGTTTCTAAACAAAAGCCGGTGAATGGGCCATAGATATTTTCATTCTTACCTTTTATAACCGGGATCCATTTGCCGGTGTAGAAATGTACAATTGGTTCTGTAGAATAAACCTGCAGATGAACACCAGATTGTAAAGATTTTGCTTCAGCCACCAGGGAAGTTTCATTTTTAAGTACTACAAAGCTTTGATCATACCCTTCATTTTTTGTTAACCTTTCTCCGATCCGGGTGAAATCAGTAAAATCAAGTATAGTATTTTCAACTGGTAGTATATTGCCAGTCACTACAAAATTTTCATCCTGCTCTAAAGTTGCATGGCTATAAATTTTTATTTCGTGGTTTTCAATTGTTCCAATACCATTATTCAGATTAAAATAGCCATGATGCGTGAGATTGACTGCCGAAGCTTTATCACAGATAGCCTTATATTCATAGCTTAATTCATTGTCCTCTGTCAATTCAAATCGAATAGTTACATCCAGGATACCGGGAAATCCTTCTTCACCATCCGCACTTTTATAAAATAGTTCCAACCAGTCATTCGGAGTTTCTCCCTGAGCTACCAATTTCCAGACTTTTTTATCAAAACCCACTTTGCCGCCGTGCAATTGATCATTGCCATTGTTTTTGGTAAGTGGGTACTTTATTCCATCCATTTCAAAAGCTGCGTCTTTTATCCGGTTGGCATAACGGCCAACGGCAGCTCCAAACCAGGGATAATTTAACAGGTAATCTTCTGAGAGGTAATTTTCTATTGTATCAAAACCAAGTACAATATCATTAACCTCACCATCGGGCATCTTTAATTTAAATGAGTTGATAATGGCGCCGTAGTTTGATATCAGCACTTCTGTCCCTTTAGCATTTCGTAATGTAAACAGGTAAACATGTTCACCGGATGAATGGGTAAAACAATATGTTCCTTTTTGCTTATTCATTGTTGAAATTATACTGTTTCTTCAAAAAATCTTCCAGTTTTTGCAACAGTGTCAATTGGTTATTTGCCCTGTCAAAATTTTGTTCGGGGTAATTAATACGGTAATAGATGTCGCCATTTATATAATCAGCTAAAAAGCGTAACGCCTGCATATAGATCATCAGCAACCCGGCGTAATGAATGTATTTTTTTTCTGACCGGGTCAATTGATTCCCAATAACCTCCATATAACCTGCTAAAATCGCTTCGTAAAAATCTTTTCGAATCTCCATACTGTCAGCCCTGGTACTATTTTCTTCTTCACTGCCAACCATGGAACGGATCATATCTCCCAGATCAGAGAAGAAATAACCAGGCATTAGTGTGTCAAAATCAACCGGGCAAATCACGTTCCCTGTTTTATTGTTAAAAAGAACATTGGCAATTTTTGCATCGTGGTGCATTACCCTTAGTGGAAAATCAGCTGATGCAATGATGTTTTCATAAAAATATTTGTATCGTTCCCGCTGTTTCAGTGCTTCGATAATTAGCATTGCTTTTGATAATCTTTCAGCAGAAGCGCCATTAATGGCATCTTCAAATTGGCTGTAGCGGAGCCGGAGGTCATGAAAGCCGGGTATAACGGTTTTTAACATGCGAACATTAAAATCAGTAAATGCGGAAGTGAATGTTGCGAAAGTATTAGCCGTAGCATTTGCCTGTGCTGGATTTTCTGCAACCGAAAACATCCTGGCGTCAATAATAAATTCAAATGCCCGCCAGTAATTCTCCTTTTTATCTATAAAGAGTGTACTTTTTTCATCAAAATA
Organism: Chitinophagaceae bacterium; assembly: GCA_031372465.1. GTDB lineage: Bacteria > Bacteroidota > Bacteroidia > Chitinophagales > Chitinophagaceae > JJ008. The sequence goes on along the minus strand of JANMLJ010000389.1, from coordinate 24,670 downwards.
ATTCGGAGCAGGTAATCGGAGACCAGTAGAAGATGATACGGCATAATCCCAGATTGCCATATAGTTTTCCTGTACATCTCCCGGGGTTGCAAATACATTTTTATTTATTTGCTGTAATAGAAGATCTGATCTATTCCCACTGATGATTTTATAGGTGTGATTAATTAAACCACCGTTCATTCTTTCCACTTTTATTTGACCGCCTGATTGGGCAGGTATATCCCGAGAGTTAAATAACGCTTCCAGAACTTCAGCAGGGATTTCATTTTGCATAGCCAGAAAAATCAACACAGCAACTTACTGCGGACAATGAATATAAATGTAATAAGGCAACAAATTGGCTTCAATCGATTGCGGAAAATTGAAAGGAGAGTTTTGTAGTAAACTACTTAGTATGAAACTGAATAATCAATGGATCCTGTCACCCCTGATATCAAGGGTTTGAATTGCCACTGCTTCATAGTCCAGCCATTCTTTCCATCTGCGGCGGACTTTTTCTTTGTCAACATATGTTTCAGCCAGTTCAATAAACAACGTATAATGTCCTGCTTCACTTTCCATAAAGCGACGATAGAATTTTTGCATGTATTCATCTTTTAAACCCTCGCTGAGTCGTTTGAATCGTTCGCAACTTCTTGCTTCTATCAAAGCCATAGTGAGTAGTTGGTCAAGTAAACGGTCGTTAATATGCCCACCTTTTCGCTGAAACAGTAATAAAGCGTTTACGTATTCATCTTTTCGCTGTTTGCCCAGTTGTAGGTTTCTTTTCTGCATTTCGGCTAATACTAAACGAAAATGGCCCCATTCTTCCGTTACAATAGGAGAAAGTTCCGTTACAAGTTTTTCCCTGTCACTGTATTTTTGAATCAGAGAAATACAGGTAAGGGCAGCTTTTTGTTCACAATATGCGTGGTCAGTCAGGATTTCGGCCAGGGATTTTTCGGCCAGGTTGATCCACCGTGGGTCAGTGGGGAGTTGTAGGCCGAGGATATTTTTTGTGTCCTGTGATAGTTCCATGGGGTAAAATTAAAATTATGCCCTTAAAATCTCTTAAAATAGTGCAATAATGGCATAAAATAAGGGACTAAAGCCTTTGCAGTTAGCTTTTTCCACCTTACCTTTGCCGTCTTAAAAATAAGATGAAAAAATAGGATGAAAATTAAAAATTAAAAAGATGCCATTAACGAAAGAAAAAAAAGTTTCCGTTTTTACCACTTACGCCGGTTCAGCAACTAATACCGGTTCTACAGAAGGTCAGATTGCGCTACTTACTGAAAGAATTAGTCAGATCAGCGGACATCTGCAGCTAAACAAAAAAGATTTCTCTACTCACCGTGGATTAATGAAAATGGTTGGTCAACGTAAAAGTTTACTCAACTATCTTCAGAAAAATAACTTAACAGGTTATCGTCAGTTGATCGAGAAACTCGGAATTAGAAAATAAGAACGACACCCCCATCCCCTAAAGGGGAGTTAGGAAAGAGTCGTTTCATTCAAGGTTTCTTAAGAAATAAAAGTAAATCTTTATAAACGATTATTCCCAACTTCTACTGGATGTTGGGAATAACTGTTTTTAGGCTATCAGGTTTTTAGCGTTCGTTCTTACACTTCGCCAATGCTTAGTAATGGACAGAACATTCAAGAGAAATTAAAATTTTCTCTTTCACCGATAGAAAAGATTTGAATAGATCAAGAGATTGCAACGAAGTTGATAGTAGCAAGCTCCCTGTCATTGGGCAGATGCAAATTTCGTAAATAAATATCTTCAAAAGTTTGGGCGATCAACTGTCTCAAACACTAAATTTTAAAAGTATGCTTTCACAACCTTTACAATCAAAATTTACCATCAGTGATGGCCGTGATGTAATTATTGAAACCGGGCGTCTGGCCCGTCAGGCAGATGGTTCAGTAACAGTACGCCAGGGTAATTGTGTTATTTTAGCAACGGTGGTTGCTAATAAGGAGCCTAAAGAAGGTCAGAGTTTTTTTCCATTGTCAGTTGACTACCAGGAAAAATTTGCTTCTGCTGGCAGGATTCCCGGATCATTCTTCAAAAGGGAAGCCAGGTTAAATGATTATGAAATTCTTACATCTCGTTTGATTGACAGGGCACTTCGGCCTTTATTTCCGGAAGATTATTTATGTGAAGTTCAGGTGCTGGTTACCCTGATCAGCAGCGACCCGGAAATTTTACCCGATGCATTGGCTTGCCTGGCAGCATCTGCAGCTTTAGCTGTTTCTGATATTCCAATTCAGGAAATTATTTCTGAAGTGAGGGTTGCCCGTATTGAAGGACAATATGTGGTGAATCCATTTCGTAGCGAATTAGCGAAAGCTGATTTCGAATTTATCATTGCTGCTACCGACAAAAATATTATGATGGTGGAAGGTGAGGGGAAGGAATGCCAGGAAGAAGACCTTATCAAAGCGATTGAAATAGCTCATGATGCTATTCGCGTGCAGGTTAAAGCTCAGGAAGAATTGAGGGCATTAAAAGGAATTACTTCAAAAAGAGAATATGCAAAGCCCTTACATAATGAAGAGCTTAGGGAAAATGTAAATGCTTTTGCAAAAACAAAAGTATATGATGTTGCAAAAGGGGCATTGGCTAAACATGAGCGCTCAGATAAGTTTGCTGCTATTCAAGTAGAGTTGATGGATCATTTGAGAAAAGATTACATTAAGGAAGAAGGTGGAAACTTGCCAGAAGATATTAAAAAATGGGCAAAAACTTATTATGCTGACCTGCAATATTATGTAGTTCGGGATATGATATTGAACGATAAAGTTCGTTTAGATGGCCGTAAACTGGATGAAGTTCGACCGCTAAATATGGAAGTGGATGTATTGCCTTCACCACATGGCGCAGCTTTATTTACAAGAGGTGAAACTCAGTCGCTTACAACAGTTACCTTAGGAACTCCATTAGATTCAACTTTGCTGGAAAGTGCTGCAGTTTCAGATTATTCTAAATTCTATTTACACTATAATTTTCCACCATTTTCTACAGGAGAGGTGAAGATGATGAGAGGTGTTGGCCGCAGGGAAGTAGGACATGGTAACCTGGCTATGCGCTCGTTGAAGAAGATGATGCCAGGTGGTGATTTTCCTTACACGGTGAGGGTAGTAAGTGATATCCTTGAATCAAACGGTTCATCATCTATGGCAACTGTTTGTGCAGGTTCACTGGCATTAATGGATGCGGGTGTAGGCATTCCTAAGCATGTATCCGGTGTAGCAATGGGTTTGATAAGCAAAGGAGATCAATTTGCTGTATTGACCGATATCCTGGGAGATGAAGATCACCTGGGAGATATGGACTTTAAAGTTACCGGTACAAGAGATGGTATTTGTGGTGTGCAAATGGATATCAAAGTGGATGGGTTAAGCATGGATGTAATGCGTAAAGCTTTGGCACAGGCAAAAGAAGGTCGTTTACACATTCTTGATGCGATGTATGAAACAATAGCAGAGGCAAGAAGTGATGTAAAGCCGCATGCACCACGAATGGTGAAATTGTTTATCGATAAAGAATTTATCGGAGCGGTAATCGGGCCAGGTGGTAAAGTGATACAGGAAATACAACGGGAAACTGGTACTACCATCAACCTGGAGGAGAAAAACAATATGGGTGAGATCAGCATATTTGGAACAAAAAAAGAAGGTGTTGATAAGGCTGTTTCCTGGATTAAAGGAATAGTGGCAGTACCATCTGTCGGTGATGTTTATGAAGCGGTGGTAAAATCAATTATGCCTTTTGGAGCATTTGTTGAGTTTATGCCCGGCAAGCAAGGTTTGGTACATATCAGCGAAGTAAGCTGGAAGCGATTAGAGACATTGGAAGGATTGGTACATGAAGGAGATGTCATGAAAGTAAAACTGATTGGTACCGACCCTAAATCTGGTAAGTTTAAATTGTCCAGAAAAATTTTAATGCCAAGGCCTGACGGGCAGAATTAAAACCCCAAACCCCTCAAGGGGCTTTAGACTCAGATACTTTAAATAGCCTCAATGTTTGGGGCTATTTTTTTTGGCCACGAATTCACACGAAAAGACACGAACAAATACAAATTTCATTTCGTATTGATTAGTGTGATTTCGTGGCTAACTTGTATTCATCTGTGTTAATCGGTGTTAATCGGTGGCCAGGTGTATTCCATTGCCGAAGCCAATTATAATTCGTAATCAATTCGTTCGTGTAAATTAGTGTGATTTCGTGGCTAACTTGTATTCATCTGTGTTAATCGGTGTTCATCGGTGGCCAAATGTATTCCATTGCCGAAGGCAATTATAAATTGTATTCAATTAGTTCGTGTAAATTAGTGTGATTTCGTGGCTAACTTGTATTCAATCTGTGTTAATCGGTGTTCATCTGTGGCCAGGTGTATTGCATTGCCGTAGGCAATTTTAAATCGTATTCTTTTCATTTGTGTAATTGGTGGCAAAAATTATTTTAATCTATGGCAACTTACATTCAACTAGAATTTCAAAACATATCATCGGAGCAAACTGATATACTCATCGCACAACTAAGTGAAATTGGTTTTAGTGGTTTCGAAGAAGAAGTGAATAATCTCAAAGCTTTTATTCCGAAAAATGATTTTATAGAAATCGGCGTTAATGAAATTGCTGCCAGTCAACATCTGACTTTTACCCAATCAACTATTGAAGATACAAACTGGACGGCTGTCTGGGAATCAAACTTTCAACCAGTAATAGTTGATGACTTTGTTGGTATCCGGGCAGATTTTCATTTGCCAATAACAGGGGTGGAGCAGGAGATAGTTATTACACCAAAAATGAGTTTTGGAACTGGTCACCATGCTACAACGTATTTGATGATTAAGCAAATGAGAGAGATTAATTTTTCGGGCAAATCTGTTGTTGATTTTGGAACAGGAACAGGAATATTAGCTATTCTTGCAGAAAAATTGGGAGCTGCAAAAGTTGTAGCGATTGATTATGATGAATGGAGTATAGAGAATGCTGCAGAAAATCTGGCAAAAAATAGTTGTTCAAAATTTGATTTAATACAGGCAGATAATGTTGCAGGGATTGAGCAGGTTGATATTATTCTCGCTAATATCAACAAACAGGTGATACTCGAAAATTTTTCTATATTAGTAAAATCATTAATGCCATCCGGCATTATGTTATTAAGTGGATTATTAGAAACCGATGAAACAGATATTCAACTGGAAGCCGGTAAACACTCACTTAATTTCAGGGGAAAAATTGTATTAAACAAGTGGATGGCAATAATGTTTAGTCATTAATATTTTCTTCCCTGTGTATTATTTTAATGTTATGCCTTTCATTATTTACTTATTTTTGTAATTCCTCAAAGAGGGAGTTATGAACGAATTTTTATTAATTGTTTTGGCCTATCTGATTGGCAGTATTCCCACTTCTGTGTGGGTGAGCCAGCATTTTTTTGACATAGACATACGTGACTATGGCAGTGGGAATGCCGGTGCTACCAATACTTACCGGGTACTTGGACCAAAATGGGGAACAATGGTGATGGTTACCGATATGATAAAAGGTATCCTGGCAGTAAAACTTGCGCTGCTTTTGCCAGATTATGCTGATAGCGAAGTAAATCTTCAGAATCTTCAAACAGGCCTGGGTCTCGCAGCAGTTGTGGGGCATATATTCCCCATTTGGGCAGATTTTCGTGGAGGCAAAGGGGTGGCTACTTTATTTGGCCTTGTGCTGGGTATTTCTCCCTGGACTGCCCTTGGTTGTGTCGGCATTTTTATTGCGGTTCTTTATCTTACCAGGTTTGTTTCTTTAAGTTCTATTCTGGCAAGTATTGCTTTTCCGGTTTTCATTCTGGTCATTTTTAATGTAGAAAATCCGGCGTATCGTATTTTTGCTATTGCTGTAGCACTCATGGTTTTGCTAACTCACCAGAAGAATATCGGTAGATTATTAAGTGGTAGCGAAAGCAAAGTGCCCATACTGAAAAATAGAGACCGTCGCCGTCAAAGACGGCGTGATTCCCGTTTGAATGATTGATTAAAACGAAGTTTCCTTTATTCGTAGGTAATATTATCCGGAGAAATCTAACAATAGTTTTTATGCTCCATTATGGTTTGGTATAATGATTGTGTATACTTATTTAAAGTCAACACCATGATACAAAAAATTTGTTCGTTTTTTATTTTAACTGCTTTATTGATTGCCTGTTCAAAAAACGCTGTAACCGGACGTCAGCAATTTAAACTGTTACCCGAAGCGGAGGTGCAGGCCATGGCAACAACAGAATACCAGAATTTTCTTAACACCAATCGTGTAATAACATCGAGTAATAACCGGGATGCAGAAATGGTGAAAAGGGTAGGGCGAAGAATTACCAAAGCAGTCACTGATTATTATATGCAAAAGGGATTATCGGCCCAACTGGATGGTTATAACTGGGATTATAACCTGGTAGAAAGCAAAGATGCAAATGCCTGGTGTATGCCGGGAGGAAAGATCGTTGTTTATACAGGGCTATTACCAATTACACAAAATGAAGCTGCATTGGCCTTCGTAATGGGCCACGAAGTATCACATGCTATATTTAATCATGGAAATGAAAGAATGAGCCAGGGACTTTTGCAGCAATTGGGCGGTGTAGCCTTATCCGTTGCTGTTGCCAATAAGCCTTCTGAGACACAGAATCTTTTTATGGCTGCCTACGGTGTAGGATCAACTGTAGCTGTCATGCTTCCTTTTTCCCGTAAACATGAACTGGAAGCGGATCATTACGGGTTATTCTGGACAGCAATGGCCGGTTATAACCCACAGGAGGCGATAGCTCTCTGGCAACGAATGGAAGCAGCCACAAATGGACAAAAACCACCAGAATTCCTGAGTACACACCCAAGTGGAGGAAACAGGATCGAGCAAATGAATAAGTTTATGCCTGAGGCGCTTACTTATTACAAGCCAATGGGTAAATAAAAATATTTTTGGCTTTAAACCCGTTCAGAATGACTTTGAACGGGTTTTTTTGGCTTTATTAGTACAATAATCCGATAAATTATATTACCTTTGCTCTCCCTCCAATGAGAACTCTGTCATATATTACCCAAACCTGGGGTAATTGACAGAAACCTTTAAATATCTTCTAAGTATGTCACAAACTGTTTTTGAAAAATTGCAACTGGCAGACGAAAAGAATCTTTTAATTCAGGGTTTGCCCTCTTCAATTGAAAAGCAATTCAGCAAATTATCTTTCTGCAAAAACATGACCCCGCTGTTAAAAACACGGAAAATTGACTTTGCTTTGGTATTCGCCGTTAGCGCAAATCAACTGAATGGAATTCTAAAAGATGTGATGCCTTCACTAAAAGACGGGTCTAAATTCTGGGTAGCTTATCCCAAAATCACTTCCAAAATTGTTACTGATCTAAACCGTGACCGCAGTTGGAACAGACTAACCAACGATGGCTATGAAAGCATCGAAAGGGTAGAACTTGACCATGTGTGGAGTGCTATGCGGTTTGTAAAAGGTGACGAGAATGCAAGAGATGGGGATGTAGTTCTTAGCCGCAAGAGAGAAGCTGTGGCGATGGCAGAATAAGGAACCTGTTATATTGAAAAACGTATTTAGGTTTGTTGTGAAAACAACAAACCTTTTTTTTGCTTCCGCCGCCGCATCATTGCTAGCTTGGGGCGAAGCAAGCTGACGACATCGCAACGTCACAGAAGTTGGATGTTGAAATCGAATCTTATTTTATATTATAAATTTTTAATTTACAGCATGTCTTATCTGAATGTAGAAATAAAAGCAAAATGTACTGATACCTCTTTCATCCGTAACTATCTTGTAAAAGCCGGTGCTGATTTTAAAGGAGTGGATGAACAAACAGATACCTATTTCAATGTTTCCAGTGGAAGATTAAAACTCAGGGAAGGAAATATTGAGAATAACCTCATCTTTTATGAACGGTCTGATCAATCCGGACCAAAGAGTTCACATTTTCAGCTGGTAAAAATTGAAGATGCAAATGGATTGAAAGAAGTATTAACTAAATCAACTGGAATAAAAGTAGTGGTGAAGAAGCGAAGGGAGATTTATTATATTAACAATGTAAAGTTTCATATTGATGAAGTCCCTGAACTTGGTTCATTTGTAGAAATAGAAGCAGGTAATATACTGGCTGATTTATCATCCGATCAACTAAAAGAGCAATGCAATTTTTATATAAGCCAATTTGGAATTAAGAAGGAAGATATGATTGAAATATCGTACAGTGATATGCTGCTGGTAGAAATAAAATAATTATTGTAAATTTAGCCATGGAAGTAAGAGAGCCTGTTGTTGTCTACGGCAAGGATAAGTTTACAGCGGAAGAATATCTCCGCATGGAAAGGGCTGCCGATGAAAAGCATGAGTATTATAAAGGTGAGATATTCCGTATGCATGGTCATGGCGATTTACTGGCCATGTCAGGTGCCGGGGAAAACCATAATGAAATATTTTCCAACTTATTTGGAGAATTATCCTCCCGGTTAAAAGGGAAATCATGCCGGCCCTATGGTCCGGATATGCGAATGAAAATTCCTGAAAATACACTTTATACTTATCCTGATATTTCGATCTATTGCAAAAAGCCTATTGATGGGCCAGATAATGATATTGCCACCAGCCCCACAGTAATTGTTGAAATACTTTCTCCTTCCACCCGAAACTATGATTTGGGATGGAAATTTGACTTATACAGAGATATCCTTTCATTGAAAGAGTATATTTTGGTGGATTCGCAATCTGTCAGGGTTTATGTCTTCAGAATAAATGAAGGTGGGCACTGGGAGCTTGAAGAGTATAAAAGTATGCAGGATACACTTCTGATTAAAGCAATACATATTTCGATATCGCTTACCGATATATATGAAGCGGTGAAATTTTAAATTACCTGATTATTACCGCACCCATTTTTTTAGTCAATTCCATTTCCATTTGTTTCAGGTGTTCATGTGTTTGGTGCAGCATGCTCTGCTCTTCCGGTGAATGTTGTTTCTCCATATCCACCTGATTTTCCAGCAGCATCCGTTTAATTTTCCGGAGTTTCAGGTAATTGACAACTGATTCGACTTCGTCATTGGTTTTATCCTCATCCATTTTCAAAAAGCCCATTAGTTTCTTTTCACTATCCGGGGCAATCGTTTTCATAAAGTCTTCATAGCTCTGAGTAAACAAATTTTGCTGATATCCGATACTCTGGCTGAATTCTTTTCTCCAATGATCGCTTTCTTCATACGGAAAATTCAGCAGGGAAACAGCCAATGTACTGAGTTTTGTATCCGGATGATAAATAAAATAATTACGGTTTACAATTTCCGGATTGTGCTCTAAGGCTTCTTTAAATACTGCAATCAGGCGTATAACATCTGTATTGTCAACTAAACTTTCGTCCACCATTTCTTCAAAAATATATTCAGCTATCAGTTTAGAGTCATCCCATTTTTTTATACCATACTCGAGTAATATCCTGGCAACTTCCCGTTCCTGCAGATCATCTTTGAACAATAAATTAAACGTAGCATCATCATAATTTGTTTCTTCTGCCTGTCTTGTATTTTCCTCAATTTTTTTGGCTTCTTCATCCCGATAGCTATTGGGAGGCAATTTTCTTTCCTGAGTTGAAATCCTGTCACGGATAAATTTATTGACTAATGCATGTAAACCTGTTTCATCAATTTTAAGTATCTCCGAACAGTGTTTGATATAGTCCTGCTGTTTGGTAAAATCTTCTGCCTTGTTTATTTTGGAAATGGTTTCCGCCATCCGGTTTACCACTTCCGACTTTTTTACCGAATCATTTCCTGCATCTTTCAAAGCTACTTCAAGCTGGAAAAGAATAAAATCTTTTTTATTCTTCTGAATAAATTCTTTAAAACTGGTGGAACCAATTTTATTTACATAGCTATCCGGATCTTCTTTATCCGGTATAAGCACCAGTTTTACATTCAATCCTTCTTCGAGGGCTAAATCCAATCCTCTTAAGGCAGCTTTTACGCCGGCGCTATCACCATCATAAATTATGGTGAGGTTATTAGAATATTTCCTGATAAGGCGAAGCTGATCTGGTGTTAAGGAGGTGCCTCCTGAAGCCACTACATTTTCTATTCCTGCCTGGTGCAGGGAAACTACATCTGTATAACCTTCTACCAGCAGACATTCATCGGCTTTATCAATGGCTTGCCTGGCAAAATATGAGCCATAAAGAATTTTACTTTTGCTATAAATTTCATTCTCCGGAGTATTGATATACTTCGGGGCTTTGTCATTACTTTTTAAAATGCGGGCACCAAAGCCCAGTACTTTTCCACTGTGGTTATGAATGGGAAAAATAACACGGCCCCGGTAATTATCCATTAACTGGTTGTTACGGTTGGCGATAAGGCCTGCTTTTATCAGTATCTCCGTATTGTATAATTTGGCAATGGCTTCTTGGGTAAAAGCATCTCGTTGTTCAGGCGAATAACCTATCTGGAATTTTTTAATGATGTCTTCCCTGAAGCCCCTTTCTTTCAAATAACTTAGCCCGATATCCTTTCCTTCTTCTGTGTCCAGTAATTGGGTAGAAAAAAATTGCTGGGCAAAAGCATTAACAATAAACAAGCTATCAGCTACCTGCATTTGCTGACGTTGCTCATCATTTTGGAAGGTTTCCTCAATCTCAATTCCATATTTATTGGCCAGCCATTTCAATGCATCCACATAACTGTACTTTTCATGCTCCATGATAAAGCTGATAGTATTGCCACTACGGCCACATCCAAAACACTTGTATAGCTCTTTACTGGGTGATATGGTGAAGGAGGGAGACTTCTCGTTGTGAAAAGGGCATAGGCCAAGGAAGTTAGAACCTCTTTTTTTCAACTTTACAAAACTGCCAATAACATCAATGATGTCAAGGCTGCCCAGAATCTTTTGTATGGTAGTTTGAGCGATCACTTATCAATTTATTGGGACTGCGAATATAAGTTTATCCTGCCGTTCAGTAAGGCCAAAAATCAACCGGAAGTTGGCTGAATTTTAATGGTAAAAGCAATTTTTTGCAATGAAAAACAGGCTTTTAATAAAATAAAATGTTCGATTCTTTTTTTTTACAAAATTGCCCGGATCGCAAAAGATTTGATTAGATCAAAAAAAATAAAGGTTTGTTGAAAAAATAGGGCCTGTAATATTTGTTTTTCTAAAAAACTGTCTTAATTTACTACTGTTCTGCCTGATTGCCAGTCGAAGTATTTTTAGACGAAGTTTTATATCAGGTATAACATACCCAACTAACCGTAATCCGGCACCCCAGGGAAAAAATAAGATATTTATTTTTTAACCTACCTTGTTCTATACGTTGTAAACACGTTCGACAGGGTTTAAATTTTAAATGCCATGGTTCAGGTAGACATCTCACAGCTCACCGGGGTTTGTAACGTCTGGAGAGAGAAGCTTCGTTATTTTCGGGAAGAATTCAGTAATGATGAAGCAAAACTCCGCCAGGTTGCAGGCCAGGCACTTTCCAAAGAACAGCTCCAACAAGTAGAACATCTCCACAATCAGTTTCACATTCAGCTTATTAACATTCATGACCTAAAGCAATCTATCAAAGCGCATGAACGTAAAATGAATTTTGAAAAAGTGGCTTTTAACGGTTCAGTTAATGAAGACAGTTTCAGCCGACATGAACATTTGTTGGAAGAATACCATTCGCTGGAACAAACGTTACAGGAACTGCGCCAGGAATTCGGCAATTTTTTAGAAACGATGAAATAAAGGGTTTCAGGCTAATAGTAGGTGACTTTAATCATTTTATGACCTAATTGGGTTCATAAAACGTATTCTTATTCTATTGAAGATTTGTACTGCTTTTAAAATTCTTCATTAATAAATTATTTGTCATGCCTGAATTTGATACCTCACATGTAAAAAATATTGTTTTGCTGGGCCATGCCGGTTCTGGTAAAACCACCTTAGCGGAGTGCATGCTATACGAAGCCGGACTAATAAACCGTAGAGGAAGCATTGCCGAACGAAATACCACCGGGGATTACCATGAGCTGGAACAGCAACGAGGTAACTCCATTTTCAGTAAACTATTGCATACAAAATGGCGTGGCTATAAGATCAATATCCTGGATACACCCGGATATGATGACTTTGTAGGCGAAGTAATTTCCGCACTTCGTGTAGCCGACACAGGGGTAATGCTGGTGAATGCTGTAATGGGAGTGGAAGTGGGTACTGATATAATCTGGGAGTATACGGAGAAATTTAAAACGCCCATGATTTTTGCAGTTAATAAATTAGATGATGATGCGGCTGATTTTGAGAAAACAATACGTGAAGTAAAAGCACATTTTGGAAATAATGTGGTGGTGGTACAATATCCCCGGCAAGTAGGTGCTGGTTTTCATGAAATAATTGATGTGCTGCGGATGACGATGTATTCATTTAAAAATGATGGTGGTAAACCAGAAAAACTACCAATACCAGATGATGAAAAAGCAAAAGCAGAAGAGCTTCATAAAGAATTAATTGAAGCGATAGCAAGCAATGATGAATCATTGATGGAAAAATATTTTGATAAGGGGGAACTCAGTGAAGATGAAATGAAGGCAGGCATGAAAAAAGCAATGATAGCACATGACTTGTTTCCCTTATTTTGTTTATCAGCAGAAAGGAATATGGGAAGCGGCAGAATAATGGGTTTTATTGATAATGTATGTCCTAGTGCTAATGAAATGCCTGCTCAAACGACAAAGAGTGGAGAAAAATTGACATGTGATGCCAACGGACCAGCTTGTATTTTTATTTATAAAACTATTTCGGAGCCGCATGTAGGCGAAATGTCCTTTTTCAAAGTGTATTCCGGCACCATAAAAGTTGGAATGGAATTGGAGAATGAAGGTACCGGTGTGACGGAGAAAATTAATCAATTGTTTTTGGTGGAAGGAAATAAAAAGAGTTCAACGCATGAGCTCGTTGCAGGGGATATTGGTGCAACGTTGAAATTAAAGAATACACACGTTAACAATACGCTGCATTCAAAGGGCAAGAACTTTGATCTGCCACCAATTGATTTTCCTTCTTATAATATGACGGTGGCAATTGAAACATTAAAAAAAGGGGAAGAAGAAAAGTTATCACAGGCATTACACCAGCTAAGAGAAGAAGATCCGACATTATTGGTAGAAGTTTCTACTGAATTGAAACAAACACTTATCCATTGTCAGGGCGATATGCATCTTGCAGTTGCCAAGTGGAAAATAGAACATCAACATAAGCTGGAAGTAAAGTTTGTAAAACCTAAAATTGCTTATCGGGAAACTATCCGAAAGCTGGCTGATGCTAATTACCGGCACAAAAAACAAAGCGGTGGTTCTGGTCAGTTTGGAGAGGTATACCTCCGGATAGAACCATGGCATGAAGGAATGCCTGAGCCAGTTGATTTTAATGTAAGAGCCAGGGATGTGCATGATCTGGATTGGGGCGGAAAACTGGTTTTTTATAATTGTATTGTTGGCGGTGCAATAGAGGCAAGGTTTCTTCCTTCTGTATTAAAAGGAGTAATGGAAAAAATGCATAATGGCCCACTCACTGGTTCTTATGCAAGAGACATCAGGGTTTGTGTTTATGATGGTAAGATGCACCCGGTGGATAGTAACGATATTTCATTTAAGATTGCGGGGTTACAGGCATTCCGCCAGGCCTTTCAACAGGCAGACCCGCAGATATTGGAACCTATCAATCATGTAGAAGTGCTATGCCCGGATGATTTGACGGGATCGGTAATGGGTGACTTACAAAGCCGCCGTGCCATTGTGGAAGGAATAGATAGCGAAGGTCATTTTCAAAAAATTTTAGCAAGAGTACCATTGGCTGAAATGGATGGTTATTCATCTTCTCTTCGTTCTATTACGCAGGGCAGGGCTAAGTTTAAAATGAGTTTTCTTGCCTATGAGCCGCTGCCTTTTGATTTGCAGCGTAAATTAATAGATGAATATAGTAAGACAACAAAAGAAGAATTTGTATAAACAGATACTGCCACCCGGCAGACAATACTAACTGCATCCTTTAAAGGCTACAAATTGTAGCCTTTATTTTTGATGGCAACTTTCAGTAGCTTTAATTTGTTTAATTATTTATTGTAAAATTTTATTCGTGGTAAATCTTCCTGATGTTTCTGAATTTTCATGGTTTTTTGTAACTGCATTAGTGGTTTATGCAATTGTAGTGCTCCGGTATTTTCTGCTATCCTGGTTGTTTTATAAAGTTTTTCATGTTTGGCTGCGGAACAAATGGGAAAGCAGAAAAATTAATCAGAAAGCATATAGTTCCGGTCAATTTAAAAAAGAAATGATCAGGAGTAATATTACTGCCATCATTTTTGGAATTTCCGGAGCCTTTTTGTTGCTTTTATGGCAAAAAGGATATACAAAGCTCTATGTCGATATACATGCGTATTCCTTATGGTGGTTACCGGTAAGTTTGGTAATAGCGTTATTATTGCAGGAAACTTATTATTACTGGTTACACCGATGGATGCATATTCCGAAAGTTTTCAGAATTGTTCATAAGTGGCATCACGACAGTTATATTGCTTCGCCCTGGACAGCTTTTTCTTTTCATCCTTTAGAAGGTCTTATTCAGGCTATTTTCCTTCCTTTACTACTTCTTTTTTTACCGATGAATTTGTATGTTTTGGTGATCATGTTAACCATCATGTCTATCAGCAGCGTGATTAATCATCTTGATATCGAGATCTATCCAAAATGGTTTTCCAAAAACATAGTAACCAGGTCTGTTATCGGAGCATCACATCACTCACTTCATCATAAGCAATACAAGTATAATTTTGGTTTATACTTTACCTGGTGGGACAAGCTGACAAAAACGGAAAGCCCGGTATATGATGAGTTGTTTAAAGCGAGAACAGGGGAGTGAATTATTTTTTTAACTCCAATAATTTATAAGCGACTTTTTTTGATAAACTTACTTATATCAGTAAAAAATAATTGCCCTAAAAATTATTCCCTGTAAACAGCAATCGATGAAGTTTTATCATTCCATCCTGAAATAATGAACCCGGTCTTGGATTGTCTTACCGTATAACTTTTACCACCGAAATTTTCAAATTCATAGAGAATTACCCTGTAACCCGGAGGTAAAAATAATGAGCTTAATGAATTATCGGCAAAGCCAGCCTGCTCCATTGTGCTATAAGTTCCGGGCAAAAGTGATGCAGAAAGACCACGGTAATTCTCATCTGAATAAATAATTACCCTTTGCTGTGAAGGTTGCTGATTGTTTTGATTGTTCTGATTATTCTGGTTATTCTGATTATTATTAAACCCGTTTGATTCTTCTATTACAATTGATCCAATGCGGTTATTAATTGTATTGGATAGACAATTGGAGTTTTCTGATATGGTATAATAGGTTCCGTTTAAGTTCTCATTATTAATAAAGACTTTCGCTTTTAAACCAGATGGGATTTCAATAGAAGAAATATCATAACGCATCAAACCCAATTTATCTCCGGTATAATAACCGGGAGCCAGACGCAGACTACTGCCACCATAATAACAATCTGAATATACAGTGGCATAATTACCCGTTCCACTACTATTTCCACCAGAAGGAAAATTTGTGCTGGGAGCAGAAGGTTTATATTCTATCACCAGGGATCCTATCTTATCATTATATGATTTGGCCAGGCAAGATTCACTGGCACTAAATAGTATAGAGTTGCCATAAGCATTTTCATTGTTCATATATGCTTTGACACGTAGATTTCCGTATATAGCAAAAGAAGATATATTCAGTTTTAGTAAACCTAACTGGTTGCCATAATAGGTACCTGGCCGTAGGCTTTGAGAATATCCGTTGGAATAACAGTCATTATAAAAAGTTACATAATCATTCTGATTATAGGCAGGCTCGTTATTTACTCTTTCGACAACCATAGATGATGCATTATCATTCCATCCATTCTCCAGGCAGCTGATATTATTAGTATAGGTAGCAAATTGGCCTTTGAAATCATCATGCTCATAAAGAGTTACCCGCAATCCCCTTGGTATCTGCATCGAGGAAAGCATATCATTCCCCATCTGCATCTGGTAAAGTTTGTATGATCCTACGCCAAGGTAATACCGTTTGCCTCCATAATCGCAGTCTTCGTACATGGCAATATTATTCTGCGCCAGCGTAGTTATGTATAAAAAAATTAAGAAGGCCGTTGTTGTAATATTTTTAAACATAGCGTTTTATTTTAATTATTCATTTTTTAGAAAATTATGAATCTTTTTTGAATTATTTATTGCCAAAGCTCACACATTCCTTCATTTCTTTTTCGGTATAAGATAATTTATATTGGAGGAGTACATCCTCCGGTACACCATTCCATTGAGTAGCAACATTGCCTGAATATCCTATGTCTTTAACACCCATTTCCGATGTATAAAAACCAGATGCAGTTAAATCACGCATCAGGTTAAAGAATTGCACTCCCTGGCTCATTTCAGGTGTTGCTTTTTTTGGATAAGCAATCATATCAACTAATGCAAGCTGTTGTTGCTGGCTACATTCCTTAAACGATTTTTCAAAGCGTTTAAGGCATTGCATATCCAGCCAACGAAGTCCGCCTTTCATAGGTACCTGGTGAGAAGGCATATCTTTTACTATAAACTCAATAAAATCCGGAACCTTTGCTTCGCTGGCACTGCCGCTTACCTGATCTTTTGGAATAATGATGTCGGCAAGTACAGATATAGTTGCAAGCTCATGTTCGGTAAAGAATTTTTCCTGCGACAACAATCCTTTTTCATATTTTATCTCATCCGGATTGCGGTCGAGATTAAACGTAGGGTCAGCTGTTTTTGCAGTGCCTGATTGTTTATCATCCGTTTTACAACCAGCGATAGCAATAGGTGTGGCGATGGCACCGGTAACGATTAGTTTGAGTGATTTTCTTCTGTCCATATTTAAAAACCCCAAACCCCTAAAGGGGCTTTAGACTCCGATAATGGGGGAGGAGTTTATTGGTTTTGAAAATAATATTCATTTTATATTTTTTTTCTATAAAAGTTTTTTGCCTTAGATAACTGAGAATTATTTTAGTTGCGAAATTATTTCAGTAATAATTTTAATAACTTCTTCTGGTTTTGCATTATTTGTTTATTCGTAGACCTAATGACAAAATATCCCCATCTTTCTAATTCTTTTTGTCTCTCTTCATCATTTTTTATTACTTCTTCAATATTGTGAATTGAACCATCTAATTCAATAATCAGTTTTGCTTTATGACAATAGAAATCTGCAATGTAAATGCCGATAGGATGCTGCCGGCGAAATTTAAATCCGTTTACACTCTTTCGTAACTTCACCCATAAATTCATTTCAGCAGCAGTCATATCCCCTCTAAGGTTTTTTGTATTCTCAAAGATCAAACGAGAAGCACCTTCAAACATACCACCTGGTTTATATGGATTCTTTAAAAACATTCTCAACTTTCGGTTGCTAAAGCCCCTTTAGGGGTTTGGGGTTTTCTACAAATTTTGTTTTTTCATTTCATCAATAATATATTCCGATGCTCTCATTGAAAGAGCTAATATCGTCCAGGTAATATTCTTGTCTGCCTGTGATACAAACTGTCCACCATCAACGCAGAACAGATTTTTACAATCATGTGCCTGGCTCCATTTGTTCAGTGCCGATTTTTTTGCATCATTACCCATCCTCACTGTTCCGCCTTCATGCATGATTTCACAGGGCTTTTACAATACCCATTGATTTTTTTCATCATCATCACCCCCCCAGGTAATAACAGCTCCCATATTGTGCATCACTTCTTTAAAAGTTTCCTTCATATGTTTCGCCTGTTTTATTTCATGCTCACTCCATTTTACATTGAATTTTAAAACAGGTATACCGAATTTGTCCACCATATTCGGATCAATTTTACAGTAATTACTTTCTAATGGAATGGCTTCGCCACGTCCGGCCATTCCAACTCCACAGCCATAGAAATACCGATAGTCTTCTTTCAAAGAAGCACCATAACCGCCTGCTTCTTTTTGTTTGCCTTTAACTACATATTTCCCGTTCAGGTTTTCAATACCCCAGCTAAAACCATAGGATGGCTGGCTTTGACCGCCCCAATATTCAATATGATAGCCTCTGGGAAAATCTAATTTTTTATTATCTAACCACCAGGGCGAATAAATATGCATGCCGCCCACACCATCTTCATTATATCTTTTCCTGTCGAATAATTGTGGGAGAATGCCACCTAATGCAGCACCTGTAGAATCATGCAAATATTTTCCTACAACATCACTGTTATTAGCCAATCCGTTTGGATGACGTTGAGATTTTGAATTGAGCAATATCCTTGCACTCTCACAGGCACTTGCTGCTAATATTACTACTTTCCCATCCACCTGATATTCCATCATATCATCTTTGCTGATGTAGGAAACACCGGTTGCCAATCCTTCACTATTCGTGATCACTTCCCTGGCCATTGAATTAGCCAGTACATCAATATTTCCTGTTTTCATGGCAGGATATATTAATACGTTTGGAGAGGAGAAGTCAGCTTTGGCCATGCTGCAATTTCTATTGCATTGACCACAAAAAAAACAAGCACCTCTTCCCGCATCATTTTTTATCGGCTCGGTAAGAATGGAAAGACGGGAGGGTATTACATTTACACCAGCCTGTGTTGCGGCATTTTTTATGAACAACTCATGCAATCTTGGTTTTGGCGGTTTTAGAAAAAATCCATCAGGGTCGTTTTCTAATCCTTCATTTGTACCAAAGACACCAATCAGTTTATCTACTTTATCGTAATACGGTTTTACATCTTCATAACCTATTGGCCAGTCATCACCCAATCCATCTATACTTTTTCTTTTAAAATCTTTAGGGCCAAAACGAAGAGAAATTCTTCCCCAGTGATTGGTTCTGCCGCCAAGCATTCTTGCCCTCCACCATGACCAGTCTGTTCCTGCTTCTTTTGTAAATGGTTCGCCTTCCAGTGACCAGCCTCCATAACAGGCATCAAAATCACCAAACGGACGAATCTTTGTACTGGCACCACGACGTGGACTATCCCAGGGATTTTTTAATTGCGTTACATTTTTTTGGGGGTTATACATATAACCAGCTTCAACAATACATACTTTTAATCCAGCATTTGCCAATGTATAGGCGGCCATACCGCCTCCGGCACCAGATCCAACTATTACCACATCGTATTTCTTTGGCTGTTTTTTTACCTGTAGTTCTCCCATAAAGCAAATTAATCGTTCATGTAAATTAAACAACAATTTACAGTAATCATGGGGAGTGTCAAAATCCTGTCAACATTTAGTTAATAAAAACATTCTTTCCCCGCTTACAGCTGCATGATATATTTCACTTCTAAATTGGAGTATCTTTATTTCAAAATTCAATCTATTAATGAAGAAAGCTGTTATGTTGTTCGGATTTTTAATTCAATTATTTGCCGGGAAGGCTCAGGAAACGAACGCGATCCCAATCGGGTTTAAAAAGTATCCTGTTTATACCGGACGGGATTTGGGACTAACTTATTCTGTAATAAAATCTGTATTTCGTATCTGGTCGCCTACAGCAGAAAAAGCTGAATTATTACTTTACAAAGAAGGAACAGGTGGTTCTCCTGCCACTACAGTTTCTATGCAAAAAAGCAATGACGGTACCTGGATTGCTACACAGACCGGGGATAAAAAAGGTTTGTTTTATACTTTCCGTGTAATGATCGCCAAAAAATGGAGTAATGAAGTACCGGATCCATATGCAAAATCGGTGGCAGTAAATGGCCAAAGAGCCATGGTAGTAAATTTAAAAGAAACCGAACCAATTGGTTGGGGAAAAGATATAAGCCCTGTTTTTAAAAACCCAACAGATGCTGTTATTTATGAATTGCATATCAGAGATGCCAGCATTTCTCCCACTTCCGGAATAAAAAATAAGGGGAAGTTTCTGGGTCTTACGGAGACGGGAACAAAAAATGAAGCGGGATTAACAACCGGGCTTGACCATATAAAAGAGCTGGGAATTACGCATGTTCATTTATTACCCTGTTTTGATTTTAATTCGGTGGATGAAACAAAATCGGATGCAACATATAACTGGGGATATGATCCGCTAAATTTTAATGTACCGGAAGGATCTTATGCCACTAATCCTTATGACGGAATAACAAGAATCAAAGAGTTCAAACAATTGGTAAAAACTTTTCATGCAAATGGGCTAAGGGTTGTGATGGATGTTGTCTATAATCATACTGCATTGACAGAGACATCTAACTTTAATCAATTGGTGCCGGGATATTATTATCGCCAGACAAAAGAAGGTAAATTTTCAAATGCGACGGCCTGTGGTAATGAAACAGCGAGTGAAAGACCAATGTTCAGAAAATTTATCCTGGAGTCTATGAAATATTGGGTACAGGAATATCATGTTGATGGATTCCGGGTTGACCTGATGGGTGTGCATGATATTGAAACAATGAACCTGATTTCAAGAGAACTGCATGCTATAAAACCAGATATATTGATTTATGGAGAAGGTTGGACAGCAGGTTCATCACCTTTACCCGATTCTCTCCGGGCTTTAAAAGCTAATGTATCCAAACTGGACCGAATTGCAGTCTTTAGTGATGATATCAGGGATGGAATAAAGGGGAGTGTATTTGAACATACTGACAAAGGGTTTGCCAGTGGTAAAAAAGGGATGACCGAAACCATAAAGTTTGGGTTAGTAGCCTCCTGCAAACATATACAAGTCAATTACAGCCATGTAAATTATTCAAAAAAACCCTATGCAGAACAACCTTATCAAACAATAAGTTATTGTGAATGTCATGATAATCATACACTGTGGGATAAATTAGGCATCTCTGCAAAAGCATCAACAGAAAATGATAGAATTAATATGCAGGAGTTGGCGTTATCCATTGTCCTTACATCACAGGGGATAAGCTTTCTTCATGCTGGTTCCGAATTTTTGCGTAGCAAGAAAGGTGTAGAGAACTCCTATAATTCACCTGACAGTATTAACGCTATTGACTGGAGTCTGAAAACGAAAAACAAGTATGTTTTTGATTACGTAAAGGCGCTGATAAAGATGAGAAAAGATCATCCGGCTTTCCGAATGCCTACTGCCAATTTAATTGCTACCACTCTCCAGTTTGAAGAAGGTTTTCCTGAAGGCATTTTTGCTTTTAAAATAAATGGAAAAACTTCCGGGGATACCTGGAAAAAGATATTAGTGCTATTTAATGGTACCGGAGAAGAAAAAGAGATTGTTGTTCAGCCCGGTCAGTATGAAGTGGCAGTGGCAGGAAATATGTTTTCGGATGTAATAGGAGGAAAGGAAGGTTATTGGAGGTTAGAACCATATACGTGTACAATATTTTATGAAAAATAATAAAACGATAAAAGTTTTATTGACTGGTATTTGCTTATTATTTCTTTGTTCTACGAAAGCGCAAAAGGGAGATGAGTTATTGGTTTATTCTATAAAAGGAAACGTAACAGTAATAGAAAAAGATAAAGAATCAATTGTTAAGATAGGCAGAGTTTTAAAGCCAGGTGTTACAATTAAAACGCAGAAATCAGCAAAGCTAACAATGGTTTGCAAAGAAGGTAAACCACTTTCAATAACAAGAGAAGGAATTTTCCCGATTATAAAATGGAAGGATTCCTGCAGTATTGCCGACAATTCCATGACATCAAAATATTTTCAGTATATCTGGGACCAATTATATGTGCGAAGTGAAGATTATAAAAAAGAACATCCAGGTGAAACAGATAATAATGAAAGAATTGGTGCACCAGTCAGGGGTGAGAAAATACTGGAAATAGAATTTAATGAAGGGTTAGACATTATCAATTATGCAAATGGAATTTTCAGGTTATCCTGGTCAACCAATATTGAATACGAAGGAAAATACTACTTTGTACTCAGCGATATCAAAAGTGGTAAACAAGTATATAATGACAGTTTAACAGGCAATAGCATACTCATCGGAGATCTGAGCAAATATATGCGACCTGGAAATAGTTATAATTGGTCTGTAGCTGTCGGTAAATCTGGCTTCTCCAATGAACCGATAATTAACTTTCTATCAGTAAGAAAAATAAATCAGGAAATAAACAAGATAATAAACTTGCCGAATGTACCGGAAGAAAAAGCAGCCCAATATTTCCGGATGGCCTATCTGCTTGAAAAAAGTAATTACTTAGCCGATGCGTTTACTTATTATCAAAAGGCAGTTAATGCCTCTCCGGATATTGCATTTTTTCAGGAGAAGTTACTAGATTTTAAAAAAATGTTTCAGTTATCATCATTGTAGAATTGGGATGGTTTATATACACAATTGATAATTTTTGGGATTCAAATAATGGTCTATAAAAGATAAAACCTCCTGATGGAGGTTTTAAACTATTATTAGTATCGGTTTCTGTCCCGGTTATATCCACCATCTCCACCACCTTTATTGTAGCCTCCGCCACTACCACCGCTTGAGCCGCCACGATAACCACCGCCACCACTATTACCACCACCACTACCGCCACGGTATCCACCTCCACCACCAGAACCGCCTTGTCTGTCTTCCGCTTTTTTAACGACTAATGGCTTTTTTCCTAATGATATATCATTCAGATGCTCAATAGCTTCTTTAGCTTCTGCCTCAACCGGCATTTCTACAAAACCAAAACCACGGCTTTTGCCTGTTTCCCTGTCCATAGAAACTTTTGCAGAAGATATCGTACCAAATTTTTCAAAAATTTCTTCCAGTTCCGCATCATCAAGGTCATAAGGCAAACCTGCAACAAAAAGTGTCATATTGCTATAATTTTTACAAATGTACTAAACTTATCCCGGTATAGCTATACCCTGCAAATAGCTTGATTTTAGCTGCCGCAACAAACTAAATCGTTGAGCCAAAGTAAATTTTCAGGCTCCTTCTTTATCAATATAATGACCTATCAGAAATCCGCCTAAACCACCTGCTACAGCTACCAATCCTACCCAAAGAAGGATACCATCCGTAGCAAAATAGCCGATGGCGGCGCCAACAATAATACCAATGGCAGCAAATGTTCCCTTAGCTTTCGCCCTTTTTAATTTGGATAAATTTCCTTCGTTGGTATGTTGATATTGACGAAGATGTTCTTTGTGCTTTTTGCGGTGGTGTGATCTGGCCATTTTTATTTTGAAATTAAAGAATAGGAATGGTAAAACCTATGATTGGTATAAAAAATAATTACAAAAATTGAAACCGGTATCATTTGATGCCTAACTTCTCTTTAAAGCTTTGCGGTAATGCTTGTTTATTTAAAAATAGAATAACCGTCTTCAACCTGAAATAATTTTCTTCCATAAATAAATAGCCATTATACTTACTGAAAAAAGTACCCCAAAAGTTTTTCAGATAGTACTATTTTTTGTTTGATTCATCTTTACCAACTGCAGTAATCTGGAGCATATGATCTCTTTCCGTTGTTTCGTTCTTGTAATTTATTATTCTTTCTTCATTATAGAAATGTGCCTCATCTGCAAAGGAGGCATATCCGCCGGCATACTGGAATTCTTTTTCAGTTACATCACCTTCCCAACCGTCTGACCAGCCATTGTGTAAGGCAGTATCCACCAGCATATGCATATCATCCAGTGTGATGTTATAGAAACTATCATTGGCCCAATTATATTTATCGGCCAGTATAAATTTTTTATACAAAGGCTGATCCGCAAATGATACCAATTCTGCAAAATCGTTATCAAAGCGAATAACTTCCTTTGCGAAACTAACCGGTGTGTATAATTTTTCCTGAAATAAAATATTGACAGGTACTATGCCAAGGTATTTATCGGGTGTATCGTTCATTTGTTGAAGATTTGCAGCATCTAATTCCGTTATTCTTTCTATTAATAAAGCGGATGTGAATAATTTCATAGCTGTATCCAATGAGGAATGATTATGATTCATTTGTTTTCCAGGTATCCCATCATACTCTTCTTCGGGCACAATGCCATACTTACTAATTACTCTTATTACGTCATGAAACTGGCCGCCGCTTTCAAAATAGGTTTTGCCTTTGTTAGTAAGGAATTGCTTTGCCTTATCTATATACGCATAACGGGCTATATACATTTCTGAAAGATTTAGCCGTAGGTTATATTTTTTTAATACATCACTTTCAATTAATGAGTTGGTACCAAACACCCAGCAAGTCGGGCTTTGGCTTTGATCTTTTACAGAAGTGCTGGGAATGGAATCTGTGAGTATGACTTTTCCGGGAGTCGCAGGCCGATTTTCATTTTGTGCAAGCAGAAGGTGATTGGGAGCTATACAAAGCAAGGCAAATACAAGCCTTTTCATGTTGAAATATTTTTTTGCTTCTGTAAACCAGGAAATTTACCGGCAAAAAAAATACCCGACGAAGGGTATTAACTATTTTATAAGAAACGGGGACTGGTTATTTAAAATACTTCTTATACGACTCCTCCATCATAGTAATGTCGGCATAGTGTGGGTTTTTATTAATACTGAATAAATAATATCCCCAATAGTTGCTCAGTGTATCCAGTACGACTAGTGTTACTGACTTATCTGCTTTTACAAATTTTAAT
>JANMLJ010000353.1:0-4156 GCA_031372465.1 Chitinophagaceae bacterium | reverse complement strand
ATAAAATAATTTTAAAGGGTTAACTGAATGCCTGCAGCAATAACTTTAAGAGGCGGAAGTCTTAATGCATTCTGTGTTTCGGGGTCTCCTCCTTTATAAGAAGTAAAGGTGAAAAGGTTTTGGCCCTGAAGGTATAAGCGAAAGCCTTGCAACTTTATCTTCTTTAAGAAGTTTGGAGTAAGTGAATAGCTAAGCGATAAATTTTTTACCCTGCAATAAGAAGCATCCGCAAATTTATTATCGGCTCCTGTATTGCTGATGAGGATGGCAGCCTGGTAGGCAGCGTTGGATGTGGTCGTAGTAAACCTTTGTACATTTGTATTCATTCCGGGTCTTTGCCACCTGTCCAGTACCATGCCTGGTTGATTGAACCGGCTTCCGGGCGGAGTGTTGCTGAAATTATTCAACCAACTGATACCCGTTTGTTTCCTGAATTCCAGGAATCCTTCAAATTCCCATCCTTTAAAAACAAAACTATTTCGCAAACCGCCATAAAAAATGGGGTCAAGTGTTACTAACCCATTCACCAGGTCTTTAGCAGAAGTGGGTGTTGAAGTAATATTACCATTTACATCATAGAATTCATATACCCCGGTCTGGGGATTAACACCGGCTATCCGAAATCCACTACCAAGATTCAGCGATCGCCCTAATAGATACTGGTTCCTGTAACTACTCAATTCAAGTCCCGGGAACTCAACAAGTTTATTTTGAGGAATTGTAATAGTAAATGAACTCGTCCACTGAAATTTATTGCTATGTATGTTTTTCGAAATTACTTCAATTTCCAACCCACGGTTTTGAAGCAACGCTGGAAAATTTCTAAGGATGCCTGTAAATCCAGTTTGTGTGGGAAGGTTATACTGGATAAGTTGATTGTTGCTCCTGTTCCTGAAATAAGCAACAGTAAAATTAATATTGCCTTTGAAAAGACCCATTTCTATAGCAAATTCTAACTTGCGATTAATTTCCCATCCAAAATCAGGGTTAAATAAATTATTGGGAATTAATCCCGGTACTCCCTGGTAAGGATAGGAAGACGCTGAATATTTATCCAGGTATTGATAGTCACCAATATTATCATTTCCAGCACTTCCATAACTCATCCTCAATTTTCCATAATTTATCCAGTTTATAGACTTCGTAAATATCTTTTCCTTGGAAAATATCCAGCCAATACCCGCTGCACCAAAATTTGCAAACTGTTTACCTGGCCCAAACCGGCTTGAACCATCCCTCCTTCCTGTAAGATTAATCAGGTATTTATTAGCATAGTTATAATTGATCCGGCCAAAAAGAGCGCCATAGCGGTATTCTCCATTTGTACCGGAAGCAAATACAGTTCCGGCAGAAGAAATTGATTGTAGTAGCGCATCATTGGTATACCCGGAAGCAAATATAAAACTGGTGGAAGAAATATTTTGTTGAAAAGATCCTCCGGCAAGTACTTCAATTTTACTCTCTTTGATTTTAAACATATACTGGAGTTGGGGTTCAACAGAAAAATTTTTGATGGAAGTTGACCCGAACTGTGAACTCCCTGTTGGATTGGTGGCAGGGTTCTTAGAAGAAATAGGTGTTATGCTTTTATCATTTACATAAATAGTGTTATAACCAATACTATTTTTGAAATTCAAATCTTTACTAACCTTATAACTTATAATTGCGTTAGCCAGGAAATTCTCTGTTTTGGCAACATAGGTTTGGCGTAAAAAAGCGTAGGGATTGGAAAATGTAAATCCCCCTTTACTCCAGTTAAGGTTTCCGCTAGAGTCATATAATTCAGGAAGATTAGGTGCCATGTTGATAGATTTGGCAAGATCGCTCACTATGATATTATTTCTCCCGTTAGAAAAACTGGACTTAAAATTTAAATTGAACTTCTTATCAATAGAATTATGATTCATAGTAAAATGAAGTGAGGCCCTTCTATCTGACATTTCTCCGGGATATACAGTTGTCTCATGATGAAATCCATTACTCAGCATAAATTGAGTTTGCTCTGAGCCTCCGGAAACAGAAAGCTGAGCATCGATCGTTTCAGCCGTCCCGCCGATCAATTCCTTAATAAAATCAGTGTACCTCGTAGTGTCCCATACAAGTATATCATAAGCATTAGCCGCGGTTGGAATTACACCATCATTGGAAAAAGCTTCCTTTCGCATTTGGACATACTGTTGGGTGTTTAATAACTTTACATGTCGGGTAATTTTACTAAATCCGCTGTAATAATTTAGATCAATTTTCGTTTTTCCTGCCTGGCCTTTCTTTGTTGTGATCAGTATTACGCCGTTCGCACCTTTACTTCCATAGATAGCTGTAGCATCTGCATCCTTTAAAATTTCAATACTTTCAATATCTGAAGGATTAATGGTGCTAAGCGGGCTTAAACCATTTCCGGAAAATGTAAAAGCTGCTCCTACCTGATTTAAATTTGTATTGTTGGGTGCAAATGGAACACCATCAATAATAATAAAGGGGTCATTTCCCTGTGCTATTGAATTTTGACCCCTTACCCTTATTTGAAAAGAAGAACCGGGAATTCCGCTACTCTGAGTGATCAATAACCCGGGGGCCCTTCCCTGCAATGCAGAAAGTACATTAGATACAGGTTGGCTGGCAATCTCTTTTGAAGAAATTTTACTAACCGATCCTGTATTTAACAGCTTTGAGGTCGAATAATATCCTTTAATAATAGTTTCATTCAGCAAATTTACTTTTGACTTAACCTTTATCAGAACTTCGTTCTTTTCATTCACTTTTACTTCCATTAATTCGATCTCTGCGCCACTAATGATTAAAATGTCACCGGCTTCAATATCTTTAAAAGAAAAAAGACCGTTGCTATTAGTAATAGCCATTTTGCTGGTACCCTTGATTAGTACAGTTATACCTTCAAGGGCTTCCCCTGCTTCATTCACCACCCTGCCCCTTACATCATGAAATATTTCTTCTACCTTCTTTTTGTCTGTGGAAATTTTAACAATAACAAATTTCCCATCCCTCGTATAAGAAAGTGGCTGACCAGTAAAACAAAGATGAAGAAGGTTTTCAATACCTTCATTTTTTACATGGATAGTGACTGGGTTAGAAAGTTCCAGTGCTTCCCGGCTATATACAAAACGAAAAGAACTTTGTTCTTCAACATTCTTAAATACAGATTCTAACCGCGCATTTTTTACCGAAAGGGAAATCCCTTGCGCATCCCCACTGGCAGAAAGCTGTAAACAGGCCCCCGTTAATAATACCACAAGGATTTTCATTGCCAGCGGGGTTTTAAGGTTTAATGGCCACCAAAGGCCAACTTTGTCATTCGCGTTTCGTTGCATAGCTTTGTTTTGTTTGGGTTAAACAATGATTGAGTCTCTCCGACTTTATTGATTGGGTTAACCCGGACATTTTGGCCGGGTTTCGTTCCACCGAAACCCGGTTTTTTATCCAGATTACCTTTGCTCACTAACTTTTATTTTCTTTCCATCAACTTCGAACTTTACATGTCCTGTTGCTTGAAGTATTTCCAATAGCTTCGACACCTTTACATCTCTTTCTATACTTGCATTCAGGTGAACATTAATTTTATCCTCGTAAACTACTTCCGCATCATACCATCTTTCTACCTGCCGCAGGATAACTTCCAACGGTGTATTGACAAAAACAAATTCATTACTTTTCCATCCGCAGACTTCCTTTGTATTTACAGGTAAAATCGTAAAATGATCCGTGTAAACTTGTGCCTGCTGTCCTGGTTTCAGGATATTCTCATCTTTCCCTTTGGTTACAAGTACCGACCCTTCTTCTAGTGTAGTGGCCATATAGGGCTCATTGGTATAAGCATTGATATTAAATTTTGTACCCAAAGCTTCAACGGTCATATCACGGGCAACTACTCGGAATGGTTTATCCTTGTCCTTCGCCACTTCAAAAAAGGTTTCTCCGGTAACAAATACTTTTCTTTCATTTGCTGAAAAGGCAACTGGGTAACGGATGGAAGATTCAGCATTAAGCCAAACATTTGTTCCGTCAGGCAGTGTAAGTTTATAATGTCCTTTCCGGGGAATGCTAAGTGTATGATAAATTGGTTCAGACGAAGGCGCTGTCGAAGAATAAATAATCTCCCCTTTTTGCTTCAGAATATTAACTTGTCCATTGAAATTGG
>JANMLJ010000338.1:0-3442 GCA_031372465.1 Chitinophagaceae bacterium | reverse complement strand
AAAAATTTGTTGCGCCTGACAAAAGAGAACAGCAAAGAAATATATACCGGTGGCGGCGGAGTTTATCCAAATATGTTCGATGCGCATCCTCCATTCCAGATTGATGGAAATTTTGGGGCAACGGCAGGTATTGCTGAAATGCTTGTTCAGAGCCATCTTTCAGCCATACAATTATTACCGGCAATTCCTGCTGCTTGGAAGGAGGGACATGTAAAAGGATTGGTAGCAAGAGGAAATTTTGAAATAGAGATGTGGTGGAAGGAAGGAAAATTGTCGAAAGCAATTATTACTTCAATGAAAGGCGGGGTTTGCAAATTTGTTACCAGGGAAAAGATACAGGTAAAGAATACTAAACTACTTACACAATTGCCGGTTGAAAATAAAAAGGAGTTGTTGGAATCTGTTTTTCAGACAAAGGCCGGAATGAAGTATGAAATTATAATACAATAACTGTCTAAAAATAAAACGTATAATTGGAACCACATAGCCACATAGCACACAATAGGGGAAAACACATAGGTTTCTATGTGAGAAACTATGTTTCTATGTACCAATGTGGTTCAGATAGTAAGTATGAAGTAAATAGTAAAGTAGTGATGGTAATTGCCTTTATGCTTTTTACCACTTTATTGACAGCCCAACAAACTTCTTTCAAATTTGATTTTGGAACTGCGAAAGCAGCAAAAGGCTATACTGCAGTAATACCGGAAACAAAATTCAGTTATCAGACAGGCTATGGATTTGACCAGGGATCAGTGGTAACAGCTGTTGATAATGGTGGCAATGCCTTGACCAGTGATTATATCACCAGCAAAAGGCCATTTTATTTTTCAGTGAAATTACCCGAAGGAAATTATGATGTGAAATTATTACTAGGAGATTCAAAAGGAACATCCGCAACTACCGTGAGAACAGAATGCAGGAGATTGATGTTGGAAAATATCAGGACAATAAAAGGAAAAATTGCCACTCAAACCTTCACGGTGCATGTAAAAGATAGTTTGATACGTGATATAAATGGAAATGTCGTGAGTAAAGTAAGATTAAAAGAAAGAGAAGTCCGCTACCTGCATTGGGATAATTTATTAACGATTGAGTTCAATGATTCATTGCCCAAGGTTTGTGCAGTAGAAATAACACCAAATAGGAAAGCAACTACAATATTTCTCGCAGGTAATTCAACGGTTGTTGACCAGGACAGGGAACCCTGGGCCTCCTGGGGCCAAATGATTCCACGATTTTTGGTTCCTTCAAAAGTAGTAGTGGCTAACTATGCTGAATCTGGCGAGGCGCTGAATTCATTTGTAAGTGCAAGGCGATTGGAAAAAGTATTGAGTCTGATGAAGGCCGGCGATTATTTATTAGTGGAATTTGGTCATAATGATCAAAAACAAAAAGGCGAGGGTATCGGTCCTTTTACATCCTATAAAAAAAGCTTACAATTCTTCATCAGCGAAGTGCGGAAGAAAGGAGGCATTCCAGTATTGGTAACTTCCATGCACCGTAGAAGTTTTGATTCGGTTGGTCATATTAATAATACATTATTGGAATATCCTGAAGCCGTGCGGCAAACAGCGAAAGAAGAAAAGGCGGCTTTGATAGATTTAAATGCAATGAGCAAAATTTTGTATGAAGCATGGGGTGAAGCTGGATCAGTAAAAGCGTTTGTGCATTACCCGGCTAATACTTTTCCCAATCAAAAAGAAGCGTTGAAAGATAATACTCATTTCAATCCTTATGGAGCTTACGAACTGGCATCTTGTATTGTAAGCAGCATCAGGGAACAAAAACTACCATTTGCAAAGTTTATCAGGAAAGATGTTCCGGCATTTGATCCTGCAAAGCCAATGCCGGTAGAGAAATTTTACTGGCCACAAAGTTCTTTTGTAACGGCGAGTAAGCCGGATGGGAATTAGGCCTCCCCTCGAACTTCGTTCCCAACCTTCGAAGCTCGGTTGCCTCCAAGGAGGGGCTTTAGACCCTGATAATTCGAACACTGCCTATTCAATTTATAGAATGGGATTTTTTTATTGTGAAAATTAAAATAGTGAACTTATTTCTTGTATAGGAAAGTAGTTGTTAATAGGTTGGGTGAGATTGATTTAGTAAAAGTATAAATCCCCGCCGCGGCGGGAGACTAAGGTCAGAGAGTCATTATTTGATTCGAGAGGTATTAAAGAAAATAGCATTAAGGTAAACTTTCCCGCCACGGCGGGGCGAATTAAGGAAAATAGATACTATCGGGAACCGGGGTGGGTTGATGGTCAATGAACAGAAAGTACAAGTGTGCCCTTCGTTACCTCAGGGTAAACTTGTAACGAAAATGTACCCACAAAATAACAGCGGGGTAAGCTATAAAAACTACTGCTGCTCCAAAAAAATAAATGTCATATAGACACTTTAAATATTACTTCTTAAAAATTCTGTTTTTCCTTTCAACAGGA
Source organism: Chitinophagaceae bacterium (assembly GCA_031372465.1). Taxonomy (GTDB): domain Bacteria; phylum Bacteroidota; class Bacteroidia; order Chitinophagales; family Chitinophagaceae; genus JJ008. The sequence continues at coordinate 998 of JANMLJ010000338.1, read as the reverse complement.
ATTAGTGCAACACCCATCTTTTACAACATTAAAGATTTTGGTGCAAGAGGAGACGGTATTATACTGGATACAAAAGCAATCAATGATGCGATTGATGCAGCATCTCTTGCAGGTGGTGGAACGGTATATTTTCCTGCAGGTACTTATCTTAGTTTCTCCATTCATCTTAAAAATCACATCACCATTTTTCTGGATGCAGGAAGTGTTTTAGTAGCTGCTGATTCTACAGCCATTGGAAAATATGATGATGCAGAACCAAATGCATTTGACAAATACCAGGATTATGGTCATAGCCATTGGCATAACAGTTTAATATGGGGCGAAAACCTGGAAGATATTTCTATACTGGGCCCGGGTATTATCAATGGAAAAGGCTTACGAAGGAATGCATCTGAAAGAAGACCGTGGGGCAATAAAGCCATTGCATTAAAACTTTGCAGGAATGTATTACTTCGAGACTTCACTATTCTCAATGGCGGACATTTTGGAATACTGGCAACCGGCGTTGACAATTTTACTATTGATAATCTTAAAATGGACACCAACCGGGATGGTATGGATATAGATTGTTGCAACAATGTACATATTTCTAATTGCTCTATTAATGCTCCCTGGGATGATGCTATTTGTTTAAAAAGCTCTTTTGGATTAGGCTATGCAAAGGCAACTCAAAATGTTACGATCACTAATTGTAAGGTAAGTGGTTATGACCTGGGTACTTTTTATGACGGAACATACAAACGTAATGAATGGAAAAGGGTGCCAGATAGGGAAGGGCCTACCGGCAGTATAAAATTTGGTACCGAATCAAATGGCGGGTTCAAAAATATTGCTATTTCCAATTGTGTATTTGAATATTGCCGTGGGCTGGCATTAGAGACAGTTGATGGTGGCTTGCTGGAAGATATTTCCATTTCCAACATCACCATGAGAGATATTGTAAATGCGCCACTTTTTTTACGGCTTGGTGCAAGAATGCGAAGTCCTGATAGTTTAAT
>JANMLJ010000298.1:0-7860 GCA_031372465.1 Chitinophagaceae bacterium | reverse complement strand
TAGGTGTAGATGAAATTACCAACTTGCCATCATGAACGAGCAGCCATACCCAACCACTGCCAAACCTCCCTACACCACCAGCCGCAAACTTTGTTTTGAATTCATCAAAAGAACCGAACGCATGATTGATAGCATCTGCTAGCTTTCCGGAGGGCGCGCCGCCAGCGTCAGGAGAGCAAAGGCTTTCCCAGAAGAAATGGTGATTCCAATGACCGCCACCATTGTTGCGAACTGGTGCACTGATGGCACCTGCATGAGCTACCAATTGTTCCAGTGTTTTACTTTCATGTTCAGTACCTGCAATGGCTTTATTCAGGTTGTCAACATATGCCTGGTGATGCTTTCCATGATGAATCTGCATGGTCAGGGTATCAATATAAGGTTCCAATGCATCATGGGCAAATGGAAGGGGTGGTAATGTAAATGACATAGTTTAAATATTTTATATCTCAGATTCATTCTGAAATGAACACAAATTTAAGCCACCTTTTTGAATCAACTCATTCCTTTATTATTCTTTTGACTTTCGAAATCAATACTTTATGGGTTTTGGCGGTTTAATATTCATTTTTTTATTTATATTTTAATAAATTGTTAAAAAATGTTTTACTTTAACGCCTCAAAAGACTGAAAATCTCTACAAAAGAGATGGGAAGGCTTTGATTTTATTTTTAAAAAAAAACTACTGCACATGAGAAAACTGCTACCACTGCTTGCAGTGCTATTGCTATGTACTGCATTAGCATCCGCACAAAATCGATCAATTACCGGACAGGTAAAGGATGAAAATGGAAAACCTGTTCCATTTGCTACCGTACAGGTTAAAGGAGACCTTACAGGTGTGTCCGCAGACGGACAAGGCAATTTTAAAATTAATGCACAAACAAAAGATGTTTTAGTTGTTAGTGCTGTAAACTTTTCTACCCGCGAAATAGCAGTACCTGCTACAGGGTCTGTTTCAATTTCTTTGGAGTCGGTTGCAAAAACCGAAACAGAAGTTGTGGTAACGGCACAGGGTATACGCCGTCGTCCAAAAGAACTTGGATATTCTGTTGCAAAGGTTTCCAATGCTGAATTGACAAACGGTAAGGCACCTCAAATTGCCGCTGGTTTAGCAGGAAAAGTTTCTGGATTAGTAATCATCAATGCAAACAGCTCGGTGGATCCGGCTGTTAAATTCAATCTTCGTGGTTACCGCTCTATGTCAGGTAGTAATGATGCATTGATCGTAATTGATGGATTGCCGCAACCTAACGGACAATCAACTATGTTCAATTTGATCAATCCAAACGATGTTGAAAATATCACGGTATTAAAAGGCGGCCAGTCTGCTACCATTTATGGTTCAGCTGGTATCAACGGAGCGATAATAATAACTACAAAAAAAGGGCAGAAAGGGAAAATGAAAGTTGATTACAGCAGTTCTTATAATGCGGAAAGGATTAATATCCTGGCACAGTTTCAGGATAAATTCGGTAGTGGATCTCACTATGCTACAGGATTTGGAGCTGCAGGTTATCAAACGAATTACCTGGATAGATTAAAATCAAATTGGCGTTCTTATGAGAATCAGCAATTTGGTGACCAGTATGACGGTTCTATGCGTCCTGCCGGCCGTATATTGGAAGATGGAAGTGTTTATTCGCTTCCTTATTCAGCTATCAAAGGAGTTAGAGAAGACATCTGGAATGATGGATTTTCAATAAACAACCAGGTTTCTTTTAGTGGTGGTAGTGATAATTCAACATTCTTTTTCTCTGCTGAAAATAACCAAACACAAGGGATTGTACCTAAAGATAAATCAAATCGTACAGGTGCCCGTTTTGCAGCATCACAGGAGTATGGCAAGTTAAAGATTGGATATAGTGCCAATTATGTACAGGCCAAGTATGACCGTACTACTTTCAACTTTTATAATGAGAGTATAAACCAGGCAGCGCATATTCCGCTTACGGATCTGAGAGACTGGAAAACAAATAAATTTGCCAGCCCCAATGGTTTTTATAACGACTATTTTACCAACCCCTATTTCAGACTGGATAATGACCGTACCAAATACCAGGATGCAAACTTTAATGGTAGTGTGGATATAGCATATAAATTAACTCCCTGGTTAACTATTTCCAATAAATTTAATGCTATGCAAAATTCACGTACACAGAAAAGTACGGTTGGTCAATTTTTTCATAGCACCTGGGCTAAATCGCAGGCTAAAGTACCTGCTGCCTTTGATCAGAATGATGGTTCAGGTATTACCCGTGCCTTAACTGATTTACAGGGTAGCGTTTCAGATAATTTAAGTTCTGATAACCTGGTGAACAATGAATTTCAAATTTCAGTGAATAAGAATTTCAAAAATTTTACTACAAAAACACTTTACGGTTATAATCTTTATACCCGTAAAACAAAATCATCCAATGTAAACTCTAGTTCTATCGTTGTGCCGGATATTTACAATGTGGGCAACCGTCGTGGTGAATTGGGTGGTAGTGAATCAAACACAGAAGAAAGAAAATATGCATACTATTTAGATGCCCTTATTGGGTGGAAGGATATGATATTTCTTCATGGTACATTCAGAAATGATGCAACATCCAGGTTCTACAAATCTGGCCGTGATAAGGATCAATACACGTATAGCTATCCTGGAGTGGATGTATCAGCCATCATTACTGATTTAATTCCTTCTATAAAAAGCAAAATTCTGAATTCTGCTAAACTCAGACTTGGATACAATAAAAATGGTAACGACAATATCGGACTTTATGGATTGGATCCAAGTTTTGGCAACGCAGGTGGTTTCCCTTACGGAAATACGGTCGGTATAAGTGTTGGAGATGTATTGCCTGAAGGAGGTTTAAAGCCTGAATTTGTAAGATCTATTGAAGCAGGAGGTGAATTCCAGTTATTCAATAACAAATTGAATATCGATGTTTCCTATTATACGCAGAAAAGCGAAGGACAGGTATTAAGAGTTACTATTCCCGCTTCAACAGGGTTTACAACATTAGTATTGAATGTTGGGGATACTAAAAACTGGGGATGGGAAACAGATGTAAAAGTTCAACTCTTACGTACTAAGAAAGTGAATTGGGATATGTCTGTACGTGGTTCGATCAATGAGAATAAAGTGGTTAAACTATACCCGGGTGTATCAGAGTTTTTTGTAAGTGGTTATTCATATGCAGGCACTTTTGTTGTAAAGGACCTGGTTTACCCTGTATTAAAATCGATAGGTTATGTTCGCGATTCTGTTGGCCGTGTGGTAGTAAGCCCTACTACTGGTTATCCATTGACTACAGGTCCGTTGAAGAATTTTGGACGGGTTACACCTAAGTATATGCTTGGTGCAAGTACTAATATCAGCTATTCAGGATTTACTTTAACTACAAACTGGGAATATAGAGGTGGTAATGTAATGTATAGTGACCTTGGTCGTCAAATGACCTTTACCGGTTCTGGTAAATGGACAGAAGACAGGGCACCACATATCTTCCCGAACTCTTCTTACCTTGATCCGGGTGGTAGTGGTAAATACATTGCCAATACAACCGTAATGACCCGCGAAGCAGAATATGGTTTGTGGGCAGATTTTTACCGTCTGATCGCTGAAAACTTTACTGTTCCTGCCTGGTTTATTAAAATGAGAGATATAAGTCTTACTTATAATTTTTCTAAAAAACTTATTGCTAAGACGCATCTTTTTTCCAATGCAACCCTTGGACTTTATGGCCGCAACCTGATAACCATTGTTGATAAAGCCAACGATTTTGCGGATCCGGAATTCAGTTTTACTACCGGCAATGGAGTTGGTATCAATAACACAGACCAGACACCTACAGTCAGACAATTTGGCCTTAATCTAAACCTGACTTTTAAATAATTTCAAAATTTATACTATATGAAATATAGAAATTTAATAATAGCTGCCTGTGTATCGATAGCATTGGTAAGCTGTAAAAAAACGACCTGGCTGGATGTTAATACCAACCCCAATTCATTGCCCAGCTCTACTCCTGATTTTACTTTTGCGGCTGCTGCTAACCGTATTGCATCAAATTTAGGACCCAATGAAACAGGTTCTTATTGGTCTGGTCAATGGACACAATCCAGCACATATATTATAAGCAATACAAATTTTGCTTACCAGTTTAACAATACAAATTATAATTACTGGGGTGGATATTACGATATACTGGAAGATCTGCAATATGCTATTAATGGTGCAGCATCAAAAGGTCAGCCTTTTTTTGGCGGTGCTGCCAGAGTAATGAAAGTGTATGTGTATCAGCAAATGGTAGATATGTATGGTAATCTTCCTTATACTGATGCATTAAAGGGAACGGGTTCTCTTGCTCCAAAGTTTGATGACCAAAAAGCAATTTACGAAGACCTCGTAAAAGGGCTGGATACAGCTATTACCATTTTAAAAGCTAATCCTTTGGCTACTGCTATTGCGGGATCTGATATTGTATTTGGAGCTTCGGCAGCAACTGCTGCTACCAAATGGATACAATTTGCAAACAGCCTTAAGCTCCGGATTTTGATTCGTCAAAGCAGGATTACAGGTCGGGATGCTTATATCATAGCTGAAATTAATAAAGCAGCGGCAGTTACTGAAGGATTTTTACCTGCCGGTTTGGATGTAACAAGCAACCCGGGTTATGTAGCAAGTGCGGGTAAATTAAACCCTTTTTATGAAACCTGGGGTTATAATGCAGCAGGTGGTGTACAGGCATTGGGCCGATATCCACGCCCCACTACATTCCTGTTTAGTTCTTTAATAGCAACCAAGGATACTTTCAGAATGAAGCGGCTTTTCTATCCTAAAGGCGGGCAGGGTGTTAATCCTGAGATAATAGCAAACTATGTAGGCGTACCTTTTGGTGCTGCTTCTGGTTACCTGTCTCAAAACACTTCCTATATCGGCCCTTCACAACTTGTAAAAGGCGAGTTTAACCGGCCTATGATCCTCATGACAAATGCAGAAGTACAGTTCTTATTGGCAGAAGCCAAGCAACGTTATGGAGCAGCGATAACACCTGCGCTAACACCACAAGCTTATTATGAGCAAGGTGTAAGGGAGTCGTTCAGACTTACCGGAACTACAACAGCGTATGGTGCTGCTACAGCCACCACTTTACTTACAAGTGCAATTGATCTGGCAGACTGGACAGCTTCTCCTGATAAGCTAAAAGCTATCTGGATGCAGAAGTGGATCGCTTTAACTAATTATAGCGGTTTAGAAGCCTGGAGTGAATTTCGTCGTACTAACTTCCCTGTAACTCCTCCCTCGGCTTCCACTTCACCAACACAGGCACTACCTAAGAGATTATTTTATCCGCAATCGGAAGAAGTAGCAAATGGAGCAAATGTGTCAGCACAAGGAACCGTTGATATATTTACAACAAAAATTTTCTGGGATGTAGATTAATTTGATTGAATTTTAAGTTTTAAATAAAAAAGGATGGCTGTCTCAGGGTAGCCATCCTTTTTTGTAATCCTTCTTTATTTTTTAAGAAGGGATTGTTTAAAACTATTCAAATATAATCTTTCGCAATATTCCAGCTTCTAATGGTTATATCATCCTGGAAAAGGAATCAACATCAATTATTATTGCAATTTTGTATCAAATATATGGGTTGTTGATTAAGTAATTTCTTTCATTAGCGGATGGCAGAAGAACTATTAAATAATTAAAAATCTATCTTAATATTTTCCTGTCATAACTAAACGTATAATATTTTTTTTAAATATTAAAAGACTTAAAAATTAAATAATTTTGTCAAATAAGCTGGCCCAACCATTTTAATCTGCAATAATAATCTTCTGAAGCAGCTAAAAAGACATGTGTACTGTCAAATACAATCAAATTGTTATTTTTTGGAGTTTATAGTTATTTTGAACTCTTTTTCAACCTGTTTTAATCCGTTCCTATTTAAGCTGTGAAACATTAATTAACTATTTAAAAAAACGTTACACATGAGAAAAAAAATCAAACTGCTAACGCTATTGTTAGCATTACTGCTACCAGCCTGGCTGATTGCCCAGACTGTGGTGAGCGGAAGGGTTACAGAATCTACTGGCAACAAACCTCTTGAGGGTGCTACTCTTTCAGTAAAAGGGGCGAAAAATTTTGTTCAAACCGATGCCGATGGAAAGTTTTCTATCAGCGTTGCAAATGCAGATGCAAGATTAATTGTTACTTATGTGGGTTATTTAACTCAAACAGTCGATGCAAAAAACAGTAAAGCAATTAGCCTTGTTGTTGATAATACCAGCATGAGTGAAGTTGTTGTAACAGGGTTAGCGACTTCAATAAAGAGATCTAATTCTGCTAATGCAGTAGGCAACATTTCTGCCAAGCAACTTACCGGTAATACACGACCACAAACGCTGGATGGTGCTATGCAGGGAAAAATAACCGGAGCGCAAATAAGTGCCAATAGCGGAGCCCCGGGAGGAGGCTTCTCCGTTCGTTTACGGGGTATTTCATCTATTAATTTAAGTTCAGAGCCTTTATATATTGTTGATGGAGTTTACATCAGCAATTCGCAGAATGCAACCGGTGCTGGTACTGGTCCATTTAGTGGTGCTACAGGTCAAACATCTGGAACACAAGATCAGGCCCCTAACAGGCTGGCAGACATCAACCCAGGGGATATTGAAAACGTATCAATATTGAAAGGCCCGAGTGCTGCGGCTATTTATGGAACAAGGGCTAATGCTGGTGTGGTTATTATTACTACAAAAAGAGGTAAAGCAGGTAAAACAAGCATCAATGTAGGCCAGGATTTTGGAATGGTGAATGCCCTCAATTTAATTGGTATGCATAAAACCATTTGGAATAAGCAGTTTACTTTCGGAACTGATAAGGCTACAGGGGCTGATTATACTGCCGAAAAAGCATTAAAAAATCCAACAAGTCAGACATGGGATTATGAAGATATTATCTATGGTAACACAGGATTTATCAGCAATACCCGCATTTCCCTATCAGGCGGCTCAGATAAAATAAAATATTATGCCGGCGCTTCCCGTTGGGATGAAACAGGTATTCAGAAAAGAACAGGATATCAGCGTAATAGTGTAAGATTGAATTTGGATATCCAACCAAAAACATGGTGGGATATTGGTATTGCCAGCAGTGTAATGGTTACTGAAAGTGATCGTTCTTTTGCCGGTAATGATAATAACGGGGTTTCATTGGGATATACACTTGCCTATATCCCCAACTGGTTGCCTCAGCTACCGGTAAATGGAGTGTATCCTTCTAATAAGTATACCGGACAAAATCCACTGGAAATAGTTGATAAAGGGGTAAATAATGAAAAAGTAAACCGGTTTATTGTTTCTTTTAATAATACTTTTCACCTGATAAGGAAGGCCAATCACACCTTGAAACTTACTATGCAGGGTGGTATTGATCAATTGCAACAGGAAAATTTTGTTCACATGAAAGAAGAGTTGCAATATCAGCAACAAAGAGCTAATCCCGGAGCTGTAAGAAACACTTCTACCAGATCGAAAAATCTGAATATTCAAGCTTTTCTGGTAGATAATATTGAACACAAAAATTGGGGATTCACTACTTCTTTAGGTACTGTAAGATTAGAAACAGAAAATAAAACTATCTGGTTCCAGGGAGAAGGTATACCCCGTGGTACAACAAATACTATCAATGCAGCTGTTCAACTTTCCAATCTGGATCTTTCAAGTTGGCAGGATGTAGGCCTTGTAGGCCAGGAAGAAATAAACTGGGATGATAAAGTTATTTTGACTGGTGGAGTACGTATGGATAAATCAAGCCTGAATGGCGATACAAAAAAAATGTACGCATTTCCAAAAGCTTCATTGGCC
>JANMLJ010000279.1:0-2063 GCA_031372465.1 Chitinophagaceae bacterium | reverse complement strand
CCGGAAATTGGGGGTTAAAAAGTATACAGGCCAATGGGTTTGGTACAGTGATGAAAAGTGCTGTGCATCGTTTTTTTGCAATTGAACATACAACAGCGATGATCATCGCTATTGTGTTGGTGCATGTAGGTTATAATAACTCCAAGAAAAACAATCCTGATTCATTAAAGCATAAGCGGACATTATTATACTTTGGATTGGCCCTGCTTATTATTCTTATTTCTATTCCATGGCCATTCCGTGAAGTGGGTCGCGAGACGCTCCGGACATGGTTTCCGGGTATGTAAGTAGCATTTCCGTTACTATTTTTTGAAGGAGTTGATCAGGCAGCTATCTCTTTAAGTGCTTTTGTAAACGCCTGCATTTCTTCAATAGTCCCCATGCTTACGCGGCACCATTTGCCTCCGAAATGTTCACGGAATTGTACATAAATATTTTTTGCCTGCATTTTTTGGATGAAATCACCTTTTATAGTATCAATATTAAATAAAATAAAATTGGTGACAGAAGGAAGGTAGGCATAACCAAGTTCCCGGAAAGTTTCATAACAGCTATTTCTTGCCTGCGCGGCTTGTAGTTTGCAATCGTTTACAAAAGCGCTGTCATCCAACGAGGCCGAAGCGGCAACAGCTGACACCAGGCTCACATTTGCATCAGGCCATGGTTGAAAACTACTTAATTCTTTGATCATACCGGGATGAGCAATGGCATAACCAACTCTTGCACCTGCCAACCCATAAATTTTTGAAAACGTTTTTGCTACAATAATATTTGTATTGGTTATTGCTAAGGAAGCCAGGGAAGGAATGTCTGCATATTCCGTATAGGCTTCATCAATAAAAACAACCGTATTTTTTGATGCCTCTATCGCAAAATCTTTCAGCTTATTAATGTCAACATGGGTGCCGGTTGGATTATTAGGATTGCAGATATACACCATGCAGGTTTCACTGTCTATACTATTTGCCATGCCGGACAGGTCATATTTTTTTTCTGCCCCAAGGGCCACTCTTCTAAAAGAAAGTCCCATGGCAGAAGCCTGGTTGTTCCAAACCCGGTAAGCAGGTTCTGCAGTAACAATATCCCCTTTCACTTTCGAAACAAGCTGAGAAGCGAGACCAATGATCTCCGATGAACCAGCACCAAGCAATATATTTTCTTCTCCCACTGACCAGTGCAGCGCAATTTTTTTCTTCAGCGGCAACAGATAATCATCAGGATAACGGTTTGAGTTCAGGTAGGCATCCATGATCGCCTTGCGGGCCATAGGCGAAGGCCCATACGCATTTTCATTGCTATTAAGTAAGATGGGTTTGCCGGCTAAAAAAGAGGGTTTTATTTTCTCAGCACCTAAAATATTTTGAGTAAGTCCTAACCCTGCCAGTACCAAAGTACTTTGTTTAAGCCATTGACGGCGATCGGTATACATAACTGAATATTTAGGAGAAGTTACTTATTTAGCAATGAAACTGAAATAATTATTTACTAACGTTTTCCCAGCTCAATCACTTCGCAATCTTTCATTTCTTTACCATCAATAACAAAACGGATAAGCGTTCTCACTTTATGCCAGCCTTGTTTACCGGCAGCGCCCGGGTTCATGTGAAGGCAATTGAAAGTTGAATCATACATCACTTTTAAAATATGCGAATGTCCACTGATAAATAATTGCGGGCGATGTATCATTAATTCTTTTCTGGTGGCAGGATTATATCGGGGAGGAGAGCCGCCAATATGCCGCAACATTACTTTTACCTCTTCACAATAAAACACTAGTTGTTCCGGGTAAATAGCTCTTATATCATTGCTGTCAATATTTCCATATACGCCTCTTACAATGGTCTGACGGTCTCCGTCTGACCAGCCAATATTTAACCGATTCGCCAGTTCAATACTACCAAAATCACCCATATGCCAAACTTCATCACAAGTGGAGAAGTGGTTGAAAACCGCTTCATCAAGGTATCCATGTGTGTCCGATATTAAACCAATTCTTGTCATTTGTAAGAGTGAAATTAGTTGTAAATTTGGAAATGCCTTTTCACCGCAACTTCACTTATTAC
>JANMLJ010000226.1:0-7312 GCA_031372465.1 Chitinophagaceae bacterium | reverse complement strand
CAAATTTACCCAGCCTGGTTTTGGGCGCTTTCAGCTTACAGGTATACCCTATAATGTTGGTTCCGGAAATTCAGGATCCAACCTTGATTTGCAGATCAGTTTATATAATAGTTCAGAAACCTTATTGAACGTTTTTAATCCGGGTACATTACTCAGTTCAGTAATTGACACTTCTTTAAATGCCGGCGTATATTATTTAAAAATAGAAGGAAGAGGAAATATTTATACTCCTGATTATTCAAGTCTTGGGTCATATAAATTGCAGGGTAATTTTACTGCAGGTATTCCATTAGCTGTAAGAAGAGTAGAACTGCACGGTGAAATTGTTAGTGATAAGCATAAACTAACCTGGCTCATTGATGCAGATGAAGCTATAACAAAACAAACAGTCGAAATTTCAACAGATGGAAGGAAATTCAGTCCGGTAACTCAATCAGCTAATGATCTCCGGACATATATGTATAAACCAGCTGCAACCACCTCAGCCCAATACCGGTTGAATGTACTATTCGACAATGGCAAGCAGTATTATTCCAACATCGTATCATTGCGCAGTTCAGGTGCAGCAAATTGGCCAAAGCTTCTCAACAATATATCAAACAACAACATTTCAATAAACAGTCCCGGAAGTTTCAATTATACTATTTATGAATTTGATGGTAAAACCGTACGTAAAGGACAACTAACCAATGGACTGAATTCGATAAATACTTCCGCTATTAATAGTGGTATGTACATAATCAGGTTTGCAAATGGTAGTGAACAATTGACCAATAAATTTGTAAAACTTTAAACTCTTTTCAGTTCCGCCAATGGCGGAGCAATAATCCGTACCCCCTATTGTTTATAAGAGGTTTTCCTGTAACTTAGGAAAACCTCTTTTTATGCGCTGGAGAAAATTTAATGGCGACCCTATTGAATTACCAATTATGGATGCTGTAGAGCAGGCAATAAAACGGGAAACTCAAAAAGGGTTTCGTTTAAAAGTTTGCATCGGCACTGACTCACAGGTAAAAGGGCAGGAAACAGAATTTGCCACCGTCATTGTTTTTCTACGGGAAGGACATGGCGGATTTATGTTCATTCACAATGAAAAAACAAGACATCAGTTTACTATCAAAGAAAGGATGCTGTCGGAAGTGGCCAAGAGTATTGAAATAGCTTATGAACTTTGCAACCTGTTTACAATCTATAATGTTGATATGGAAGTGCATGCTGACATCAATACCAACCCGGGTTTCAAAAGCAACGATGCCTTAAAAGAAGCAATGGGATATATCCTTGGTATGGGCTTTGCTTTTAAAGCCAAACCAGAGGCGTTTGCCAGCAGTAGTTGCGCAAACAAAGTGGTGAATTGATTGGAAGACTTACTTTTTGAAATAGGATAATTAGAGAACGATGTTCCTCTTTTAAGAATTTCCTTCTACTTTTTTTCTTCTACTAAGGCCAATAATTAATAACGCCAATAAAGCAACTCCAATTCCAATCCGAATGAAGGCTGAATTTTTGTTGTTCTTTTTTTGTTCCTTTTGAATTTGCTGAATGCCTTCAACATTTATAGGGAAATTTTCCTCCATCTTTTTTTCTTCTGTAATCCGGATAGAATTTATAGCACTGTCTTTTATCTCTTCGATTTTTTTAACGGTAGAAATATCAGGAATCAGCTTTCGGCCTTCCACTCGTTTTTTAGTTGTTACACTATCTTGAGAAAAAGCTGCTGTACTGCAAAAGATAATAAGTAGTAGCAAAAATTTCTTCATAAATCCTGGTTGGATAAACAAAATTAAAAATGTGGAAACAATGTGCAAAGATGTTTTTTTACTCCCCCTGATTTGAGGATAATTGAGCCTTATTGGGAACTTGTATGTGTTCCACTATAAGGGTCGAGGCTGTACTGGCATTTACTCCGGTATACATTTTTTCCATCTTCTTGCTGTCCTCTTGTGCAAGGGAAAATGTGATGAGCACCATCACGAAAAGTACAATAACCAGATTTCGTTCGGATAAGATTGCTCTCATAAACAGTAGATAATAGGCTGCAAAATAGGGTATTAAATTTAAAAAAACACAACCTGATGAGGGTATTTATTAATTAAAGCATCGTAAAACTTCTATTTAAGCCCCCAATATAGTCCAATAATGGCTTTCGTCCGGTCTTTTCAACTGCTGATGTGATAAAATGAGGTGGATTTTCTTCCCATTTATCAGACAGGGCCTTTAAAAAAACAGCAATATTTCTTATTGTTGCCCCGGGTTTGTTCTTATCAGTTTTGGTAAATAAGAGCACAAAAGGAATCTGCCATTCGCCCAACTGATTAATAAATTCCAGATCAATGGCTTGTGGCTCATGGCGACTATCAATCAACACAAACACACATACCAGGTTCTCCCTTTTACGGATATAGGATTCAATCATATTGCCCCAGTTATTCCTTGACTTTTTGGAAACGGTGGCAGCATAACCATAGCCTGGAAGATCAACCAGGTACCATTTTTTTTTATCGGATGAAATAATTTCAAAATGATTGAGTAATTGTGTTTTTCCGGGCGTCGAAGATATTTTAGCCAACCCCTTCTTATTGGTTAGCATATTAATAAGTGATGATTTGCCCACATTACTCCTTCCTATAAAAGCATACTCCGGCTTATCTCCCGGCGGACAATCCTTATACCCAGGGCTGCTGATAATATATTGAGCAGAAATAATTTCCATTGGGCTGCAAGATAGTTGATAAGAAAATAACCGGGTCCCGGAATTCAAAATGAGCTGTTACAGAAGCAATTTCTGTCACTATTCACTGCATTTACCTAACTCGTAAACCATTTGAAAATTCCAAACGGGTCTATCAACAATAATATAATAGCCATTACAAATCCTGCTAAACCAATAAAAATATTTATTTTTTCTTTAACCAGGCGCCGGTTAGTGATAACAGCTAATGGTGTCAGTATGCCCCAAATAATTATAACTATAAATGTAGTGTACAGTAAAAACTGTAGTGTGATAAAATATTTTTCATAGCCGACATTCACTTCTCCGCTATCACCATAATATAATATTCTCCCCAACCTGAATTTATTATATCCAAGAATACCTATGAAAAGCAATTGTGTTAAAAAAAGTAACCAGCTTATTACGGTATATAGTTTTTTAAAAAATGGCATTAACGTATACTAATTGGTGGTGCAATAGAAATAATTAAACCCAATATTACTGTTTACCTGCTATTAAATCAGATTAATGCGTCCCTTTACCAGTTTATCTTAATTAATAAATCCCTAAATTCTGACGTTTTCTACTTTGAATTACTGCTTGTGGCTTCCCATTCTTACCTTTGCCGCCGCTATGACAGAACCATTACCACACGATCATATTACTCCTTTCAAAGATTCTGAAAAGCCCAAGAAAGAACAGGTAGCCGATATGTTTGATAAAATAGCCGGTAAGTATGATAAAATGAACCGGTTCCTTTCTGCTGGTACTGATATTGGCTGGCGCAAAAAAGCCATTAAAAAACTAAAAAAAGATAATCCCAGGCATATATTGGATGTAGCAACCGGAACTGCTGACATGGCCCTGTTAGCCTATAAAATGCTGAAACCTGACCAGATAACAGGCATTGATATCTCCGATGGAATGTTGGAATTAGGTAGAAAAAAGATTGAAATAGAACAACTTGTGGACAAAATCCAGTTACACCATGGAGATTCAGAAACAATAAACTTTGCCGAAAATACGTTTGATGCCGTAATGGTGGCATTTGGAGTCCGGAACTTTGAAAACCTGGAAAACGGTCTGGCTGAAATGTTACGGGTATTAAAACCCGGTGGCAGATTAGTGGTACTAGAGTTTTCAAAACCCCGACGAAAAGCAATAAAAGGTTTATATAATTTGTATATGGGCATTGTGGCACCACAGGTGGCCAGGTGGTTCAAACAAAATAAAGAGGCCTATCAATATTTGAATGAGTCGGCCAATGCTTTTCCCGATCGCCAGTTATTTACTGACATTTTAAAAAAAGTGGGATACTCCGATACGGAATTCATACCGCTAAGCTTAGGAATATGTTGCATTTACTCAGGACAAAAACCTGCCGCACCGGCCTTGCTCCGCTAAAGCTACAGCAAAGGCGATGCAGGTGGAATGCTATAAGAATAAAGACTGTGACGTTAATGCTTTGCGGAGGGCTTTTGCTTTCTCAAATTACTGTTGCGCAATTTAATCCGTATAGTAAAGTGGAGATGAATCGAACAGATCAGGATGATAAGCCCTATTATTTTGGTATGAGCATCGGCGTAAACCTGGCTCGTTTTCATACTGAACTACATCCTGTTTTTTTGGAAAGTGATAGTGTGTATGTAGCAGAACCCAACAACTCGGGCGGAATTACTTTAGGATTCCAGGCTACGGCCCGTTTATCGAATCGTTTTCAATTGCGTTTTAATCCGCAATTGATGTTTGTGGAACGGAATATTTTTTACCGCCTTAAATACCCTGATTTTAACGGAGATACTTCAGCGATCAAAAAAGTAGAATCTATTATTGCAGCCTTTCCTTTTCAATTAAAATTTCAAAGTGACCGCATCGGTAACTTCAGGGTGTATACATTGCTTGGTATAAAAGCTGATATAGACATGGCCAGTAATGCCCGTGCCAAAAAAGCTGATGAACTGGTAAAGATCGCAAAATATGATTTCGGACCTGAGTTAGGCATTGGTTTTAATTTCTATTTCCCCAGTTTTATTTTTTCTCCTGAAATAAAAATAAGTAACGGTCTCCGCAACATCCATGCAAGGGATGAAAAGCTTAAATTCTCCAATGTATTTGATAAGATACAATCGAGGATGGTGGTGTTTACCATTCACCTGGAAGGGTAAGCTTTTATTTATTTTAGATAAATCCTGAAAGTTTAAGAATTGATGAACAAGAATTATTCTCCACAAAACAAGAATAAATGAAAAATATATTTTGCTTTATTATTTTTTTATTAAGCGTAGAAAAATTAATAGCCCAAACACCCTATTCAAAAGAAATCGCCGAACAAATTAAACAGGTAGAAAATAATTTAGCTGAAAGGGTAATTATTAATGGCAAACCCGGCAATATATTTGACCGGATGAATCATTACAACGTTAAAGGCTTAAGTATTGCTGTTGTACAAAATTATAAAATTGTCTGGGCTAAGGGATACGGATGGGCGGATGAAAAAGAAAAACGCCCGGTAACCACTAAAACGTTATTTGTACCCGGATCCATTAGCAAAACTTTTAATGCGATTGGTATTTTAAAATTAGCCCAAGATAAAAGACTGGATTTGGATACTGATATAAACACTTATCTGCGATCATGGAAATTTCCTTACGACTCACTTTCAAAAGGTAAAAAAATTACCCTGAAACATTTATTAAGCCATTCAGCAGGATTATCTTTTCTTGGTTCAGATGGATATAGCCGAAATGTAAAAACCCCAACATTATTGCAATTACTCGAAGGCAGTTCACCGTTTAGTCCGTATGGTGTACGTTCAGAATTTGAACCGGGATTGTATCATCAGTATTCCAATGGTGGCATTGTACTATCACAGTTAATCATTACAGACATTACAAGGCAGCCTTATGAGAAGTTTATGTACGACAATGTATTAAAGCCACTGGGTATGACCGAGAGTTTTTTTAACCAACCCCCTCCTGCTAATAAATTAAAAATGTTAGCCGCAGGTTATAATGCTGATGGATCTGAATTAGCTGGTAAATTCAATATTATACCCGAACAAGCTGCCGGAGGTTTATGGACAACACCCACTGATGTATGTAAATACATTATTGAAACGCAGTTGGCCCTGGCAGGTAAATCGTCAAAATTATTAACGCCTGAAATGAATAAGCTTCACTTAACGCCAATGGTAGATCAGGTAGCAGCTTTAGGTGTATTTATTGACAAAAGAGGCGAAACAAAGTACTTCACACATGATGCCCGCAATTATGGCTATTGCGGAGTTTATTATGGCAGTATGGAAGGAGGCAATGGTGTTGTTATATTTTTAAATTCGTTTAATGTTGGCCTGTTACCTGAAATTGCCAATAGTGTTGCAACCGTGTATAATTGGAAAGATTTTTATAATCCTGTATTCATGAATGAAATTAACCTGCCCGAATCCACCTTCAGAAAATATAGTGGTGTATATCTGTTTGAAAACAAATTAGCCTTAGTAGCTAAACAACAAGATGGCTATTATTACTGGACCGATGGCATTAACAGTAAAATGCACTTTGCCGACGAGCAGGAATTTTATAACCAGGAGTTTCGTGCCGATAAAAAATTTATAAGTAATGCTGCAGGTATTGTAACGGGCTATACACGTAAAGTAGATGGGAAAGAGTTTCCGGCTGCAATAAAAATAATTAATCCTGATACCTTAACAGTTTCTATTGATCAAATTAATTCACTGTCATGGCACTTATTGGAAAATAAACAGTATCTGCAAGCTATTCAATATTTAAAAAGGGGAATAGTTCTTGCACCAGATGAACAATCCTTAACAATGAATTTAGCACATAGTCATTTATTTAATAATGAGTATGATAAAGCCATTAATCTATATGCGAAACAACTTAACGCACCATTAAAAGCAAACGAATCCTTTAAAGAGATCATTAACCAGGACTTTCTGTTTTTTAAAAAGAATGGTTTCAATAAAAAATTGATGAGCCAGGTATTAGCTGACCTGAAATTGGAAACACCAAAAGGGTTTTAAACAACTTTATTGCTGCCATAAAGATGTCAACAAGAATCTTCAATAGCAACTTAAATCAGCATTCCTAAATCAACCAAAATCAGAATCCTGATTGCTGATACTTTTTTAATTCTATCTTCATCATTTGTAATTTTAACACAAACAGGGAAAGAGCTGCTTACATTGCCGCTGGAATTTATCAACTATTAATACGTTATGAAGTATGCGAGGTTGCTTGATTCTAATATAATTGTATGAACGAAAAAGAAGCCGGACAATACTGGAATGAAAATGCAATAGCCTGGACAACAATGGCAAGAGCCGGTTTTGATATTTACAGAGACCATCTCAATACACCGGCATTCTTCAGCATATTACCTTCCATCAGCAACCTATCAGGATTAGATATTGGTTGTGGTGAAGGACACAACACAAGATTGCTGGCGCAAAAAATGGCGAAACTTAAAGCAATTGACATTGCTGAAAATTTTATTCAAAAAGCCATAGAAGCTGAAAAAGAAAATTCCTTAGGCATTGAATATATTGTTGCCAGTGCCACGGAGCTTCCATTTGAAAAT
>JANMLJ010000155.1:0-7749 GCA_031372465.1 Chitinophagaceae bacterium | reverse complement strand
TCCCGAAAGATTCAGATGGGAAGTTAATGCATAACCATATTTGGAAAGCAGGTCAAAGCGGTCGTCGTTTTTCCGGCTTCCCAGGCTCGTGGTTTTGACATAGCCGAGATTAAAATCAAAGGTATTATCCCAGCTGTGTTTTCCATTTTTATGAAAAGCGTATAAGCTTAACAGTGAGTTTATGGATAAAGAGAAGTTATCACCTCCCGCTGCCCAGTTGTTCAGGGAGCCCTGTGAAATATTGATACTATAAAAACCGCCGTTCCTCCATTTTTTAGTAGAAGTGTCAACGGGATCTTTCTTGATTGTTTTTCCTGATTCTGCCTGCAGGGCTTTTACAGACTGATCCTGGGCTGCTAAAAAAAGTGGAAAGAATAACAGGTATGTGGCAAGGAGTTTTTTCATTAAATAGTTTTGATTTTGTCTGTTGAGTAAGGATACTAAAATAGTTGAGGTATTGATTTGTTTATTTACAAATTCAAAATTTTTAAGGGTTAAATGAAACTATTTTAATTTTTTATCTTCAATAAATTTTTTAACCGCAGGAGATAATTTAATGGAAGGGTTTCCTTTAATATTTATAGTTGTGAGTGCGGCTAATTGTGTCAATGTTTCCGGTAGTGTTGTCAATTTATTTAACTCCAGGTAAAATTCTTCGAGTTCAGTCAGGTTACCGATACCCGGCGGAAGGGATACAATTTTATTTCCGTTCAGATCAAGTACTACGAGGTTAGTCAGTTGAGTGATACAATCAGGTAGTGTAGTCAATTTATTATAGGAGAGAGCAAGGTATTTAAGGTTGGTCATACTGCCCATACTTGCAGGAAGTGATGTCAGCATATTTCCTCCCAGTCCGATCTCCGTAAGGTTGCTGAGTTTGGAAATACTTTCAGGAACAGATGGCAACAGGTTGCCATAAAGATAGATCTCAGTAAGGCTAACCATTTTCGCCATAAAGTCGGGGAAAGAAGCCAGTTTATTATTATTAAGAAAAAGCTTTTTCAGGTTGACCAGTTTGGTGATGGTACCCGGAATGAAGTATAAATTATTACTGCTCAGATCTAAATCAGTAAGGTTAACCAGTTTGGTAATGGATTCAGGAATGGCATTGAACCGGTTACTGCTAAGATCGAGTTCTGTAAGCTGGCCCAGGGTGACAATATTTTCCGGGATGGAAGAAAGCCTGTTGCCGGCCAGATTGAGTGTGGTAAGATTGGGAAAGCGGGAAATACTTTCCGGTAATTCGGTCAGTTTTTGGTCATTCAGGTACAGGATAAAAACCTGGGAGGGATTTTTCAGTGCTTCGTCAAGCGAAGAGTAGACTTTATCTTTTTGTGCTTGACTATTTAGCAAAGAAAAAAGGAAGACAAAGAATATTGGTATTTTTTTCATAGGTCAAATTTCGGATTTTATTTATCACGATTGACTGAAATAAAAAGACCGACGTTTTACGAAGAAAGCTTTATAGACATTTGCCTGCACACCTACACAACACTGTGGTGGATAAACGAGCCTTTTCATTTGCTACCCTAACGGCTCTATACTACGTTTATCCCTGCCTGCCTGCCATGCCTTTGCATTCGCTACGGCAGGTAAACCGGTAGGCAAGCTTTTTCCCCCACCCCCGAGACAAGAGGGTCGCTGCTATTGGTGAGGATGCCAAAGAAAAATGGCTTTCAAAATGAAAGACTCTCCGCAGGAGTCCTATGGACAATATTCAATATACAAGACTCAATGTTCAATAAAAAAAAGCCTCCCTTTTTTAAAGGAAGGCTTTAAGTGCTGTAGGGGAAGGGCTCGAACCTTCACGGGGCAGTTAGCTGTAGTACAAAGTTCGGTGGTCGACCCCGGTCGTCCCGCTATTGCTAACGAAACGGCTCTATGCTACGTTTATCCTGTAATCCCCACCCCCGAGACAAGAGGGCATGTCTGCCATGCTTTCGCAATTTCATCACCCCACAGTGTATGTGTCTTGTTATTTTAAGAACTTGCCTGCTTCAATCAGGCTTGATAACACAAATATAGGCTGAAAAGACGAATAATTCCAAATTTTCTAATAAATATTTTGAAATTATAGAAATTATTCAAATATTTACCAATTATTATAACTATTATCTAAAATTAATTCCTAAAATGGCTAATAAATTAAATCTTGATAAACTGGATCTGCAGATCATTCACAACATGATGGAGAACGCAGAAATATCTTACGCCGACCTGGGTAAAAAATTGTTTGTGTCTGGTGGAACTATACATGTTCGTATTAAAAAATTACAGGAAGCCGGCGTTGTTAAAGGTACAAGGTTGAAAGCTGACTTAAAACAGCTGGGCTATGATGTCATTGCTTTTATTGGAATTTACCTCAAAGAAAGCTCCCTGTATGATGCCGTTGCCAAAGACCTGCAAAAAATACCGGAGATTGTCCGGCTGAATTATACAACAGGCAACTATAGCATGTTTGCAGAAATTGTTTGTAAGGATATTACACAACTACGGTTTGTACTGCATGACCAGTTACAAAAAATAAAAGGTATTGAACGTACAGAAACATTTATTTCACTGGATGAAAGTTTTAGCCGCAATGTTAAAGTAATGTAAGGCACACACTTATCAATGAAAGAATCTTCCCGATTTTATTCTTCACTTGGATTGCTGATTATTCTCAACATAGTCATCAAGCCAGTCTGGATATTTGCTATCGACAGGCATGTTCAGCTTTCAGTTGGTACAGAAATGTATGGTATATATTTTTCATTACTCAGCTTTTCCTTTGTCTTTAGTTTTTTATTGGATGGGGGGTTAGCCGCTTTTTTTAATCGTCAGTTGGCAGCCAACCAGGAAAATTTTATTGACAAGGCCGGCAGCTTTCTTTTTATTAAAATTGTTTTCTCCTTTCTGTATGCAGCGATAGTTTGCGGGGTTGCTTTTTTATCAGGTATAAAAAGATGGGATATTCTTCTTGATGTAATCATTATACAGGCATTAACATCCTTGTTTGTTTTTTTGCGAAGTATTATTACCTCCCAGCAATTGTTTCGTACGGATGCCTGGTTATCGGTATTGGATAAAGGATTGATGATTATTCTTTGCGGCAGCTTTTTTTATTTTCCGTTTACAACCGGGAGTATAACGATTGAAAATTTCTTACTGATACAGATAGCCTGTACCTTGATGGCAATTATCACTGCATTCACTATTCTTTTTAAAAAGAAAATATTTTTTTCTCTCCCGGGTAAATCATTGTTTGACTGGTCATTATTAAAACCGGTAGTACCTTTTGCTATCATCGTATTACTGATGTCGGTACATTACCGGTTTGCCGGTTTCTTAGTAGAAAGAATGCATCACAATGGTGCCTATGAAGCAGGAATTTATGCCGGTGCTTTTCGTTTGCTCGATGCTACCACGATGATTGGCTATCTGGTAGCGTCTTTCCTCTTACCTTTTATAGCTAGACAATGGGTACGCCAACAGGATATCAATGAAGTAGTACTTACAAGCCGCCATTTACTGATGCTATTTTCATTGATGATCATTGTAACCACTATTTTTCTTGCTCCGTGGATGCAACAGCTCTTATATCATAATAACGATGAAAAAGCGGTTGCTGTTTTGCAGTGGTGTTTGCCGGCATTGGCCGGGTATTCATTGGTACAGGTTTATGGAACGGTAATGACAGCTACCGGCCAGGTAGTCCCATTCTGTTTTATTATTTTAGGGGCTGTGGCGCTTAACATTGTCCTGAACCTGCTGCTTATTCCCGCCTGGGGAGCTAAAGGTTGTTGTATTGCAGCCCTTATCAGCCAGGGACTTTGTGGAATTACAACGATGGTATATGTTCAGAAAAGAGCACAAATAAATATCCATCTCCGCTCTCTGTTAATGTATACTTTTATAGCTGCTATACTTTGTATAGTCTATTTTTACGGCAGCGATATTGTAAGTAATAAGTGGTTATTGATTGCAGGTGCCGGATTTTTTACACTTGTGCTGGCCATCATTTTAAAATTAGCGGATGTAAGAAAATGGAGACATATATTGAATCAAAATAATCAGTAAAAAAATTTCAATGCCCGATATTATTGACATGATAAGAAGTTGGTGGAAACAAATGCTGGCGGTAGTACTACTTTCCTCACTGGCAGTAGGAATTATTACATTTCTAAAACCACAGCTTTATCTTTCCGTTGCTACAGCCGTACCAGCCAGTTCTTTTTTATCCGATAAATCAAAAATATTCAATGAGAATATTCAGGAACTTTATTCTACGCTGGGTAGTCCTGATGACCTGGATATGATAGTTGGAACTTCAACACTTGATACAGTTTACCTTTCTGTTACCGATGAGTTTAATCTTTTTGATCATTTTAAAGTTTCAGAAAAGGGCAAGGATGCCAGGATGAAAGCTGCAATGCTTTTACGGGGAAATGCCAAAGTAATGAAAAGTGAATATGGTGAACTAAAAGTAAAAGTCTGGGATACAGATAAAAACCTGGCACCTCAACTGGCAAATGCTATATTGGACAAATTGCAATCCATTCATCAGCATTTACAAAGTGCCGGAAATGAAACAACACTAAAAGGGCTGATTGCGGGGAAAGAAAAATTGCAAGCAAAGTTTGATAGCAGCGGGGCTTCACCGGAGAAAAGAAATTTACTCCAAGCGCAATTATTGCAATATGAAAAGATTATCAGTGAGTATCAACTGATGATTGACAGTAAACCTCCCTCTTTAATTACAATAGAAAAAGCCAGGCCTTCTTCCTGGCCAGACAAACCAAGGCGGATGCAAATTTTGATGGCAACAGGAGTGATAAGTTTATTATTTGCCTTTTTTGCGGCCCTGATTATGGAAAGAAGGAAAACTAGCAGGCAATGATAATCGCCAGCAGTAAATCATCGGGTCTGTTTGCCTTTTTTGCTGGTTTATTTATTTGTACAATCAGTATAGCCGTATTTACTGAATTATATTTTCTGGCGGCAATCCCTTTTTTAATCTTGTTATTTTATACCGGCTGGCAAAACAGGAATATAATTTTTTTCTTACTATTAGCGACTATCCCTTTTTCTATTGAGTATAATTTTTCAGCTGGTCTTGGTACAGATTTGCCCGATGAAATTTTAATGTTACTGGTCTCGGTACTTTTTATCGCTTACTTTTTGTTTTCTCCGAAAGTAATACAAAGAAATGTTTTACAACATCCGCTTTTACTCTTCTTATTAATAGTCATTGGATGGATGATGGTAACAGTGATCTTCTCTTCAAGGCAGCAGATTTCTGCAAAGTACTTGCTGGCTAAAGGATGGTATATCACAGCTTTTGTACTTTCTCCATTAATAGTATTCAGGGAAAAGAAGAATATTGTCATTGCCGGAAAAGTATTGGCGGGTGCTATGTTACTGGTTGTTGCAATCGCATTGGTTCGTCATTACAATAATGGATTCAGCTTTGCTACTATTAATAAAGCAGTCACCCCTTTTTTTCGTAATCATGTTAATTACTCAGCCATGCTTGTTTGCATGGTTCCTGTATTAGCAGCATTTTTTCGTTTAAGTAAAAAAAGGGATCATAAATTATGGCTGACTGTGGCTATTATAATTGCGCTGGTCGCTTTATTCTTTACTTATTCTAGAGGGGCATGGCTTGCTTTACTGACTGGTATTATTGCTTTCTGGCTGATAAAAAAAAGATGGCTCTTTTATTCTTACCTAATGGCGATTATACTGACTATCGGTTTACTTTTCTGGATAAAAGGAAATGACCGGTATCTCCGGTATACACATGATTATAAGACCACCATTTTTCATAAAGATTTCAGTGAGCATCTTATTGCCACCTATCAATTAAAAGATGTTTCAACGGCCGAACGATTTTATAGATGGATAGCTGGCGTAAGAATGATAAAAGATAATTGGCTCACCGGCTATGGCCCCAATACTTTTTATGATAATTACAGGGGATATGCCGTGCCGGCTTTTAAAACATGGGTAAGTGATAACCGGGAACATTCTACCGTGCACAACTATTTTTTATTGACAACGATTGAACAGGGGATACCCGGATTAGTTTTTTTGCTGCTATTACTTGGGGCGATGTTTTATTATGCGCAATATTTATATCACCGGGTAAAAGATCCTTTTTCCAGCACAGTGGCCGCAATGGTTGGAATAATCATAACGATGATAACTGTTCTTAATTTTTTGAGCGACTTAATAGAAACAGATAAAATAGGCAGCCTTTTCTTTTTATGTTTATCCCTGCTGATGGTTACAGATATTAATACAAGGAATGAATCAGATCTTACCCCTGACATTCAGCGCATCCCTTAATCCGTTGCCCAGTAGGTTAAAGGCCAGTACCAGCAACATAATGGCAAAACCCGGAGCAAGGGCGAGCATGGGATTTTGCGTAATAATAAAATTGTAATTTTCTTTTATCATCAAACCCCAACTTGGTTGTGGAGGCTGCACCCCAACACCAAGAAAACTTAAACCAGCTTCAATCACAATGGCCGATGCAAAATTACTGGCCGCAATAACTATTACCGGTCCCATAATATTTGGCCAGATATGACGGACGATTATTCTGAAATTGGAAAAACCTAATGCCCTTGTTGCTTCCACATATTCTAATTCACGAACGCCTAATACCTGTCCTCTTACCAACCTGGCTACATTCACCCACATCGTTAAACCAACGGCAATGAATACCTGCCAGAATCCTTTGCCTAATGCGAGTGTAATAGCAAATACGAGTAATAATGTAGGAATGCTCCAGATAACATTGATGAACCACATAATAATGTCATCTGTGCGGCCACGAAAATAACCGGCTAATGAACCCAATACTAAACCTATGCTCAATGAAATAAGTACAGTGATCAATCCTACACTTAAACTTACCCTGGTGCCAACAATAATGCGGCTTAAAATATCACGACCATATTTATCGGTACCAAGAGAGAAGGTTAATTGGTTAATTGGTTTATTGGGTAAAATGGCTTTAGTATAAGCCAGTCGTTCTGATACTCCTTCATCAATAAATTTTTGAATGATAATACTATCTCCTATTTGTTCATGGCTTACAATAGGAACATAATAATAAATATCTTCTTTTCCGGAAACCAATTGTTTGAAAAAACCCGTTGTCCCTACATCTTTATCTTTCTTTACTTTAATAAAACTTTGCCGGAAGCCCGGTTTCTCACCACCGATCTCTAAAATGATCCGGTTGGCAAAGGGCGAAGGATCTGGAGCAATGAAATAGGCAAAAATGGCAATTAATACAGTGACCACAATTACAGCCAATCCAAATACAGCACCCCTGTTTTTTTTCAGTCGCCGCCATGCCGCTGCCTGGAATGATTGTGATTGATTCATATTGGAAAGATAAGCTAAGAGAAGAAAATATTAGCTAAGTGGGTAAAGGAGAAAATAGATGAAAAGAGTTGTTGGATAAAATACTAAAGCTGGCAAGAGAATGAAGTGAAGGAATGAGCCTTTGAACTATACTCTTTTTCTCCTTTTCTCTTTCTGCAATTCTCTTAGCTAACCCTCCTCCCTTTCCATTCGTATTTACCAAATTGCCCGAAAAAACCGGATAGGATAGTATACAAAATATGCAGTGGTTGAAAGAAGAAGAAATATTTTACCAGCGATTCTTTCCGGAAAAAAGTAGCAACAGCGAAAACAAAGGGTAATTCAATAATGGTTTTGGCTATCCATAAGCCGGCCAACCAGTACCAGTAC
>JANMLJ010000117.1:0-3325 GCA_031372465.1 Chitinophagaceae bacterium | reverse complement strand
GGCGATATCAACAATTTCTATCTGGGTGGGTACGGTACGGTTAGGAAGAACCAGTTCAGCCAGTTTGTTCATCCTTGGATCAGGTACATCCACTAATCCGATATTCGGGTCAATAGTGCAAAACCGGTAATTACTGGCCTGTGCTTTAGCACTGTTACTAACGGCATTAAATAAAGTTGATTTTCCTACATTGGGTAATCCCACAATTCCTGCTTGTAAAGCCATGATTAGTTTATAGTTTGTTGTTGGTAGTTTTTAGTTTGCTAGCTCTAAAAACCAAATTATCTTTAAAGGGTGGCAAAGGTAAGTGAATATAACTTGACAGCATAGTGTTGGAAAGTTTGCCTTAACTTTCAGCATCTTGCCAACTACCAACTAAAAATTATAAACCACCAACTTATTTATGGCCCTAAGTCGTATCTGGTCTGCTTTCATTATCATCGCAATTGCTGTTGCCGGGTTTAAATTCTTTGCAGTAGATGGTAATCAGCAAATATTTTCACAAATGGTCATCAGCAAAAATGGTGATTCAGTAAAAGTGAAGGAAATGGCTATTGCTTCTACCGATCCTGCAATTGTAATGGCATTAGATACAATGCAACGGGTACAGCAGGGAAAATTAATTTATAAAAAAGAAGGGGATAAGATAATTGCTGTAAAGCATCAGAAAGTAAACGGCATTATTGAAACATGCAAAGATGCGGTGAACCTATGTATTGGATTGATTGGTATCATGGCATTATTCATGGGCTTTATGGCCATTGCTGAAAAAGCAGGAGGCATTCGTTTTTTATCAAGAATTATTGGCCCATTTTTTTCAAAAATATTTCCAGATGTACCAAAAAATCATGAGGCACATGGTCATATGATGATGAATTTTTCTGCCAATTTATTGGGACTTGATAATGCGGCTACTCCTTTTGGAATAAAAGCGATGGAAAGTTTACAGGAATTGAATCCGGATAAACAAAGAGCTTCTAATGCACAGATCATGTTTCTTTGTCTTCATGCATCGGGCCTGACACTGATTCCCGTGGCCATTATTGCCTTGAGGGCAGGAGCCGGAGCAAAAAGTGCGACCGATATCTTTATTCCCTGTATGATCGCCACTTTTGCTGCCACGATAGCTGCCATGATTATTGTATCGCTGCGTCAAAAGATCAACCTGTTGCAACCTATCATTTTAGCCTGGGTTCTGGGTATTTCTGCTCTGATTGCTTTATTTGTGTTGTACCTGACGAAAATGGATAAAAGTTCCCTTGAATTTTTTTCTGGCTCATTTGGAAATGGATTATTGTTATTGATTCTCTTATTGATCGTGTTAGGTGGCGTGTATAAAAAGATCGACATTTTCAGTTCATTTATTGAAGGTGCAAAAGGTGGTTTTGAAACAGCTATACGTATCATTCCTTATTTAGTAGGTATGCTGGTTGCTATCAGTATGCTTCGAACCAGCGGTACGTTTGATTATTTGATAGAGGGTATGAAAACCCTTTTTGCATACTTTGCAAGCGATACAAGATTTGTAGATGGATTACCAACTGCTTTGGTAAAACCATTTAGTGGAGGTGGAGCCAGAGGAATGATGGTGGATACCATGAATACTTATGGCGCTGATTCTTTTGCCGGCAGGTTGGCCTGTATATTACAGGGATCATCCGATACTACTTTCTATGTGATCGCTGTTTATTTTGGCGCAGTTAATGTAAAAAATACCCGCTATGCAATTGGTTCTATGTTGCTGGCCGACCTGGTAGGAATTATTACGGCGATTATATTGACTTATATTTTCTTTGGGTAATGATTTTTTTGCTCAGCGTATAAAAAAATCATGAAGAAAGAGGAATTGTCACATGATTATTGTCGGACTTGAAAAAATAATCATTGACATTTAAATTTTATAAACACAGTATTCTTTAAATTGACGAAGACTTGGTAAAGGGATATATTTCGGAGTGCATTTGGATTGCCGGAAAGAAAGAGTAAATTTGTGAGGAAATACATTTTTATGTACACGGAATCAAGAAAAATCCATTTAATAGCAGAAGTATTGAAAGTCACCAGTGAGGCTACATTAAAGGAGTTGGAAGGGGTGTTAAAAAAATCGGAAAAAAGATCATCTGCAAAGAAAAAGAAACCTGGTATTTATGATTTTCTCGGCATTCTTACCAGGAAAGAATCTACTGAAATGAGAAAAGCGATTGAAGAAACCTGCGAAATTATAAACTCCGATGATTGGAAATAATTTTTTATTGGATACTAATATTGTGATTGAAATTTTCGATGGCAATAAAGAAATTGCGGACAGGCTAAACAATCTTTCAGACTTTTATATTTCTGCAGTTGTAGCAGGGGAATTATTTATCGGGATTAATCGGGTTACAAACAAGTCAAAACATCTTAAGAAGTTGAATGATTTTCTGGAATTATGTTCGGTATTAAATACTGATATTATCACTGCACAGTATTACGGGGAAATTGTAGCAGCATTATACAAAAAAGGGAAACCACTTCCTATCTATGACCTTTGGATAGCAGCTGCAGCATTACAGCATAATCTTATATTGGTTACCAGGGATAAGCATTTTAATGAAATAAAAGGTCTGAAAACAAAGGCCTGGTAGGCTGTCATCTGTTCATAAGCGAACCGAAAAAAATTTCTATATAAAAAAAATCCCGTTGTACAACGGGATTTTTTTTATGCTAATTGAAATAGTTTATCTGTCTGTGTAAAGCGAAGCAGTTCTTACTCCCCTGTGTGAGCCACGGTATACAAGTGTATAACTTCTCTTTTGGGTGAACACTCCTCCTAAAGCGATTTTAATGATGTTTACGTTTGTTCCCGTTTCTCTTATATACATCGTATCGGAAGTATTTGGAAGCGTATAAACAGGAATAGAATAGGAAATAAAATCTGTAACATCCGTTACATTAACATTCGTAAAAATATTGGCATTTTTACTGAATAAGAATACATCTACTGCCGGTACAATGGTGGGGTTGTAGATAAAGTTGGCAAACCTGATTCGAACTGTTGTATCTGTAGGAATCTGAAACCTTGTCTCCACGGTCTTTTGTTTAGGTGAAGAAATAGTATCATACACAAAAATGGAATAGTTCTTACCAACCTGCATATTTGTTGAAAACGAAAGTGGAACCTGCATGGATGTTCCCAGTGTATCACGAATCAGGAATGCTCTAAGCCCCGCAGGAATACTGGCTGCATATGCAGAAGTGGAGGGGAAAGTTGAACCAGAAGCTAAAGCAGCTCCTGTCAGAGCGTTATTATCCATATAAACATAATTCCTGGAAGCATTGACAGTAG
>JANMLJ010000079.1:0-10731 GCA_031372465.1 Chitinophagaceae bacterium | reverse complement strand
GTTGAGGAGCTGATAAAAAAAGCACTTCGTACCCTCTAATTGCGCATTTTTTCAGGAAACTAATTGATTGAGAATAAAATTGAACCTTAAGACTGCTCATATGTTCCGTACACTGGTATTTCTTACCATTTTGCTTGCCCTAGGTAAACAGGCAGATGCAGGTTACTATTATACAATTTCTACCAACAATTTTGGGACAAATACTGATACCACCCGTTTTCCATCCATGGATAGGTATGGTGATCCATATTCAAATCCAAACCGCAATTCTTTTGATTTAAAGGATACCGGGTTCATAAAACGAACGATAGAGTATGACCCCAGGACCAAACAATACTATATCGTTGAGAAAATAGGCAATAAGTATTATCGCACACCAACGTCCTTTACTATGGACGAGTTTTTGCGCCTTCAGGGAAGAAAGGATGAAGAAGATTATTTTAAAAAAAGAGCAGCATTACTTACAAATATGAACAGGCGGATCTATAAGCCTAAGTTCAAAGTTTCTGATGATTTATTTAACCGCATAATGGGTGTGGGGCCTGATGGAAAAGTAAAGATTGATATCAAACCATCTGGTTATGTTGATTTTTTGGCCGGTTATCAAGGGCAAAATATTAAGAATCCTACACTTCCCGAAAGAGCAAGAAGAAGCGGGGGACTTGATTTTAATATGAATTCTCAACTTCAGGTTGATGCGAATATTGGTGATAAACTTAAACTACCTATCAATTATAATACATTAGCCAATTTTAGTTTTGAGAATCAACTTAAATTGGATTATCAGGGCAAAGATGATGAGATATTAAAAATCTTCCAGGCAGGTAATACCAGTTTCGCTT
This sequence comes from Chitinophagaceae bacterium, assembly GCA_031372465.1. GTDB lineage: Bacteria > Bacteroidota > Bacteroidia > Chitinophagales > Chitinophagaceae > JJ008. Next base: position 9,889 of record JANMLJ010000079.1, on the reverse strand, counting down.
CTAAAGGAACGCTGATCCCCGGTGCTCAGTCTTTATTTGGTTTAAAAACTCAATTACAGTTTGGTAAACTTTTTATTACTACTGTATTGGCTAATCAGCAATCGCAGCGCCAAACACTTGGTTTAGCAGGTGGTACTGCATCACAGAATTTTATCATTAAAGCAGATGAGTATGATGAGAACAGGCACTTCCTGATGTCACAGTATTTCCGGAAGAATTATAATAAGGCAATGAAAAACTTGCCGGTTGTTAACTCTCAGGTTCAGGTATTGAGATTAGAAGTATGGGTCACCAATCGTACAGGTGCTACTACAGATACAAGAGATATAGTTGGGTTAATGGATTTAGGTGAAAATATTCCGCATAGTCCTCTGTGGACTGGTACGGCTGACCCCCTGCCCCGCAATGCTGCCAATAATCTTTATTCAACGCTTAATAATAATCCTGCTGCCCGTAATTCATCACTGGTACAATCTACCTTATCCGGTCTTGGTTTATTACCGGTACAGGATTTTGAAAAAACATTTGCCAGAAAACTACAACCATTTGATTATTCCTTTAACCCTCAAATAGGGTTTCTTTCACTAAATCAACCTTTACAACCGGATGAAGTATTAGGTATTGCTTTTCAGTACACGTATAATGGAAGGGTTTTTCAGGTTGGTGAGTTTTCAACAGATGTTACACCGGATACATCAGGTGCTTCTCAGCGGGTATTGTTTCTGAAATTATTAAAAGCGACATCGCAACGTCCCAATCTTCCTATCTGGGATTTGATGATGAAGAATGTATATTCAGTTGGGTATGGTCAATTGGAAAGACAGGATTTTAAACTGGACTTATTATATGAAGAACCAAGCCTTGGAGAAAAAAGATATTTGCCAGCAGACAGTGTGATTGCAACGTATAAAGGTCAACCAATTCTTTCATTAGTAAATCTTGACCGACTTAATAATCAAAATGATCCCCAGCCTGACGGTGTATTCGACTTCCTCGAAAATTTTACGGTTATTTCACCGCAAAGCCGTGTTATTTTCCCGGTACTGGAACCATTTGGTCATGACCTTGATTATGTTTTTTCTAATCAGGACCGCAGAAGCCGTTATCTCTATTACCCGTTGTATGATACGATAAAAGCTATTGCCCAGACATATGCCAATCTTAACAGATTCAAATTAGTTGGTAAGTCAAAATCATCTGGTACATCTAATAATAATGGTATCGCCGGCAATGGTCAAAATGGTATTAATGGAACTACTACTACTGGTGGTACCAATACCAGTAGCGATTATCAGTTGGGATATAATATACCACGGGGATCTGTAACTGTAACAGCAGGTGGACAAACCTTACAGGAAAATGTAGATTATGAGATCAACTATGATCTTGGAACTTTACGGGTAACCAATCTGGCGATCATCAATTCCGGAGTTCCGGTAAATATTGGTTTTGAAAATAATCAGGCATTTGGCTTACAGCAAAAAAACTTTTTGGGGCTACGGCTTGATTATATTGCCAATAAAAAATTAACACTTGGTGGTACAATTGTAAAGCTGAGCGAACGACCAATTTTCACCAAGCAATCTTATGGCGATGATCCTATTAAAAATAGTATGTATGGCGTAGATATAGATTACCGGGATAATTTACCGCGTCTTACTAAATGGTTGGATAAGCTACCTTTTTATTCTACTAAAGCAATGTCATCTATTACAGCATATGCAGAAGCTGCCATACTTGACCCCGGGCATCCGAAACAAATTAATGGGGCTGATAAGACCGGCCAGATATACATTGATGATTTTGAAGGAACCAAAGCAGGAATAGATCTTCGTTTTCCATTAATTAGCTGGGCACTGGCATCGGTACCACAGGGTAAAAATGGTCCTGCAGGTGTAACCTCTTTATTCCCCGAATCAGCATTTAATGATAGTCTTATCAGTGGATATAACCGGGCCAAGATCGCCTGGTATAATATCGAATCAGTACTTCAGGAGAAAAACAGTTCCAATAACCCATTAAGAGGTAATGCAGCAGAATTGTCAAGACCGGAAACAAGACAGGTATTGCGTAAAGAAATATTTCCTAAACTAAGTACACAGTTAGCAGAAAATCTATTGACCACATTTGACCTGGCATTTTATCCAAAAGATAAAGGGCCTTACAATTACGAATATAAAAACACAAGAATTAATGCTAATGGAAGATTAACCAATCCAAAACAGGCCTGGGGTGGTTTGATGCGAAATATTGACCAGACAGATTTTGAAACCAGTAATGTGGAGTACATTGAATTCTGGCTGCAGGATCCTTTTATTAAGAATACTGCAAATCCGAATGGAGGACAATTATATTTTAACCTTGGTACAATTTCAGAAGATATCTTAAAAGATGGGCAAAGACAATATGAGAATGGACTCAGAACCCCGACGAATAATGCGAACATTGATTCCAGTACTAAATGGGGGCAAACACCTTCTAATCCGCTTCAGGTAACCAATGCTTTCAGTAATGAACCTACTGACAGGATTTATCAGGATGTAGGTTATGATGGATTGCAGGATGCTGATGAAAGAAGAAGATTTAAAGCAAATTACCTGGACCAATTAGCCACCCTTTATGGTGTTGGTTCTCCGATTTACCAAAAAGCACTGCTTGATCCATCTGCTGATAACTTTGTACCATACCGTGATCCTAAGTTTGATGTTGCACCGGTTACGGGTATATTGCAACGTTATAAGAACATTAATAATCCTCATGGAAATTCACCTATTAATGAAAATAACTCACAGTTTGTAAATGCCTTTACACAATATCCTGATGCAGAAGAACTGAACCGGGATAATACCATGAATGAGGTAGAAGAATATTTTCAGTATAAAGTGGATATAAAGCAAAACATGCTGTCAGGCACGAACTTTATTACAGATGTTAGAACGCCAATTGTAACCTTAGCTGATGGTACTTCCCGCCCAGAAAAGTGGTATCTGTTCCGTATACCGGTTTCACAATTTGAATTGAAAGTTGGAAATATTCCCGATTTTAAATCCATACGATTTATCAGAATGTTTGTAACCGGGTTTGAGGATTCAATTGTAATGCGATTTGGTAAACTGGAATTAGTTCGTAACCAGTGGAGAAAATTCAGGAATGAGATAGACAGTACAGGTATGTATACCACCATACCTTCGCCAGATCCTACATCAGTAAATGTATTGGCAGTAAATATTGAAGAAAACGATCAGCGTCAGCCAATACCATACCGGATTCCACCTGGTATAGAAAGGCAACAACAGATAAGTAATAATAACCAGGCTTTTTTCCAGAATGAGCAGGCCATCAGCATGCAGGTATGCGGACTTCTCCAAAATAATGCCAGGGGTGTTTTCAAAACGTTTAACATGGATATGCGTCAGTATGGAAGACTGAGTATGTTTATTCATGCTGAATCAGTAGCGGGATACCAGGTATTAGAAGATGGCGATATTAAAGGAGTGATAAGAATAGGAAATGATTTTTCCGGAAATTATTATGAAATAAAGATCCCTTTAAAAATAACCTTGCCAGGTATTTCTGATTCATTAAAAATATGGCCACAAGTCAATAACCTGGATTTCAATTTGAGTGAATTGACCGATCTCAAATTCAGAAGAAATAAAGCTGGTTTTCAGCCATCAAAATATTATAGTGAAACAAGACCTGATGGAAGGTCTTATGCGATCATTGGCAATCCCAATCTGGGCGAAGTAAGAGGAATGTTGCTGGCAGTAGAGAATGTAAAACAAGAAGCTGCCTGTACAGAGATTTGGTTTAATGAACTGCGGTTTTCAAAATTAGATGAAGAAGGAGGATGGGCTGCATTGGCCAGGGCTGATATACGATTAGCTGATCTAGGAACTATCTCCATTAGTGGTACAGCAAGAAGTCATGGCTTTGGTCCTTTGGAAGGCCGTCTGAATGAACGGCAACGGGAAGACATTTATACATTAGATGTTTCAACAACTATAGAAGCAGGAAAATTATTTCCAAAAAAACTTGGATTGCAGATACCTGTTTATGCAGGCATCAGCCAGATTCAAAAAACACCTGAGTATGATCCTTATGCGCTGGATCTGAAAATGACGGATGTATTGAAATCGGCCCCGGCAAATAAAAGAGATTCTATCCGCACTGATGCAAAAGATGTTTCCACTATCAAGACCATTAACTTAACGAATGTAAAAAAATTAAAGACGGATGGTAAGAAACCTAAGATCTGGAGTATTACAAATTTTGATTTCAACTATTCATACATTCAGACGCTAAGTCATAATCCGTTGATAGAAAGAGATGAATTGAGACGAACCCGCGGTGCTTTGGGATATAGCTATGCATTACAGTCTAAGCCTTTTGAACCATTTAAGAAACTGATTAAATCAAATTCAAAATGGCTGGCATTGATCAAAGAAATTAATTTTAATTATACACCTTCGCAGATTTCATTTAAAGCAGATGTGTTTCGCCAGTTTGGTGCTACCAGGGTAAGAAATATTGGCGGCGGGCCTTTCAAAATACCTGAGACATACAATAAGTACTTCACTTTTGACAGGTATTATATTATGCAATGGCCGTTAACGCGGTCTATCTCTATTGATTATATGGCCACTAATAATGCCAGGATCGATGAACCTTTTGGGCGCATTGATGATAAAATAAAAAAAGATTCTATTCGTAAAAATCTCTTTAAAGGTGGAAGAAATACAAATTTCCACCAGGAAGCGACAGTAACGTATACATTGCCTACAAATAAAATTCCTTTACTCGATTGGACTTCGATTAGGGCCAGTTATAACACTAAATACAACTGGTTAGCGGGTTCATTATTGGCCAGAACAGCAGAAGTAAATTTGGGAAATACGTTGGCTAATACCCAAACCAGAACCATTAACGGCGAGTTTAAATTTGAAGATCTGTACAACAAAGTAAGATTTTTAAAGGCTATTAATCCTAACATGCAGGCACAACCTAATAATAGCGGTGATGGTAAAGACCAGAATAATAAGAAAAAAGATAGTAAAAGTAATAATAAAGACGGCGCTAAAACAGATGCAAAGGGTAATAAGATTGATAGTAAAGATGGTGCTTCCATTGATACAAAAGGGAAAAAAGGGGATACTAAAGAAGAGAAAAAAATTGATGTTCAGCAACCTGCTAATGAACAGACGAAAACAAATAGCAGTGTTGTAATAAAAGCAGATACCATCAGAAATAAGCAAGGGAAAATTATCAAAATAAAAAAGGTTAAGAAAGTAAAAGAAAAGAAAGTAAAAGAGCAGAAAGATCCGAATAGATTGCCTGAAATAAGTCCTGTTCCTGCATTTTTTATGCGTTTAGCTACTTCTTTAAAAAGAGTAGGTGTACAGTACAATGAAGATTTTGGTACCACTTTACCCGGGTATATGGATAGTACTAGGCTGCTTGGTAACAATTTCAATAGCAGAGAGCCGGGCTTTGGCTATATTTTCGGATACCAACCAGATACCAATTGGATTAATCGATTTGGTGCTAAAGGTCTTTTATCAATGGACACATTAGTTTCCGCCATGATTCAGCAACGGTATAATCAGCGGTTGAATATTACTGCTCAGTTAAGTCCCTTCCGGGATTTTAATATTGATGTTAACTTTGATAAAACATTTGACAAACAATATTCTGAATTGTATAAAGACACCAGTAAGTTTGATAACGTTGGGCTTACAAGATTGAATCCATATGCACTCGGAAGTTTCTCTGTAAGTTATATTTCGTATCAAACACTTTTTACTAAGTTTAATCCAGAAGTTATTTCTGAGACTTTCAGGGAATTTCAAAATAACAGATCTATCCTTTCGAAAAGATTGTCTGGGTTAAATAATTACCAGGGAGGTGTTGTCGATCCAACTGACCCAAAATATTTTAAGGGTTATGGCCGATATGCGCAGGATGTAGTAATCCCTGCTTTTCTTGCTGCGTATACTAAAAAAGATCCGGCAAGCATAAGCCTGGTGAAGAATAGCAATCCATCTATCAAATCAAATCCTTTTTCCGGAATTTTACCAAGGCCTAACTGGACAGTTACCTACAATGGACTAACAAGGCTGAAGGGTATGGATAAAATATTTACCAACTTTACAGTTCGCCATGGTTATCACAGTACGTTTAGTATGAATAGTTTTAATACGGCATTGTTATTTACTGACCCATTCCGTATTGGTTATCCTTCATTCAGAGATACTTTAACGGGCAATTTTATTCCGTATTTCCTTGTTCCTAATATTACTATTCAGGAAGCATTTGATCCGTTGATTCAGGTGGAAATGACATTTACTAATCAGTTAACTACAAGTTTTGAATTCAAAAAAAGCCGTACATTAAGTTTAAGCCTGGTAGATTATCAGTTAGCCGAGAATCGTTCTACGGAAGTTACTTTTGGATTTAACTGGAGACAAAAGGGTGTTCCATTGATTAAGAAGTTGCCTTTTATGAAAGGGAAATTAGATAATGATGTTACGTTCAAGTTTGACTTTAGCCTTCGGGATGATGCAACGGCCAATAGCAAATTAGACCAAAACCAATCTTTTGGTACAGCAGGACAAAAAGTAATCCGTATAGCACCTTCCATTGATTATATTGTTAATAACAAAGTAAGTATAAAACTCTACTTTGAACAAACGCGTAGTATACCAAAGATCAGTAATTCATTTGAGACAACAAATACAAGAGGTGGATTGCAGGTGAGAATATCATTGGCACAGTAAACTGTACTTATTTAGTGAACTACTTTTTCACCTGGTTTTAAATCCTTGCTGTATTTCTTAGTTGGCGATTTTAAATTGTCAGCCTTTTATTCAAATCAATACTATTTACAAAATCATTTAATACCGGCTATGCTGGATTTAAAGCCAATTTTTTTGTCTTTGAATAAGTTATACTAATATGATATATTAAACAGGCCAATATGTTTCACACAAAGACGCCAAAGAAAAGGCTGCGCAAAGAATACATAAGACTAATTATTATTTAAGGTTGATATTATTTTTACCTCACCTTTCAACTTCCCGTTTTAATCGAAAATTTTTTCTCCTCTCCTTAAGGAAAGGTGGACGAGATTTTCCTGGAGAAAATAGTATTGAATGGTGAGGTTATACTAATATGATATATTAAACTGCCAAAACATTTCACGCAAAAAAAGCAAAGAAAAGGCTGCGCAAAGAATACATAAGACTAATTATTATTTCACTTTGATATTAAAGGTGACTCGTAACATATAAGAAAAAAAGTATTACCAATTGCCAGGGGTTTAAAAATTAGAAACAAGGAGAAAATTTTTCATTGCAGTATTTAAGCTTTTACTTTTATCAGCAGTTTGTGGGTCTTAGATTACAGGGACAAAACGGATAAACACAGATTTTTCTGCTACGCAAAAATCCTGCATTTTGATTTATCAAAATAATCTGTGTTCATCTATACAACCCGTCTCATCCGTGTGCAAAAATGTATTTTTAATGTCTAGTAGGTATAAAAGTATTAAGTATAATAGGGGGCAGTTTTAAAAGAGGGATTTTTTGGGTAAATTGATCCTCTACCAGTTTGTTTTATTTTGGCAACAAAAAGGAATTAGCAAAAGAAACAGGGGGGCTAGTAATTATCAATATACAAAAAATTTCGAGGGGGAGGGTGGAAAAGTAATAGCGGTTTTTTTTAAGGCAACTGGGGAGCCGGAGTTACAGAACCGGTCTCAGCACCTGTTCTTTTAAAAAGCATTACAAAGCCGCATAAATTCTTTTTTATCTTTTTATTTACCTGTACTGGTTTCATCATATGAAATTCAGAAACCTTGGGTACATAGGAAAACACAATTACATTACCATCAACATCACCCCATTTTTTCTGGCGGAAGATCACCTGTCTTTCTTCCCAATCATACATTCTTACTTCATAGAGCTTGGAAGTATAGTCGCCAATAAAAACAAACTGGTACCAGGCGCCTTGCGAAAGAGGAACGATAACCGGCAGTTCAAATTCACTTTCCATGCTTACAGAGGCTTCCTTTAATAACACATAACCGCTTTTGCCATACAAATTTTTAAGGCTGTCAACCTGATTACTGATCATACTATTGTTGCAGGTCTGAAGCCGGATAACATCCTGTGAAAAAACGCTGAGACTGATAGCGGCCAATGCGGTTAATAAAAGGAATTGTTTTTTCATACGAGATTTTAAGTGATATTGGAACTGATATAAAGCTAATAATTGGTTTCTCCCGGTTATAATTTTATATCGTAAATTTCCCATTTTTAGTATTTTTTCGTAGGGAATTTTAGGTTATTCCTGTAAAATTACCGGGATAATACAAAGTGCAGGAATTTATTGATATCAACGGAAGTTAATTAATTAACCGGTAGTATTCCGTTTAAAAAATATGGCATTGGCCTGTTGCGTGCAGGTGATAGTAAGGTCATTAATACATACATGCGCTGGCAAAGTAGTACAGTAAAAAATCACCTCTGCAATATCTTCAGCAGTTAATGGTTTCAATCCATCATATATTTTTTTAGCTGTGTCAGCATCTCCTTTAAAACGGACTACAGAAAATTCTGTATCAGCGGCGCCTGGATTGATAGAAGTGACTTTGATATTGTGCCGGAGCAAATCTATCCGCATTCCCTGGCTGATAGCATCTACTGCAAATTTGGTGGCGCAATAGACATTTCCTTTTTCATAAACTTCTTTGCCTGCAACTGAACCCATATTAATAATGTGTCCTGTTAAGCCCTGAGCCTGACCTAGGGACGAAGCATTTCTGGCAACCATTAACTGCGATACTGCTTTTGCAACATAGAGAAAACCTTTTATATTGGTATCTATCATTGTATTCCAGTCGCTGAGATCTGCTTCTTCGAAATAGTCCCTACCAAGTGCAAGCCCGGCATTGTTTATCAGCACATCAATAGCCTTCCATTCTACCGGCATTTTCTGTATGGAATCAAACACTGCTTTTTCATTTTGTACATCAAAGGGCAATTGCATTACAGCTACATTATACTTTTTCTCCAATGTATCTGCTAGTAATTGCAGCCGGTCTGTTCTTCTTCCATTGAGTATAAGATCATAACCATTAGCGGCAAATTTATAAGCACAGGCTTCGCCAAATCCAGAAGTAGCGCCAGTGATGAATACGATTTTTTGCATAAAGAAATTATTTGACGCTAAGATAAAAGATATTTTTTCACGCAAAGGCGCAAAGACGCAATTAGGTGTCCAGAATTGTAAATCTCTGTATATTCAAACTAAAATCACCTTATATGGAAGAAAATGAAATTGCTAAAATCATTGTGGAAACTGTATTTAGGATTCATAAAGAACTCGGGCCTGGTTTATTCGAATCTGTATATGAATCTGTTTTAGACTATGAACTTGCTAATGAATATGGCCTGTATGTTTTAAGACAACCAGTACTTCCGGTAGTTTGGAAGGAGATAAAGCTTGACCTGGGATTTAAACCAGATATGATTATTGAAAATAAAGTGATTATTGAATTGAAATCTGTTGAAATTTTGCTTCCTGTTCACTATAAACAGTTATTAACTTATCTTAAACTTACAAACCTCAAGTTAGGACTTCTTATCAATTTTAATGAAGCACTAATTAAAAATGGAATTAAGAGAATTGTGAACGGCCTGTAATCTGTAAATGTTTAATAGCGCCTTAGCGTCTTTGCGAGAAATTTTTTACCTTATAAGAGCCACTGTTCCTTTTAGAAAAATCGGTGCACCAGTATAATCAACCGCACTCAGCATCCATACAAAAACACCACTATCCTGTGGTTTGCCATCAATGCGGCCATCCCAACCAGCTCGGTCAACAGTAG